>NZ_JBIVFT010000004.1:305915-314031 GCF_044748305.1 Arthrobacter sp. NPDC090010
CGAGTTCGTGGGGTTTGGGGGGGGGGTGGGTTGTTTTAATAAAAAACCAAAACAAAAACCCCCCCCCCCCCCCCCCCGCGGGGGGCGGGGGGGGGGGGCCCCCCCCCCCCCCCCCGGCCCCCCCCCCCCCCCCCCCCAACCGCGGACTCGGCGACGTCAGGGCGGGCGCTCGTGTCGGACGTGCGACTTGGACCACGGGGACTGACCCGGGTGAGGCCCGGTTCTGCCGGCCCGAAGCAGATCGAAGACTGCTCCGGGCCGTTGATGGGCCGTTGATGGACCGCCTGGGGCGCGTCAGGAATTGGCCCGAAGCACCTCGAGGCGCTGCCGGTACTCGGACTCATCAATTTCGCCCCGCGCGTACCGTTCCCGGAGAACCGATTCGGCTCCCACCCGGCCTGCCTGATGGGCCCAATGCCGACGGCGCCGGGCGAAGAAGAAGATCCCGACGAAGAGCAGGACGAACCAGAAGAACGGGAAGATGAGGAACCAGGGAAAGAACCCTCCGGCCCACATTCCGTGAGCGGCGAGCGCCGGCGCGGCAAGTGCTGCTGTGCTGAGCATGATGAAACCTTTCGTCAAGCCGTCGGAAACGGCCGCTGTGGACCGGTGCTCCGGTCTGATTCCATCCTTCGCGCTCGGCAGGGCCTGCGCGTCTGCCCCAGGGAAGCACTTTGCGACCGCCACTACTCCATGGGGAGTAGTCGGCAGGAGTACCGCCTTCCGAAAGAGAACCACCGTCGCGGAGACGGGTTCGCAGACGCGGCCCGACTCGGCCGGACACGCCTCAGGCATGATCCGAACAGGCTCACAGGCGTAGTGGCGGAACCGTTCAGCCCGCCCAGCCAGGCCGGACCAGCCCGGATTCGTAGGCCGCCACGACCAATTGCGCGCGGTCGCGGCATCCCAGCTTGCCCATGATCCGGGAGACATGGGTCTTGGCGGTCAGCGGTGTGATGTACAGCTGCTCCGCGATTCCCGCATTATTGAGTCCCTCACCGACAAGGGCCAGCACCTCACGCTCCCGTTCGGTGAGTTCCGCCAGGCTACGGGGAGCCGCGGTGTCACCACCGCTCCGGAGGAGCTCCAGTACCTGACGGGTCACTCCCGGCGACAGCAGCGCGTCACCCTCATGTACCGCCCGGATGGCACGCAGGAGTTCTGCCGGTTCGGTGTCCTTGACCAGAAAGCCGGCGGCACCTGCCCGGATCGCCTCCACGATGTACTCGTCCAGCCCGAAGGTGGTCAGAATGATGATGCGGGGCCGGACCCCGTGGCGGGCGATCTCCCGGGTCGCTTCCAGCCCGTCTCCATCGGGCATCCGGATGTCCATGAGCATCACATCCGGTGCTGCGCTGCGAGCCAAAGCCACGGCCTGCCTGCCGCTGCCGCATTCACCTGCGACCTCCAGCCCGTCCTCGGCCTCGATGAGCGCCCGGAATCCGGCGCGGATGAGCGCCTGGTCGTCCGCCAGCGCCACTCGTACAGGGCGTGGCGGTACCTGCTCAGAGAAGCTCATCATCCCTCCTACTCCAGGTCAGTCCGTCATCCGGAACAGCGCCCTGATGAGTGCCTGGTCCGATCGGAAGCAGGACCACCAGCGAGAATTCCTCATCGCGCGAGACGGCATCCACGCTCCCTCCAGCAGCCGCCACCCGCTCACGCATGCCTCTGAGCCCGTGGCCTTCCCGGGGCTCCCGGCCATCCATGGGATTGGTGCACTCCAGGCGGACCGAGTCCTCATGTTGTTCCAGCCCGAGGACCGCTTCAGGGTGGGCGGCGTGCCGCCGTACATTGCTCAGAGCCTCCTGGACGGCGCGGTAGAGAGCGTCCCGCCCGCCGTCGTCGAGCACATCACAAGGCCTCGCCCATTCCCGCGGAGAAGGGGCCGGGCCGCGCCCGTCCGGCGGCTTCAGAGTCACCCGCAGACCGCCGTCGCGCGCTTCATCGATCAGCGCAGCCAGCGAATCCGCGCTCCGCCGCACCCGCGATGGAGAGAGCGGGGCCCCGCCCTCCTGGCCCGGGTCACGCAGCACGTCCAGAAGTTCGCGGACCTCGGCCAGGGAATCCTTGCTGGCCTGTTTGATGTCCTCCAAAGCGGCCACGAGCCGCGCTGGGTCCTTCTCCCCGAGATGCAGAGCCACCGAGGCCTGGACATTGATCAGTGAGAGGGAGTGGCCGACGACGTCGTGGATATCGCGCGCGAGCGTCAGACGGTATTCGTCGCGCTCGGCCTGCCTGCGGGCCATGCGCTGGTGGCGCAATTCGGAGATGCGCTGACGCCGTCTTCGGGCTGCCTCACCGAGCAGCACCCCCGCAGCCAGGAACGGCGGAGCACCGTCAGGCAACGAGACGTGTTCCCAGAAGGACCCGCGGAACCATCCCGCCGCGGAGACGACCACCACCACCGTGACCAGTCCGACGACCGTCCAGGCCTGCCACCTGCGTCCGCGGGCCCCTGCATACACCAGGGCCAGAACGAAAGCCAGGAAAGCCGGGCCCGGCGGGAACCCGGCCAGGGCGTAGGCACCGGTGAGGAGCGTCTCTCCCCCGAGGACCAGCGTGGGCCTGCGGAACATCCAGAATAAGAGGACGGCGGAGAGGAGCAGTAGCGCGTAGCCCTGCGGGGGCAGCTGAAGTCCGCGCCAATGAGCCACGGCCGTGGCACCCAGCACCTGGATGGCCGCCACGACGCACGGCAAGGCCACCCTGGCGATCCGGAACCGGCGTGCTCTGTCCATGTTCCTGAGCCTAAACGGACCCCCGGCGTTCCGCGTCCCCCAGCTGGAGTATGTGGACAGCCACAGGACGTGGCCAGAAAGGGCGCTGTCGGAAGGCGTCGCTCAGCTCAGCGGCTTGCTCACTTTGCCGTCGAGCCAGAGTTCGGTGGAGGCGTCGGCATGGGCGCCACCGCTTCCCACGTGTTTGTCGCTGATGGTCGGGCCGTTCTTGAGAACGTGTACCAGAGCCATGCCGTGTCCACGGCCCAGCCCGTACTCATCCTTCAGCCACTCGAGGACCACTCCCGCCTTGGTTCCTGGTTCCGCGAACCCCTTGGCGGTGGCTTCCTCCAGCAGGACTCTGGGCGTCTTGCCGGTCTTGTCCTCGATCGCGTCAAGGTATGCCTGGAATGACATTCCGTCCTCCTGTTCCCCGGCCTCAGGCCGTCTCGTCCCTGAATTCCTGAATGATGCGCGGCGAATCGTGGAGACAGGCCATCACCAGCGGTTCCTGCCCATGATTGATGAAACCATGCCACGTTCCGGCCTGGACGATGACGGTGCTTCCGAGTTCCATGGCGCGTTCGCCGTCGTCGAAACGGAAGGTCGCTTCTCCCTCCAGGACAAGCCACATCTCCGTGTACGGGTGGCGATGCAGTGCCGCCCCCTTGCCGTGCGGCGTCCGCACCAGGAAATACGACAGGCCGAGGCCATGCGCTTCCCCCTCGAACCGCTCCGTTCTACTGCCCGGCAAAGCCAGGCTGCCGGGCTCAAGCACTGTCACTGCATTCATCTCGTACTCCGTCTCCTCTGGTGTGAGAACCACTGTCACGGACGGGCGCACACCGCCGCTAACCTTTCGATATGGATCGAAACATCGTGGCATTCCGCTTGGGCCTGGATGATGTCGCAGCCCTGAGGTTCGGCATCTCGCCCGGTCACGAGCTTGCCGCCGCCATCCGCCTATTGCAGACGGCGCAGTCCCGTCCGCTGCATTGGGGCTGGCTGCGGAGCGCCCGGCGTGACTTGCCGGAGGAGGCATTCGCAGTCCTGGCCCTGTTGATCGCTCCTCAGGGCTACTTCCCGGACTTCCTCACCGGGCCTCCCAGCCCGGACAGGACACCGGACGATGAGCTGGAGACGCTCCGGAGCACTCCTCCGGACGTGGTCGCGCATCAGCTGCGCAAGGTGCTGCTCCTTGCAGAAGGACCGCGGTACCGGGCCGTGGAGCGGATGGCTGAGCATCCTGCCCTCGCATTGGGCAGGATCGCCGAGGCGTGGTCCGCCCTGTGGGACGCCCTCGTCGAGCCGCACTGGAAACAAGTACGCCGCCTCCTGCTGACCGACATCACCAGACGATCCGGAACGATGGCTGAGCTCGGTGCAGGGGCGATGGTGAGAGGGCTGCATGAGCGTGTCAGCTGGCGACCCGGCACGGTGCAGGTGAGGATGAATGCCTGGCAGGAGGAGGTCGACTGCCACGGGCAGGGGTTGCTTCTGGTGCCGTCAGTGCTTTCCAGCCCATGGTGCTCCGTCCTGACCGAGGCTCCCGTGCAACCGACACTCTTCTACCCCGTGCTGGACCTCTCCCCCGAATGGCACCGCTCGGGCCTGGTCGGCGACGGCGAGGCACTTCGACGCCTCCTCGGCACCGGCCGCGCCGCAGTACTCAGCATCCTCGAAACGGCTCACAACACCACCGACGTGGCCCGGCTGTGCCACCTCGCGCCGTCGACGGCGGTGCATCACCTGACCGTGCTGCGCGACGCCGGGCTGGTCACCAGCGCGCGCCGGGGTGCCGCCGTCGAACATCACCGGACACCGCTGGGTGACAGTCTGGTCCTGACCGCCCGCGACGGCGGCTGACAGGTACGGCTGAGGCGCCGGACCCACCGGGTCCGGCGCCTCAGCCGTAAGTGTCACTTTCAGACGGGAGAAACCGTCAGAGGCGAGCGGCTGCCCGCTCAGCGGCCTCGACCACATTGGTCATGAGCAGGGCCACGGTCATCGGACCCACACCGCCGGGATTCGGGGAGATCCACCCGGCGACCTCGGCCGCGGCCGGGTCGATGTCGCCGTGCACACGGCTCTTGCCGGTCTCCGGATCCGTCTCCCGTGTCACGCCGACGTCCAGCAGTGCGGCACCAGGCTTGACGTCCTCGGCCTTGACGATGTGCTTCACACCGGCGGCACCCACGATCACATCGGCCTGCTTGAGCAGCTCCGACATATTGGTGGTCCCGGTGTGCGTCAGGGTCACCGTCGCGTTGATCTCGCGCCGGGTCAACAAGAGGCCGATGGAACGGCCGATCGTGACACCACGGCCGACCACCACCACGTGCTTGCCCTTGAGGTCGTAGTCGTTGCGCAGCAGCAGCTCGATCACGCCCCGCGGGGTGCAGGGCAGCGGGGTATCGATCGGTCCGTTCACGTTCAGCACCAGGCGCCCCAGGTTGGTGGGGTGCAGGCCGTCCGCGTCCTTGGCCGGGTCGATGCGTTCCAGGATCGCATCCGTGTCCAGATGCTTCGGCAGCGGCAACTGGACGATGTAGCCGTGGCAGGAAGGATCCACATTGAGCTCGTCGATGAGGTCCTCGACCTGCGACTGGGTGGCGTCGGCCGGAAGCTCGCGCTGGATCGAGTTCATCCCGATCTCCAGCGACTGCTTGTGCTTCATGGACACGTACAGCTGCGACGCAGGGTCGGCGCCCACCAGGACAGTTGCGATGCCCGGAGTGACGCCCCGCTCCTTGAGCGCGGCGACGCGTTCGGTCAGTTCCTGCTTGATGGCGGCCGAAGCCTTCCGGCCGTCCAGGATCCGAGCCGATGCGAAGCGGCGATCCACGGACTGCTCCGTCACTGAGCCAGACCCGGGTACAGCGGGAAGCCGGAGGCCAGGACGTCCACGCGGGCGCGCAGAGCGTCGATGTCCGCACCCGGCAGGAGCGCCAGGGCGATCACGTCGGCCACTTCGGTGAACTCGGCATCGCCGAATCCACGGGTGGCCAGGGCGGAGGTGCCGATGCGCAGTCCGGACGTGACCATCGGCGGGCGCGGGTCGTTCGGGACGGCGTTGCGGTTCACGGTGATGTGAGCCTCGTGGAGGAGGTCCTCGGCCTGCTTGCCGTCGATGGCGGCGTCACGCAGATCCACCAGCACCAGGTGCACATCGGTGCCGCCGGAACGAACGGCGATGCCGGCGTCCTTGACGTCTTGCTGGGTGAGGCGCTCGGCGAGAATCGCGGCGCCGCGCAAGGTGCGTTCCTGGCGATCCTTGAACTCTGCGGTGCCGGCGATCTTGAAGGCGGTGGCCTTGGCGGCGATCACGTGCATGAGCGGACCGCCCTGCTGGCCCGGGAACACGGCCGAGTTGATCTTCTTGGCCAGGTCGGCGTCGTTGGTCAGTATGAAGCCGGAGCGGGGGCCGCCGATGGTCTTGTGCACGGTGGAGGACACCACATGAGCGTGCGGGACCGGGTTCGGGTGCACGCCCGCGGCCACCAGGCCGGCGAAGTGGGCCATGTCCACCCAGAGGTAGGCGCCGACCTCGTCGGCGATGGCCCGGAAGGCCGCGAAGTCCAGCTGGCGGGGGTAGGCCGACCAACCGGCGATGATCACCTTGGGCTTGTGCTCCAGTGCGAGGCGGCGGACCTCGTCCATGTCCACCAGGGACGTCTCCGGGTTCACGCCGTACGCGACGATGTTGAAGAGACGGCCGGAGAAGTTGATCTTCATCCCGTGGGTCAGGTGACCGCCATGGTCCAGGGACAGGCCCAGGAGGGTGTCACCGGGGCGGGCGATCGCGTGCAGCACGGCGGCGTTGGCCGTGGCACCGGAGTGCGGCTGGACGTTCGCGAACTCGGCGCCGAACAGAGCCTTGGCGCGCTCGATCGCCAGCGACTCGGCGACGTCGACCTCTTCACAGCCGCCGTAGTAGCGGCGGCCGGGGTAGCCCTCCGCGTACTTGTTGGTCAGCACCGAGCCCTGGGACTGCAACACGGAAACGGGGACAAAGTTCTCAGACGCGATCATCTCGAGGTAGGTGCGCTGGCGGTTCAGCTCACGCTCGAGGACGGCGGCGATTTCGGGGTCGACTTCAGCCAGCGGAAGGTTGCTGACGGATTCCTGCGCAGATACAGAGGTCACAGAATGCTCCTGGCGATACGGGAATGCGATTGCAGGTCAGGCTCCTGGCGCCGCCGCATGATCCGTCTGGCGTTCAGGCCAAGGTTTCACGCAGCGATGCATTGGAAAACGTGACCCTCGGCCCAGGCGGACGATCCGTGGTCTTCGACTGTGCCGCTCCCTGATGGTGACCCATCCGACGCCAGTTGCGACGGCACTAGCGTACCCCACGACGGATATCCTTAGCCTTGTGATTGAAGCCCCCACGTCATACACCCTGACGCTCTCCTGCCCCGACCGTCCCGGCATCGTGCACGCCGTCTCCGGCGCCCTCATGACCGTCGGATGCAACATCGTCGACTCGCAGCAGTACGGCAGCGCCACGACCGGCACCTTCTTCATGCGGGTGGAGGTGACGACGTCGGCGGCCTCCGAGGCGATCCGCACGGCGGTCGCCCCGGTGGCGGATGCGTTCGGGATGCGCTGGGCCGTCCACCCGGTGGGCCAGAAGGTCCGGACTCTGGTCATGTGCTCGACGGCGGCCCATTGCCTGAACGATCTGCTGTTCCTGCATCGCTCCGGGACGCTTCCCATCGAGATCCCGGCGATCGTCTCCAATCACACGGATCTCGCCCCGCTTGCCGAGTTCTACGGCATCCCGTTCCATCACATCCCCGTCACCTCCGCCACCAAGGCCGAGGGCGAGCGGAAACTGCTGGAGATCATCGAGGACGAGGAGATCGAGCTGACCGTCCTGGCCCGGTACATGCAGATCCTCTCGAACGATCTCTGCCGGGAGCTGGAGGGCCGGGCCATCAACATCCATCACTCCTTCCTGCCGTCGTTCAAGGGCGCGAAGCCGTATCACCAGGCGCATGCCCGCGGCGTGAAGCTGATCGGCGCCACGGCCCACTATGTGACGGCGGATCTGGACGAGGGCCCGATCATCGAGCAGGAGGTCATCCGCGTCAGCCACAGCCGCACCGCGGAGGAGTTCGTGCAGATGGGCCGCGACGTCGAGGGCCGCACCCTCGCCCAGGCCGTCCAGTGGCACGCGGAGCACCGGGTCCTCCTGGACGGCAACCGCACCGTGGTCTTCAACTAGCGGTCCCGGCGTCTGCTCGCCGGTTTTGCGCCCTTGTTGGTGTGGTGGGGGGGGGGGGGGGGGGGGGGCCCCCCCCCCCCGCCCCGCGCGGGGGGGGGGGGGGGGTTGTTGTTTTTGAAAAAATGAGAAAAACAACACCGCGGGTTAAGAACAACACCCGCCCGCC
>NZ_JBIVFT010000005.1:0-246178 GCF_044748305.1 Arthrobacter sp. NPDC090010
GCTGTGTTCCGGTGCCTCGGCTGTGGGGTTCGGCAGCGTCTGGGCGCTCTTACATACCCCCCCCCCGCCGCCCGGGGCGGGGGGGGGGGGGGGGCCGGGGGCGCCCCCCCCCCCCCCCCCCCCCCCCCCCCCACGCCCGACTAGACTTGAAGAGCTATGCAGTGTGACTACTTCGACGCCGGCCTCTGCCGTTCCTGCACCGAGATGGGCATCCCCTATTCCGCACAACTTCAGAGCAAAGAAGCACACCTGAGACACCAGCTCTCCGCTTTCCGCGAGATCACCTGGCTGCCCAGCTACGCGTCGGACGAGTCCGCATTCCGCAACAAGGCCAAGATGGTGGTCGGCGGCACCGTTGGCTCTCCCACCCTGGGGATCCTTGATGCCGACGGGCTCGGAGTCGATCTGAGAGCCTGCGGGCTCTGTTCGCCCGGCCTGACGCAGACTCTCCCTGCCATTGCGGCTTTCATCACCGCGGCAGGGTTGACGCCCTACTCGGTGCCTGAACGACGCGGCGAACTGAAGTATGTACTCGTCACCGAGTCACCCGACGGGGAACTGATGTTGCGCTTCGTCCTCAGCGGCGAGGCCCCTCTCCCCCGCCTCCGTCAGCATCTGGCTGCTCTGCAGCACGAACTGCCGGACGCCGTCGTCGTCTCTGCGAACATCCATCCCGAACACAAGGCCACCTTGGAAGGAGAGCAGGAGATCCTGCTGACCGAGCGGTCGTCCCTGCCGATGCGACTGGATGGGCTGACCCTTCATTTGCGCACACGCAGCTTCTTCCAGACCAACACGGCCGTGGCCCGCGAACTCTACCGGCAGGGCAGTGACTGGGTGCGCGAGGTGGGTCCGGCCACGCTGTGGGATCTCTACTGCGGGGTCGGGGGCTTCGCGCTGCACAGTGCTCGCGCCCTTGCCGACGGCGATGCGGGACACCCCCGGATCACCGGCATCGAGATGAGTGAAGAGGCGATCGCCAGTGCACAGCTCAGTGCAGACGAAGCGGGCCTGCGAGGATTGGAGTTCGCAGCCGGAGACGCCACGGCGTTCGTCCGTGACGCTGAGGAACAGCCCGAGATGGTGATCGTGAACCCACCCCGGAGGGGACTTGGCGCCGAGCTGTGCGCGCTCCTGGACCAATCCCCCACCCGGCACGTGCTGTACTCCAGCTGCAACGCCGTGACGCTGGCCAAAGACCTTGCCAGGATGCCGGGTCTCGAACCGATCCGGGTGCGTCTGATGGACATGTTCCCCCAGAGTCACCACTACGAGACCATGGTGCTGCTGCGCCGCCGAAACCTCTGAACCTGGAAGAAGAGATGAACACTCCTGTGCCGCCCCGCCACCTCTGGCCCGCCGCCGTCCTTGATGCCGCGCTGATTCTCCTGTTCGCAGCCATCGGACGAGATGCCCACCACCAGACCGAAGGCGCCCTGGGCGTCCTCGCCACCGCATGGCCTTTCCTTGCCGGTGCTGCGATCGGCTGGGTGGCCGGCCGCGTCTGGAAGAGGCCTCTCGCCGTTTGGCCCTCCGGCATCAGCGTCTGGCTGGGCGCCTTGGTGGGCGGCATGGTCCTCAGGGCCCTCACCGGCCAGGTCGTCGTGCTCCCCTTCATCATCGTGGCCGCACTGTTCCTCGCGCTGGTCCTGCTCGGCTGGCGCGCGCTCTGGGCTCTTGCCCGCATGCTCCTCTTGAAGCGCAAGACCCTGTAATAGAGTTCTCGCAGAGCAGCCACAGCCCGTACCACCCGGAAGGACAGCCGTGATCACCGCATTCGTGCACATCAAGACGGACACCTCATCGATCCCCGAATCCGCACAGCAGATCGCCGCCATCGAGGGGATCTCGGAGGTCTACTCGGTGACCGGTGACTGGGACCTCATCGCGATCGCCAAGGTCAACAAGCACGAGGATCTGGCCGATGTGATCGCCGACAAGCTCTCCAAGGTGCCCGCCGTCGTGCACACGACCACCCACATCGCGTTCCGCTCGTATTCGAAAGAGGACCTTGACGAGGCCTTCTCGATGGGCATCGACGACTGAGTCTTCACCGCACGGACGGAGGGCGCCGGGAATATCCCGGCGCCCTCCGTTTCATCCAGGTTCAGATTCCGCCGCAGGACGTCAGCCGCGGCTGGCCTCCACCCAGCGGTCCAGTACATCTGCCGCCGCTCCCGAGTCGATCGACTCCTCGGCGACCCGCATCGCGACGGACAGCCTCTCCGGCAGCGGAGCGTCATGCCCGGGCGCGACGGCGACCAGGCCGGCGGCCGCGTTCAGCACCACCGCGTCGCGGACCGCCCCTCGCTCCCCCGCCAGGAAACGTCGCACCAGGGCGGCGTTCTCATCGGGCTCGGATCCCTTGAGTGCTTCGACGGGAACCAGCTCGACCCCGTAGTCACGGGGATCGAGACGGTGCTCCGTGACCGTTCCCTCCCGCACTTCCCAGAGCGTCGACGGCGCCGATGTCGTGATCTTGTCCCGTCCGTCATCGCCCCGGAACACCAAGGCCCGGGTTCCGCGGCGAGCCAACACGCCCGCCAGCAGCGGCGCCATCCGCTCATTGGCGACGCCGAGGGCCTGGGCCGTCACCCCTGCCGGATTGGTCAAGGGACCGAGGACGTTGAAAGCCGTGGGCACCCCGAGATCGCGACGGACGACGCCGGCGTGCCGGAACGAGGGGTGGAAGACCTGGGCGAAACACAGCGTGATACCCACCTGCCGGGCGATCTCGGCGACCCGGGCGGCGGGGAGATCCAGACGCACGCCGAGCGCTTCGATCACATCCGCGGAACCGGCCTTCGTCGAGGCTCCGCGGTTACCGTGCTTGATGACGGTGTGCCCCGCACCAGAGACCACCAAAGAAGACATCGTGGAGATGTTCACGGTGTCGAGGCCGTCACCCCCGGTGCCGACGATGTCCAAAGTCTCTCCGGGCACGGCGATCCGCTCGGCCCGGTCCAGCATGGTTCCGGCCAGGCCGTCCAGTTCTTCGACCGTCTCACCCTTGGCGCGCAGACTCACCAGGAAGCCTGCAAGCTGCGCGGGACTCGCCGCTCCGTCCATGACCTGACCCATGGCCCAGGCGGTGGCCTCCGCAGGGAGATCCTCCCCTTTGAGGAGGGCCCCGATCAGCAGGGGCCAAGTCCAGGGAACTCGCGGGGTCTGGCGCTCGTTAGTCACGGTACAGATCCTATCGAGTCCCATCGAGGCATCGCCGTCAGGCCCGCAATGTGAACTGCAGCACCCCTTCCGGTGCGGAAAACCACTGTCGTTTTCGCAGCTCTGTAGAAAAAGTGAGCCGAAACGGCGCTTTGCGTTGGGCAGCGCGCCGTTTTACAGACATAATGTCTATGTGACCACAGCGACTCATGCCCCCAGTACCCCGGCGCATCCCACGCTGAACAGGCCAAACATGGTTTCCGTTGGGACCGTGGTCTGGCTGTCCAGCGAGCTGATGTTCTTCGCCGGTCTTTTTGCCATGTACTTCACCCTGCGCTCCACCTCTGGTGAGCTCTGGGCCGAGGAAACCGCGAAGCTGAACTTCCCCTTCGCACTGGTGAACACCATCGTCCTGGTGCTCTCCTCCGTCGCCTGCCAGATGGGCGTCTTCGCCGCAGAGCGGCTCCAGCCTCGCCGCACGGGAGGCTTCTTCCAGGTCGCCCGCTGGGGCATGAACGAATGGTTCGTCCTGACGTTCCTCATGGGTGCCTTCTTCGTGGCCGGCCAGTCCACTGAGTACGCCATGCTGACCAGCGAGCACGTGACCCTGAACGCCAATGCGTACGGTTCCGCCTTCTACATGACCACCGGCTTCCACGGCCTGCACGTCATCGGCGGCCTCATTGCCTTCCTGTTCATCCTGGGCCGCTCCTTCGCAGCCAAGAAGTTCGGTCATTTCGAGGCGACGTCCGCCATCGTGACCTCTTACTACTGGCACTTCGTCGACGTCGTCTGGATCGGGCTCTTCCTGGTCATCTACGTCCTGAAGTGAGACGTGCCTTGAGCACTGAACACGGCAAAGAAAACTCCGTGTCTGCCCGGGCGGCAGACACACGATCGATCAAAGGAACCACCAAGTGAAGGCACTTTCCCTGAAGCGACGTCATCCGCTCGCGGCAATCGCCTTGCTGTTGCTGGGCCTGCTCTTCACCGGTGGCCTTTACGCTGCCGCCTCGACGGCCAACCAGGCCAAGGCCGAGACGAAGAGCTACAGCGCCGGCGATGTTGAAGAAGGCAAGAAGATCTTCGTGGCCAACTGCTCCACCTGTCACGGCATGGGCGCCTCCGGCACCCAGGCAGGTCCTTCGCTGGTCGGCGTCGGTGCCGCAGCGGTTGACTTCCAGGTTGGAACGGGCCGCATGCCGATGCAGATGAACGGCCCGCAGGCTCAGGTCAAGCCGGCTCAGTTCAATGAAGAGCAGACCCGCCAGCTCGCGGCTTACGTCGCATCCCTGGCCCCCGGCCCCAGCGTCCCGGACGCACACATCATCGATGGTCAGGGCGATCCGGCCAAGGGTGGCGAGCTGTTCCGCGTGAACTGCGCCATGTGCCATAACGCCGCAGCCGCCGGTGGCGCGCTGACCCGCGGTAAGTTCGCTCCGAGCCTGCACGGCGTATCGAGCGCGCACATCTACGAGGCCATGGTCACCGGCCCGCAGAACATGCCCGTCTTCAACGATGCGAACATCTCTCCGGAAGGCAAGCGGGACATCATCACCTTCCTGAAGACCATCGAGAACAACCCGTCGCCGGGTGGAGCGGAACTGGGCTCCCTTGGTCCCGTCTCCGAAGGTCTCTTCGTGTGGACTGCGGCACTGGCTGTGATCATCGGCTTCACGATCTGGCTCACTTCGCGCAGCAGCTGACGAAGCGCGCACCACGTGGTCGCTGCATTGACAGCGGCGTAGACATTCAAGAACCTCGGCAGTAGCCGAACTCAGAGAGGGAAAAAGGGGAACCATGGGCAACCATAGTGACGGCAGCTCGACAAGCTCGAGCACCGTAGCTACGGCTGGTCAGCACGATGAAGGAGCATTCCAGGATCCTGGAATCCCCCCTCATCGTCCGCGACTGGCCGACAAAGACCCCAAGGCCGCCAAGCGCGCGGAACGTCAGGTCGCGATTCTGTTCTTCGTGTCCGTGATTGGCACCTTGGTCTTCCTGGTGGCGTACTTCGCCATCGACCTGACCAACACGTCCAGCACCAAGGACATCGGTCTGCAGAACATGCTGCTGGGTGTGGGCACCGCTTTCGCAATGCTCGGTATCGGCACCGGCATCGTGCACTGGGCCAAGACGCTCATGCCTGACCACGAGGTCTCGGAGGAGCGCCATGAGCTGCGTTCCGAAGAAGACCGTCAGGCCGCTGTGGCGATCGCCGACACCATCATCGAGGAATCCGGCATCAAGCGCCGCCCGTTGATCCGCAACACCCTTCTGGGTGCTGTGGCGCTGGCCCCGCTGCCCGCGCTGGCCGTTTTCGGTGATCTGGGCCCCCGCCCGGACGACAAGCTGGCACACACCATGTGGGCTCCGAAGGACGGCAAGCTCAAGCGCCTGACCCGCGACCCCGATGGAACCCCCATCCGGGCTGCGGATGTCACGATCGGCTCGGCCTTCCACGTCATTCCGGAGGGCCTGAACGACCTCGAGACCGGCAAGCTGAACGAGAAGGCCAAGGCCGTCGTGCTGCTCATGCGCCTCAACCCGGATGAGCTTCACCCCTCCCCCGGGCGCGAGAGCTGGGCTTACAACGGCATCGTGGCCTACTCGAAGATCTGCACCCACGTCGGCTGCCCCGTTGCTCTCTACGAGCAGCAGACGCACCACCTGCTGTGCCCGTGTCACCAGTCGACCTTCGACCTGACGAACGAGTGCGCCGTGATCTTCGGCCCGGCAAGCCGCCCGCTGCCGCAGCTGCCCATCGCCGTCGACGACGAGGGATACCTCGTGGCGACGAGCGATTTCAAGGAACCTGTTGGACCGAGTTACTGGGAGCGTGACGAGCATGAGCGCCGCCTCAACAGCTGAGCACTCCACCTACGAGGCGGAGACCAAGTTCGGCCGCTTCACCGACTTCGTCGACCAGCGCGTCGGTGGGTCCGGAATCCTGAAGGAATTCGGCCGGAAGGTCTTCCCGGACCACTGGTCGTTCATGTTTGGCGAGGTGGCTCTGTACTCCTTCGTCATCCTCCTGATGTCCGGCACCTTCCTGACGTTCTTCTTCGACCCGTCGATGGCCGAGACGCACTACCACGGCAGCTATTCGCCGCTGTACAACGTCGAGATGTCGGTAGCGTACAACTCGTCGCTCAACATCTCCTTCGAGGTGCGTGGCGGCCTGTTCATGCGTCAGGTGCACCACTGGGCGGCGCTGCTCTTCGTAGCATCTGTTTCGGTGCACATGCTGCGCGTGTTCTTCACCGGCGCCTTCCGGAAGCCGCGTGAGCTGAACTGGGTCGTGGGTGGCGTTCTGATCATCCTGGCCATGGCCGCCGGCTTCACCGGTTACTCCCTCCCCGATGATCTGCTCTCCGGCAACGGCCTGCGCATCATCGACGGTGTGATCAAGTCCATCCCGGTCATCGGAACCTGGATCTCCTTCTTCCTCTTCGGCGGGGAGTTCCCGGGCACCGCGATCATCGGCCGCCTGTACGTGTTGCACATCCTCCTGATCCCGGCACTGATTCTGCTGATGGTCGCCGTCCACCTGTTCATGGTGGTCGTCCACAAGCACACGCAGTACCCCGGCCCCGGCCGTAACGACCGCAACGTCGTCGGCTACCCGCTCGGCCCGGTGTACGCGGCCAAGGCAGGCGGCTTCTTCTTCATCGTCTTCGGCGTGATCGCTCTGATGGCAGGTTTCTTCACCATCAACCCGATCTGGAACTACGGCCCGTACGATCCCTCCCCCGTGTCCGCAGGCACCCAGCCTGACTGGTACATCGGCTGGGTCGACGGCGCCCTCCGTCTGATGCCAGGTGTGATCGGTTCCCTCGACGGATACCGCCAGCACTTCGAATTCATCATCTTCGGGCACGTCCTGACGCTGAACGTCCTGCTTCCGGCGCTCGTTCCGGCCGGCATCGTCTTCACCGTTCTCTTCACCTACCCGTGGATCGAACGCTGGATCACGAAGGACAACCGCGAGCACCACGTGCTGGACCGCCCGCGTAACGCACCGACTCGTACCGGCATCGGCGTCGCTGGATTCATCTTCTACTGCGTCATGTGGGCAGCAGCCAGCTCCGACCTCATCGCCACACACTTCCACGTGTCCCTGAACGATGTGACGTATTGGCTCCGGGCCCTGTTCTTCATCGGCCCGATCATCGGATTCATGGTGGCAAAGCGCGTCGCGCTGGCCTTGCAGCGCAAGGATCGTGAGATCGCCCTGCACGGCCGCGAGACCGGACGCATCGTGCGCCTGCCGCACGGTGAGTTCATCGAGGTCCATGAGCCGCTCAACGAGTACAAGCGCTACCGTCTCGTCTCCTTCGAGTCCCCCGAGCCGCTGCCGGCACAGCCGAATGCGCAGGGTGTGGTGGACCGCAAGGAACGGCGCCGTGCGAAGTTCTCTCAGTGGTTCTTCGAGGATCGCGTCGCACCGGTCACTCCCGCAGAGCTCGAGGCGTCTCACGCCCATGGGCACCACGGAGAGATCGAGTCCTCTGATGACAGCAAGAGCCTGAGCCACTGAGTCTCCTGCTCTGACGAAGAAGGCCCCCACCCGCTCGGGTGGGGGCCTTCTTCGTCTCTGCGGTAAGACCGTCTTCCGACGCCCGTCGACCCAGCCGCTGGGCCGTGTACGGAACCGCTGCCCGGCCGAGTCCGCTACTGGAGGCGTGAATCAGCGATCCCGGGTAGCGGACTCGCTCCCCCAGTAGCGGACTCGGCCATCGGGAATGGTGACGTCGACGCTGATGACTCGCATGCACGTGGTGCGGAGCCGACTACCGCAGAGTTCTACAAGACAACAGAACAGCAGCAGGGGTCTTGATCCAGCGCCGGCC
Organism: Arthrobacter sp. NPDC090010; assembly: GCF_044748305.1. Taxonomy (NCBI): domain Bacteria; kingdom Bacillati; phylum Actinomycetota; class Actinomycetes; order Micrococcales; family Micrococcaceae; genus Arthrobacter; species Arthrobacter sp. NPDC090010. Next base: position 8,019 of record NZ_JBIVFT010000005.1, read on the forward strand.
GTCACACCCCGGGCGGAGGCGCGGAGCGGTAGTTCCTCGGGGACTTCTTGCCCTGCCGTTGGAGAGGGACACGCAAGGAGTAGCGGTCCGCACGGTAATAGGACACCGAGTAGTCCACGATGGTCTCCGCCACGTACGCATGGCGCTGGATCTTCAACAGCGGGGACCCGATGTCCACCTTGAGCAACGTGGCTACCGATGGGCTCGCCGCGGTGGCCTCGACGATGTCCTCACCCCAGTCCATCACCAGGCCATAGTTCTGCTCGAGTTCGCCATACAGGGACACCGGAGCCTTGCCTGCCGTGATGCCGGGCGCACGGGAGGACAGGATGAAGTTCTCGTCGACGCTCATCGGCTCATTGTCGGCCAACAGGAGCCGCCGGAAGCGCACTACCGCTGTGCCTTCCGCGACCTCCAGTTCCCTGGCCAGATGGGCATTCGACCTGATCTCCTCGAAGCTCAGTACGCGCGACGTCGGCACCATGCCTCGGCGCTGCATTTCCTCGCTGTACGAGGTCAGCTTGAGCTGAAGATCCATCTTGGGGCGGTGCACGAAGGTGCCCACGCCGACCATCCGGTCCACCACATTGTCCCGCGCGAGGGAATCCAGGGCCTGGCGTACCGTCATGCGGGCGAGGGCGAAACGCTCACACAGCGCGCGCTCTGAGGGCAGCTCGGCTCCCGGCTGACAACTGCTGTCGATGAATGCCAGCAGGAGCGATTTGAGCTGCTCATAGAGCGGTACAGGGCTGTTCCTGTCGATCTCACCGCTGATGGCCGAGGCGCTGATGGGCATGCTGACTCCGTGGACGCGGATGAACGGTTGACAGCTACTATTCTTGTTCAGATAGCTGTACCGGTCTAATGAATTCCTAGGAGTACCCGTGCCCCTCGTCCGCGCCCGCATCGCCGCCGCGATCGGACTGCATGCCAGGCCCGCCGCCGACTTCGTCCGCGCCGTCACCGAAACGGAGCTGCCGGTCACCATCGCGAAGGTGGGCCAGGAACCCGTCGACGCCCGGTCACTGCTGGAGGTCATGACAGCGGACTTCACCCAGGGCACGGACGTCGTCCTGGGGCTCGACGATGACAAGTACCGCTCCCCCGCCGCGCAGACGACGCTCGAACGACTCAAGGAGCTTCTGGAGACTCAGCGCTGAGCCTCGGGCGGCGGCGCTGCCGCCATCCCCGCACCTGAACAGACGACGGCGGCCCCTCCCGAAGGAAGGGCCGCCGTCGTCTGTCGTCAGCTGCGAAGAGTCACTCAGTGAGCGTGATCGCCTCGGCTGTACTCGAACACCCAGCCGACCAGAGCCACGACGGCCAGGCCTGCTGCGATGAAGAGGATCCACCAGCCGACCGCGAGGCCGAGGAAACCACCGGCGCACGCGAGGCCGAGGACCAGCGGCCACCAGCTCCAAGGGCTGAAGTGGCCCTGCTCGCCGGCGCCTTCATGGATCTCGGCGTCCTCGCGGTCCTCAGGACGCATACCGACGCGCTTGCCGGTGAAGCCGAGGTAGAAGCCGATCATGCCGGCCAGGCCGCCCACCAGGAGGATGCCGAGGATGCCGACCCACTCGGTCCAGTTGGTCAGGAAACCGTAGACGATGGAAACCGGGACGAAGAAGAAGACGCCGGTTCCGAAGAGCCAGGACTCGATTTTCACTTGGCGACTCCCTTCGATACTGCGGAGGTGTGAGCCGGAGCGAGCTCCGGGTGGTGCAGATCCAGCGCGGGACGCTCAGAGCGGATACGCGGGATGGACGTGAAGTTGTGGCGCGGCGGCGGGCAGGACGTGGCCCACTCGAGCGAAGCACCGAAGCCCCACGGGTCATCCACAGTGACCTTCTTGTCGCTGCGCCACGTGATGTACACATTCCAGAAGAACGGGATCAGGGACGCGCCCAGGACGAAGGAGGAGATCGTGGAGAACTGGTTCATGAACGTGAAGTTGTCCTGCGGCATGTAATCCGCGTAACGACGCGGCATGCCGAGCACACCCAGCCAGTGCTGGATCAGGAAGGTTCCGTGGAAGCCGAGGAACAGCATCCAGAAGTGGATCTTGCCAAGGCGCTCGTTGAGCATCTTGCCCGTCCACTTCGGCCACCAGAAGTAGAAGCCTGCGAACATCGCGAACACCACGGTGCCGAAGACGACGTAATGGAAGTGCGCAACCACGAAGTAGCTGTCGGAAAGCTGGAAGTCCAGCGGCGGCGAGGAGAGGATGATGCCGGTCAGACCACCGAAGAGGAAGGTGACCATGAAGCCGAGGCTCCAGAGCATCGGGGTCTCGAAGGTGATCGAGCCTCCCCAGAGTGTTCCGATCCAGTTGAAGAACTTCACGCCGGTCGGGACCGCGATCAGCATCGTCATGAAGGAGAAGAACGGAAGCAGCACGGAACCGGTGACGTACATGTGGTGTGCCCACACCGTGACCGAGAGGGCCGCGATCGAGATCGTGGCGTAGACCAGGCCCTTGTAACCGAAGATCGGTTTACGGCTGAAGACCGGGAAGATCTCCGAAACGATGCCGAAGAACGGCAGCGCGATGATGTACACCTCGGGGTGACCGAAGAACCAGAACAAGTGCTGCCAGAGCACGGCTCCGCCGTTCTCCGGGTCGAAGATGTGTGCTCCGAAGCGACGGTCGGCACCCAGGCCGAACAGGGCCGCAGCCAGCGGGGGGAACGCCATCAGGACCAGGATGGCCGTGATCAGGGTGTTCCAGGTGAAGATCGGCATGCGCCACATGGTCATGCCCGGGGCACGCATGCAGACGATCGTGGTGATGAAGTTGACCGCGCCCAGGATCGTGCCGAAGCCGGAGAGGCCGAGGCCGAACACCCAGAGGTCACCACCCACACCGGGAGAGAACGTCGTATTGGACAGCGGCGCGTAGGCGAACCAGCCGAAGGAGGCGGCACCCTGAGGGGTGATGAAGCCGGAGACCGCGATGGTGGAGCCGAACAGGAAGAACCAGAAGGCCAGCGCGTTCAGTCGCGGGAAGGCGACGTCGGGTGCGCCGATCTGCAGGGGCATGATGACGTTTGCGAAGCCGGCGAAGAGCGGCGTGGCGAACATCAGGAGCATGACCGTGCCGTGCATCGTGAACAGCTGGTTGTACTGTTCCTTGGTCTGCAGGATCTGCATGCCGGGCTCGAAGAGCTCCGCACGGATGAGCAGCGCCATGACGCCGCCCAGGCAGAAGAAGATGAACGAGGCGATCAGGTACATGTACCCGATCGTCTTGTGGTCGGTGGACGTGATCCAGTTGACCACGATCCGGCCCTTGGACTTCGGCACCACAGGTGCGTCCAGGACCCCAGCGGGTTGAGTGTAGGTAGCCACGAGACGTCCCTTAGTTCTTTGCGTTCAGATTCGGGTTGCGGTCGTACTTGTTGCCAAGCTCGCCCGTATTGCCCTGCTTGCGGAGATCTTCCATATGGGCCTGGAACTCGGCCTCGGAAACCACCTTCACGCGGAAGAGCATCTCGGAGTGGTACTCACCGCAGAGCTCGGCGCACTTACCGTCGTAGGTGCCTTCCTTCGTGGGCGTGAAGTTCAGGTAGTTCGTCTTGCCCGGGATCATGTCGCGCTTCTGCAGGAAGGCGGGGACCCAGAAGGAGTGAATGACGTCGCGGGAGTTGAGCTCCAGCTCGACGCTCTTGTTCACGGGCAGGTACAGGGTGGGGAGCTTGTCCTTGTCCACGTCATTACCGGTCAGGTGCGCCTGAACGCCGCCTTCGTAGACCGGCTGCTGAATGACGTTGCCCTGCTTGTAGTTGAAGTCCCATGCCCACTGCTTGCCACGGACGTCGACGACGACGTCGGCCGGCTTCGAGCGGTCATCGATCGCCTGCTGGTCACGGTCGGTGAAGTAGAAGAAGACCAGAACCATGAACAGCGGGATCGTCAGATAGAAGACCTCGAGCGGCAGGTTGTAGCTCAGCTGCTTCGGGAAGCCGGTGGTGCCCTTCCGCCGACGGTAGGCGATGATGCACCAGATGATCAGACCCCAGGTGACGATGCCGACGGCAATAGCGGCGATCCATGAGTTCACCCAGAGGTCGATGATCCGACCGGTGTGATTGGTGACGTCCTTGTCAGAAGGAAGCCACCCCCTGGCGACCTCCGATGAACATCCGGTCAATGCCAACGCACCGGCTACGGCGACGCCGGTGATCGCCGTGATCTTCCCGCGTCGGCTGCCGGTTCGGTTCTGCGAACTCACAGACGGCCCTTCCTCTTTGTTTCTGCACGTGGCGACGTTTTTATGGCACCACAAGCTTTGAGTTTTACTACCCGATGTAGAGCTTACCGCTACGAACAGCGTTTTGCTCACACAACAGCCGTGTGCGTCGCACATTCTTGAGTGACGTGCGCAGCACACGGCTGTCGTGGTGGGGCAGGGCTCAGTGGAACGAGTCGCCGCAGGCGCAGGACCCTCCCGCATTCGGGTTGTCGATGGTGAAGCCCTGCTTGGAAATGGTGTCTTCGAAGTCGATGGAAGCGCCGCTCAGGTACGGAACGCTCATCTTGTCCACCACGACCTCGACACCGTCGAAATCGCGGACCGAGTCGCCGTCCAGGACACGCTCGTCGAAGTACAGCTGGTAGATCAGGCCGGAGCAGCCACCCGGCTGCACGGCGACCCGCAGGCGCAGATCGGTACGGCCTTCCTGCTCGAGGAGGCTTCGGACCTTGTCCGCGGCCACGTCGCTGAGCAGGACCTCGTGGCTCGGCAGCCCGTCATCGGTGGTGGCAGCGACGTTCTCACTGGTGCTGGTGCTCATGGCGGTTCTCCTCTTTCATCTTCCCGGGGCCTGTCATGACCCAGGGACGTTACGTCTCTGACTATGCTACGGCGGATGGCCCACACGCCTTAACACTCAGGTCAACGCGCGCGGCCCCTTTCTTCTTCCCGGAGAGGCTCAGTGCCCGTCGTTGAGTGCGAGCAAGAGGAGGGCTTCCGCCAGGATCGCCTTACGGAACTCCGCGATGTGCAGAGATTCGTTGGCGCTGTGTGCGCGGGAGTCGGGATCCTCGACGCCGGTGACCAGGATCTGCGCCTGCGGGTAGAGCTCCACGAGCTCTGCGATGAACGGGATGGAGCCGCCGATGCCCGTTCCGACCGATTCGGTCCCCCAGGCCTGGGCCAAGGACTCCATCATCAGACGAGCGGCCGGCGATCCCATGTCGACCGCGAACGGGTTGCCCATCTCCCCCGGCGTGAAGGTCACCTGGGCACCGAACGGAGCGTTTGACTCCACATGTGCGCGGACCGCGTCCATGGCTGCTTCCGGGGACTGACCCGGGGCGATGCGCAGGCTGAACTTGGCCCGGGCCGCCGGCAGGAGCGTGTTGCTGGCCACCTCCACGCTGGGCGCATCGATGCCGATGATGGACAGGGCCGGCTTGGTCCAGATCCGGGAGGTGATGCTTCCCTCTCCCGCAAGCCGCACGCCGTCGAGCACCGAGGCGTCCGCACGGTAATCCGCCTCCGGCATGTCGACGTCGGCGTCGTCGTGGGAGACCAGTCCGGCGATCGCGACGTTGCCCTTCTCATCGTGGAAGGTGCTGATGAGCCGCGCCAGCAGCGTCGGTGCATCCAGCACCGGCCCGCCGAACATGCCGGAATGCACGGCGTGATCGAGGACGCGAACCTCCACCGTGCCGTCCACCAGTCCCCGGAGACTCGTGGTGAGCGCCGGGACGCCGATCTTCCAGTTGCTCGAATCGGCGACCACGATCACGTCGGCGGCCAGCTCGGCCTGGTGTTCCTCGAGGAACGCCCGGAACGTCGGGGACCCGGCCTCTTCCTCGCCTTCGATGAACAGCGTCACACCGAGGCCGAGCTCGTCCCCGAGGACCTTCGCCACGGCCGCGCTTGCGGCGAGGTGAACCATGATCCCCGCCTTGTCGTCGGCCGCGCCACGGCCGTACAGGCGACCGTCCCGCTCAACCGCGACGAACGGCGCAGACTCCCAGAGCGCGGTGTCTCCAGGGGGCTGCACATCGTGGTGCGCGTACAGCAGGACGGTGGGCTTGCCCTCCTTCGCCAGGCGGCGGGCGACGACGGCGGGCCCACCCGGCGTTCCGTCCTCCTTGGCGGCCCGGTGCACGCCGACCTGCGGGAAACCTGCGGCTTCGGCGAGCTCGGCGACGGCCGCTGCGCTGCGGTCCAGCTGGCTCGCGTCGAAGCTCGCCCAGGCGATGCCCGGAATGGCGACAAGATCCTTGAGGGTCTCAAGGGTTCCGGTGAAGGACTCGTCGATCGCTGCGCGCAGTGCCTCGGCGTGTGGGCCGGCTGCGGCCAGGGTGTTTTCCTCGTGAGAAGTCATGCGCCCAGCCTACCTGCGAAGCCTTCTCACCAGGCTGAAGCGTCCGTGAGATCGGATGAGCTGCGGAATGGCGTGGGGACGGTCCGCAACGAGTATCCTTGTGGGGTGTTTGGACGAAAGAAGGACGAGCCCCAGTCGCCGGCCGAGACCGAGGTGAGCCCCGCCGCTCCCCTGGCCGGCAAAGGCGCCCCCACCCCTAAGCGGAAGGATCAGGTGGCAGCGCGCAAGCGGCCTTTGGTCCCGGAGGACCGGAAGGCCTCCAAGCAGGCCGAGCGCCTCGCCGTCGCCGAGCAGCGCGCCAAGGTGCGTTCAGCCATGGACACCGGAGATGAGCGTTTCCTTCCGGTCCGCGACAAGGGTCCGCAGAAGCGATTCGCCCGTGACCTCGTGGACTCCCGCTTCAATGTCGGCGAGTTCCTGATGTTCGGTGCGCTCATCTTCGTGGTGGTCTCATTGGTGGTCCCCCAGCGCAGCGACGGCCAGTGGATCGTCCTGGCGGCTTTCTGGGTCATGTTCCTCGTCGTCTTCGTCGACACCTTCTGGCTGAGCCGGCGTCTCAAGAAGGCCCTGACCAACAAGTTCGGACAGGTCGAACGCGGCACCGTCTGGTACGGCTGCATGCGGGCCTTGCAGTTCCGGAAGCTGCGTCTGCCGAAGCCTCAGGTGAGCCGCGGGCAGCGCCCCGAGTAATTCAGCCGGCCGCACGAAAGGCGCCGTCCCACCCGTTGAGGGGTGGGACGGCGCCTTTCGTCATGGTGGCTACCGACGCAGCTTGGCGAGACCGCGGTTGATGTGGCCGGCCCAGAACGGTCCTTCGTACAGGAAAGCCGTGTAGCCCTGCACAAGGTTCGCCCCGGCGTCGAGCCGCTCCTGAACATCGTCCGCGGTCTCGACACCGCCCACCGAAATGATCGTCATCTCCTGGGGGACCTGGGCGCGGAGTCGCTGAAGCACCTCCAGCGAGCGGGCCTTCAGCGGAGCTCCGGAGAGTCCGCCCGCCCCGCAGGCCTCCACCTTCTCGGCGGGGGCCTCAAGGCCCTCCCGCCCGATCGTCGTGTTCGTGGCGATGATCCCGTCCAGGCCCAGATCGACTGCCAGCCGCGCGACGTCGTCGAGATCCTCATCATTGAGATCCGGAGCGATCTTCACCAGCAGGGGGACATGACGGCCTGCGCTGCGGTCAGCCTCCTCGCCGACCGCCTCCAGGAGCGGACGCAAAGAGTCCACGTTCTGCAGCAGCCGCAGGCCGGGGGTGTTCGGTGAGCTGACATTGACCACCAGATAATCGGCCTGAGGCGCCAGGGTCCTCGTGCTCAGCAGATAGTCCTCCGTGGCATGCTCCAGCTCCACCACCTTGGTCTTGCCGATGTTCACCCCGATCACCGGGCGGACCCCCGGGTACTTCCGTGACAGCGCGGCGCGCGCGGCCGCGATCCGCGGAGCGACCTCGACGGCGCCGTCGTTGTTGAACCCCATCCGGTTGATCACCGCCCGGTCCTCGACCAGACGGAAGAGACGCGGCTTCTCATTGCCCGGCTGAGCAGAACCCGTGATGGTGCCTGCCTCGATGTGCCCGAAACCCATCGCGGCGAGAGCCTCGATGGCCAGCCCTTCCTTGTCGAAGCCGGCGGCGAGGCCGAAAGGCGACGGGAAGTCCAGGCCGAGAGCGCGGGTCTTCAGCGCAGGGTGCGGACGGTTGATACGGTGCAGCAGTCCCCCGGCTCCTGCCGTGTTGAAGAATCGGATCGCCTGGTAACCGATCCGGTGGGCCTTCTCCGGATCCATCCAGGAGAAGGCAAGGCGGAAGACGGTGGGATAAATGCGCATGAGTCCATTTTTTCCCCTCAGAGCACCCCAGACAAATGAAGAGCTGCCAGGACTAGGATTACGATGCGGACATCGGAGCTTCAGGAGGGGATATGGAGTGGCAGCCCGACATCCTGGGACCGGAGTTCGAGTCCCTGGAACTGCACCATGTGCGGGCCGGGACAGCGCAGACCGCGACTCTGATCCGGCACCGGCCGCGCCATCCGGCCGGCGCATCGTCGGGTGCCGTCCTGTTTCTGCACGGGTGGAGCGATTACTTCTTCAACAGGGATCTTGCGGAGTTCTTCGCCGGGCAGGGGCTGGACTTCTTCGCGCTCGATCTGCACAACCACGGCAGGAACCTGCGTCCGGACACCACCGGCGGGTATGTGGCGGATCTCCGCCATTACGACGCCGACATCCAGGCCGCGCTGGACGTCGTGAACGAGGGTGGTGAGGCCAGGCCGCTGATCCTGATGGGTCACTCCACCGGCGGCCTGGTGGCTGCATTGTGGGCGGCCAACCACCCCGGACGGGTGGACGGCCTGGTCCTCAACAGCCCGTGGCTGGAGATGCACGGCAGCCCGGTCGTCCGGCACGCCGCCCGCTCATTGCTGGCTCCGCTGAGCCGGGTCCGCCCCAAGACGGTGCTCAGGCTTCCGGAACGCGGTTTCTACTGGCGCAGCATCAGCGCCGAAGCCGAGGGCGAATGGGAACTCGACGAGCGGTACCGCCCTCCCCTGGCCTTCCCTGTCCGGGCGGGCTGGCTGAGTGCGATCCTCAGCGGCCAGGGGCAGGTCGCCCGAGGGCTGGAGCTCCCCATGCCGATCGTCGTGCTGATGTCCTCCTCCAGTTCCAACGGGCCTCTCTGGCGGGAGGACATGCGCCGCAGCGATGCGGTGCTGGACGTCAACACCATGGCGCTGAGGGCTCTCGAGCTCGGCCGTTCGGTCACCCTGGAGCGTGTGGATGGAGCCCTGCACGACGTCTTCCTCTCCCCCGCACCGGTCCGGGGCGAGGCCTATGCCCGCCTGGAACGCTGGCTCCGTGTGCTCTGATGTGTATACCGATTCAGGAAGGAACTCCTCATGACCTCGTCTCTGCCCACCGGGCTGGTCTGGAGCCAGGACGTGCTGTTCAATGACTTCGAACAGTGTTCACTCCCCCTCACCGAGGACGAGGAAGGTCCGGTCACCGCGACCCTGGTCAGGCGGAAGGCCCATCGCGAGCTCTCACATGCCGCCCGGGAACACCGTTGGCCCTCCTGGCTGAGTGCTGTCCGGCAACGCCGCGCCCAGACATCGGGTCACCAGGACGTCGTCCTCTACGTCCACGGCTGGGCCGACTATTTCCTCCAGACCGAGCTGGCGGACTACTTCGAAGACCATGGCGCGAGCTTCTATGCGCTCGATCTGCGCAAGTTCGGGCGGAGCCTCCACGAACACCAGACGGCGGGTTTCAGCGCAGATCTGGAGATCTACGACGAGGACATCGAGGCGGCTCTGTCCGCTCTCGAAGCAGCCGAGAGGCTCCGAGGGGCCACCGAGTTGAGGATCCACCTGCTCGGCCACTCCCTCGGAGGGCTCATCGCGCCTCTCTGGGCCGATAGGAATCCAGGGCGTCTTGCGAGCGTGATCCTCAACTCGCCGTGGCTCGAGCTCCAAGGCAGCTCACTCGTACGGACCATCGCCACGCAATTGGTGGAGCCCTTCGCCAGAGCGGATCCGAAACACGCCTTCCCCCTGCCGGAGATGCCCGCGTACTGGAAGAGCGTCAGCGACAAGGCCTACGGCGAATGGCATATCGTCTCCGCCTGGCGTCCCCGCGAGTCATTCCCCATCCGCGCAGGCTGGATCAAGGCCGTCATGAACGGGCACTCCCGGGTGCAGCACGGACTGAACATCGACGCGCCCGTTCTGGTCATGCTGAGCGAACGCAGCAAGATCCAGACGGACTACACCGAGGAGCTGAAGACCCTCGACGCCGTGATCGACGTCCATGAGACGGCCAAGAGGGCGCTCGGGCTCAGCCGCCGGGTGGCGGTGTTCCGCTATCGTGGTGCCATCCACGACATTTTCATGTCCGCCCGCGATGTGCGGGAGCAGGCCTACAAGGAATGCATGGACTGGCTGGTTCAGACTGCCGCGGAATCGACCGCCGCCCCGTAACGCCGGTCGCGCCGGGCGTAGTTCTCGACGGCACGGTAGAGGGTGCGCCGGTCGACATCGGGCCACAACTCGTCGAGGAAGACGAACTCGGAATACACCGACTGCCACGGCAGGAAGTTGGAACTGCGCTGCTCACCCGAGGAACGCATGAACAGGTCGACGTCGGGCAGATCCGGCTGGTAAAGATACCGCTGCACCGTCTTCTCGGTGATCCGCCCGGGCTTCAGCCTCCCCGCGGCGACGTCTTCCGCCATCCGGTTGAATCCGTCCACCAGTTCGGCCCGGCCACCGTAATTGATGCACATGGTGAGCACGCACTGGGTGTTGCCGCGGGTCAGTTCCTCGGCGGCTTCCAGTTCCCGGATGACGGATCCCCACAGCCGCGGCCGGCGTCCCGACCAGCGGACCTCCACTCCCCAGCGGTTGAGCTGATCCCGCTGCCTTCGAAGCACGTCCTTGTTAAATCCCATGAGGAAGCGCACCTCTTCGGGAGAGCGCTTCCAGTTCTCGGTGGAGAACGCGTACACGGTGACGTACTTGACCCCGAGTTCGATCGCTCCGGCCACCACGTCCAGCAGGGCCGGTTCGCCCGCCTTGTGTCCCTCGATCCGGGGCAGCCCCCGCTGGTTGGCCCAGCGGCCGTTCCCATCCATGACGATGGCCACATGCTGCGGGACCAGAACCCCGGGGACCGACGGCGCCAGGGCCCCGCTGGGATGCGGATAAGGCCGCTCGTATCCGGCACTCGATGCTTCATTGAAGGACACGTGTGTTAATTCCTCAGCTCAGGATGATCGGTCGACGTGCTGCAGGGACTTCACCCTGCGTTCCAGATGCCATTGTAGATAGGCCGCCACCAGGCCGGCTGCTTCGGAGCGCGCCCGTCCGATGGAGCGGTCCGCCTGGTCCCAGTCACCACTGAGCAGCGCCGCAAGCAATTCGACCGTCTCAGGTGCGGGAGCAGGAGAACCGGGCGGACGGCAGTCCGCGCAGACCATGCCGCCGAGGGCCGCGTTGAAGGCCGAATGCGGACCGGGGGCGTCGCAGCGGGCGCAAGCCGTGAAGCTCGGGGCCCAGCCGCCGGTGGCCAGCGCCCGGAGAAGGTATGAGTCCAGGATCAGCCCGGGATCATGCGCGCCGCGGCTCAATGCTGCCAGGGCCCCCACCAGGAGGAGGTACTGCGCCGTTCCCGACTCGCCATCGACGTCGGTCAGTTTCTCCGCGGTCTCGGCCATCGCGGTGGCCACCGTGTAGCGCGAATAGTCGGAAGCGATCGAGTGTCCATAAGAGCCTTTGCTCTGGGCCTGCGTGACCACCTCGAGACTGCGCCCCGGCACGAGTTGCAGATCCGCCACCATGAACGGCTCCAGACGAGAGCCGAAACGGCTGCTGGTGCGACGCACCCCGCGGGCCACCGCCCTGATCTGCCCGTGATGCTTGGTGAGCAGCGTGAGGATGCGATCGGCCTCGCCCAGTTTGTGGGTACGCAGGACGACGGCGTCGTCCCGGTACGCGCGTGAAGTGAAACTCGCCTCTGCCACAATTCATTGTCCCACTCGGGACAGGGGAAAGGCCCCAGGGACGGCGCGTCCCTGGGGCCTTTCGCACCTGGCGTCAGACGGAGCGGTCTCTGATGGCCCGGTTGACGGCCGACACCACTGCCTTGAGCGACGAGGTGCTCGTATTGGATTCGATGCCCACGCCCCACAGGACCCGCTCCCCCACGGCGCACTCGACGTACGCTGCGGCCAGGGCATTGCCACCTTCACTGAGCGCGTGCTCGCTGTAGTCCAGGACCCGGACATCCACGCCGTCCTGACGCAGGATGTCCAGCAACGCGGCGATCGGGCCGTTCCCGTGTCCCGTACGTTCCTGCTGCTGCCCGTCGATCCGCATCGTGGCATGCAACGTCACGGCGCCGCTCTCATCGGATTCGGTCCGCGTCGCGCCCAGCGCATAACGGCCCCACTGCTGGGTCGCCTCCTTGGACGGCAAGTACTCGTCCTGGAAGGCTTTCCAGAGGTCATCCGCGCTCACTTCGCCACCGACCGAATCGGTGCGGCGCTGAATGACACCGGAGAATTCGATCTGGGCACGACGAGGCAGGTCCAGGTGATGCTCGCTCTTGAGCAGGTAAGCGACACCGCCCTTGCCGGACTGCGAATTGACCCGGATCACCGCTTCATAGCTTCGCCCCACGTCCTTCGGGTCGATCGGCAGGTACGGAACCTGCCAGGTGAAGTCGTCGACTGCGACGCCTGCTGCGGCGGCGTCCGCCTCGAGCGCCTCCAGCCCCTTCTTGATCGCGTCCTGGTGGGAACCCGAGAAGGCCGTGAAGACCAGATCGCCACCGTACGGGGACCGCTCCGGAACCGGCAGCTGGTTGCAGTATTCGACGGTCCGGCGGATCTCGTCGATGTCCGAGAAATCGATCATCGGATCGACTCCCTGGACGAACATGTTCAGGCCGAGGGTCACCAGGTCGACGTTGCCGGTGCGCTCACCGTTGCCGAACAGGCAGCCTTCGATCCGGTCGGCGCCGGCCAGGTAGCCGAGTTCCGCCGCCGCCACACCGGTGCCGCGGTCATTGTGCGGGTGCAGGGACAGGATGATGCCGTCGCGCGGGTGCAGGTTCCGGTGCATCCATTCGATCGAGTCGGCGTAGACATTGGGCGTGGCCATCTCGACGGTGGCCGGCAGGTTGATGATCACCTGGCGGTCGGCCGATGCCTCAAAAATGTCCGCGACGGCGTTGCAGACCCGCACTGCGTAGTCCAGCTCGGTGCCGGTGAAGGATTCGGGCGAGTACTCGTAGGTGACGTTGGTATCGGTCAGCGTCTCCTCGTACTTCTTGCACAGCCGTGCACCCTGCAGGGCGATGTCCAGAATTCCGTCCTCGTCCTGCTTGAAGACGACGCGGCGCTGCAGCGTGGAGGTGGAGTTGTAGAGGTGCACGATGACGTTCTTCGCACCCTCGATCGACTCATAGGTCCGCTCGATCAAGTGCTCACGGGCCTGGGTCAGAACCTGAATGGTGACGTCATCCGGAATGTGCTTGCCCTCGATGAGCTGCCGCACGAAGTCGAAGTCGGTCTGGGACGCCGACGGGAAACCGACCTCGATCTCCTTGTAGCCCATCCGGACCAGCAGATCGAACATCTTCATCTTGCGGGCCGGGCTCATGGGATCGATCAGGGCCTGGTTTCCGTCACGCAGGTCCACCGCGCACCAGCGCGGCGCCTTCTCGATGCGTTTGTCCGGCCAGGTGCGGTCCGGCAGATCGACGGTGATCTGCTCATGGAACGGGGTGTAACGGTGAGTCGGCATGCCCGAGGGCTGCTGTGCATTTCGCATGGTTTTCCGGTGCCTTTTCTTATCGGAAGCTACATTCCTTCACGAGCCTCGTGGGCTGTGAGGGTGGCCGGGCGCAACGGACTCCGCGACGAGGAAGCCCGGCTTCTAAAGAAGCGGAAAATCAGGCCTCGCCACGGCAGCTAAGAAGGAGCAGCCCTGTATGCACGAAGTCAGAGTAGCACGTGCGTAGGATGAGGGTGTTCCGCATCACGACGATGTCCACCATGTGGCCCACGAGCGGTCGCATCCGTCCCGTCAGGAGACCCTTTCGTGCAACCATCAGGCGTTGAGCTCGGCCATGCAGCCCAGGAGATCAAGCCCCAGGACGACTTCTACCGGCACGTGAACGGCCGGTGGCTCGAGGAAACGGTGATCCGGGAGGACCGCTCCCTGGAAGGGACCTTCACAGCCCTTCGTGACTCTTCCGAAGAAGCTGTGCGTGCGCTCATCGAGGAAGCCGCCACCCGTGGGGCCGCTGACGGCGGCATCGCCGCCCAGATCGGAGGCCTGTACGCCAGTTTCATGGACGAGGACCGTCTGGAACACCTCGGCCTCGAACCGCTCCGCACCCGTCTGGACGCGGTCGACGAAGTGCGGACTCCCGAGGAACTGGTCCGGCGGCTGGGCACGCTGTTCCGTGCAGCCGTCCCAGGACTGTTCTACTTCTACCCCTCGCCCGACGCCGGTGACCCGACCAGGGTGCTGCCCTACCTCGGCCAGTCCGGTCTCGGCCTGCCGGACGAGAGCTACTACCGCGACGAACAGTTCGCCCCCATCGTGGAGAAGTATCAGGACTATCTCGACAGCCTCCTCTCCCTGGCAGGACGGGAGGACTCTGCCGGCGCCGCGGCTCGGATCGTGGTCCTCGAACGCAAGATCGCTGCCACCCACTGGGACAAGGTCACGCTGCGGGATCCGCAGAAGACCTACAACCTGCGCACCGCTCAGGAGCTCGTTGAGGCATTCCCCGTCGCCGGCGCGTGGTTTGAGGCGGCCGGGATCGACAGCACGAAGTGGACGGAGCTCGTCCTCAGCACTCCCGACTTCTTCCCCGCCCTCCTTGCACTCCTCGAGTCCGAGCCGATGGAGACCTGGCGCGAATGGCTCGTCGCCCGGATCGTGGACGCGGCTGCACCGTATCTGTCGAAGGACTTCGTCCAGACCCATTTCTCCTTCCACGGGACCGTCCTGAGCGGAACGCCTGAATTGAAGGACCGCTGGAAGCGCGGCGTCGCCGTCGTCGAGGACGCCTTGGGCGAGGCCATCGGTGAGCTGTACGTCCGCGAGCACTTCCCCGAGGGACACAAGGGACGCATGCAGGAACTGGTCTCGCATCTTGTCGAGGCGTACCGTGCCAGCATCACCACGCTGGACTGGATGGGCCCCGAGACCAAGGAGAAGGCCCTGGCCAAGCTCGATTCGTTCCGGACCAAGATCGGCTACCCGGACAAGTGGATCGACTACTCCTCGATCGTCATCGATCCGGCGGACCTTCTGGGGAACGTCGAACGGGCCCATGAGGCCGACGTCGACCGCCATGTCGAGGAGATCGGCGCTCCCGTGGACCGGGACAAGTGGCTCATGACGCCGCAGACCGTGAACGCCTACTACCATCCCGTGCTGAACGAGATCGTTTTCCCTGCCGCCATCCTTCAGCCGCCCTTCTTCCAGGCCGATGCGGACGATGCCGTCAACTACGGGGCCATCGGTGCCGTGATCGGCCACGAGATCGGACACGGCTTCGACGACAAGGGTTCGCAGTACGACGGCGACGGCACTCTCCGCAATTGGTGGACGGATGAGGACCGCACCGCTTTCGAGGAGAGGACCCACCGCCTGGTGGACCAGTTCAACGCTCTCGAACCGAGTGAAGCACCGGGACACCATGTCAACGGCGAGCTCACGCTCGGGGAGAACATCGGGGATCTGGGCGGACTGGGCATCGCCTACAAGGCTTACCGGGCGTCGCTCGACGACGCCGATGCCCCGGTCCTCGACGGTCTGAGTGGCGCCCAGCGGTTCTTCTTCGCCTGGGCCACCGGCTGGCGTCAGGTGATCCGTTCCGAGGAGGCCATCCGTCGTGTGACCATCGACCCGCACTCCCCCAACGAGTTCCGTGCCAACGCGATCGTCAAGAACCTCGATGCCTTCCATGACGCCTTCGGCGTAACGGAAGGAGACGACATGTGGCTGGCGGAGGACGAGCGGGTCCGCATCTGGTAGCTCCCCGCAGTCCGCCATCCGGACCGCTGAACGATCAGTACCGGAAAGGGGTGGGTCCCGGAAGCATGCTTCCGGGACCCACCCCTTTGGTATTCCGCGGTACTCCGTGGATCAGCCGCTGAACGCTGTCTGGCAGGTGCTGTCCGCCGCCGTCTGACCCACGATGTCCTTGGGCAGTTGCACCGCCTGGTAGGCCGTGCCGCTGGCGAAGTCGGTGCCCACGTAGACCTGGACGCCCAGGATGTCCGCACTCGGCTTGAGCTGTGCGGTGGGGATCCCGAGGGCCGCCGCCACCTTCTTCGCCGCGCCCTGGTACTGCGAGGAGTAGTAGATGATCGTCTGGTCGGTCGTGTCGGCCGTGATCGGCGCCTGCATCAAGAACGCCTTGGCCTGCAGGAAGGTGTCGAGCGCCTCGCTCCGGCCGGGAACGCCCGTGCCGTTGGCCACGGTGACGGGAGCCTGAGTCTGATCCGGACCCGTCGTCGCCTTCGAAGTGGACGTCGGCGTCGGCGTGGCTGAAGGGGTGGCGCTCGGAGTTGCGGTCGGCTTGGCGTTCGGGTTGGTCAGATCGACACCCTCACGCATCGCCTTGAAGAGCTGCCCGGCCTCCGGCTGCTTTGCCTGCACCCAGGCGGTCGGGTTGATGTCGGACGGTTCCCACGGCACGGTGACGAAGGCGACCTTCGACAGATCGACCTTCTGCAGCCGCTGCGCGATCGTGATGAGCGACTGCGGACCGGCGAGGCCCTCGTCGACCGTCAGGTTCTTGGTCACGGTATCCGCGATCCCGAGGAGTTTCGGCACATCGGTGAGCGTGCCATCACTGCGTACCTTGCGGGCCAGCGAGGCGAGGAACTGCTGCTGGGACTTGATGCGCGTGATGTCACTGCCATCGCCCACGCCGTGCCGGTTCCTCAGGAACGCCAGCGCCTGGTCGCCCTCCACCAGGGACTTGCCGGCGGGAAGCTTGAGCCCGGAGTCGGGATCGTTGATGGGTGCGTTGACACAGACCTCCACGCCGCCCACCTGCTTGGAGAGCTCCGTGACCGCGTTGAAGTCGGCCAGCATGAAGTGATCGATCTGCAGACCGACGAGCTTGCTGATGGTGTCCACCGTGCAGCCGGGGCCGGCCTCCGCCATCGCACTGTTCAGCTGCGCTGCCGGTTGCGCGGGCCAGACCTTCTTGGTCTTGGGATCCGTGCACTGCGGAATCGGCACCACCAGGTCACGGGGGAAGGAGACCATGCTGACCCGCTGGTTGTCCGCCGAGATGTCCAGCAGCATCATGACATCGGAGTTGCCGTAGCCTCCAGACTGGTCGACCGAACCCCAGGCGCCGTTCTTGCCGGTCCTGGTGTCGGTGCCCATGATCAGGATCTGGAGGCGATCCGTCGCATCGTTCGCCGCCTGCTGGCTCCGGCCCGACGCCGTCAGAGGAGCCTTGCTCAGGTTTCCCTGGAGCCTGAAGTACCAATAGCCGGCGAAGCCGAGCAACGCCACGAGAATCAGGCTCATGGCGCCCGCGGTGATCTTGGCCCAGAGCGGCATTCCGTTCAGGGAGGCCAGGTGCCGGGCGCCGAGGACCTTCGCGTCGGAAGCATGCGAACGGGCTTTGCGCGGTTGGGCATCAGCCCGACGCTTTACTTTGTGCGGCGTGGTCACTCAGGGGCCTTTCAAAACTGACAGAACCGTCTAATTCTAGGGGCCGTTTCTGCGATTCGGCTGATAGCAGGCCATGAGCCGCGGCCCGGCCCGAGTGGATCAGAAGCCCAGGCGGCCCAATTGCTTCGGGTCCCGCTGCCAGTCCTTGGCCACTTTGACGTGGAGATCAAGGTAGACCTTCGTCCCGAGGAGCGCCTCGATGCCCTTGCGTGCACGGGTGCCCACCTCCTTGAGCCGGCTGCCTCCCTTGCCGATGATGATCGCCTTCTGTGAAGGCCGTTCCACGAAGAGATGGACCCGCACATCCAGGAGCGGGTTGTCCTCACTCCGGCCCTCCCGCGGCAGCATCTCCTCGACGACGACGGCCAGGGAATGCGGAAGCTCGTCGCGGACACCTTCCAGAGCCGCCTCGCGGATCAGCTCGGCGACCATGACGGACTCCGGTTCATCCGTCAGTTCACCCTCGGGGTACAGGGGCGGCGACGGCGGCATGTAGGAGATCAGCACATCTTCGAGGCTGCGAATCTGGAAGCCGTCCTTGCCGGATACCGGAACGATCTCCCGGAACCCTTCACCGCCCAGAACCTCCTGGCCCATGGCCGCGACGGCCAGAAGCTTCTCCCCCAGCTGCTCACGTCCCACCAGATCGGTCTTGGTGACGACGGCGATGATGGGCTTCCGCCCGACCATGGCGAGCTGCTGGGCGATGAAGCGGTCGCCTGGGCCGAGCGCCTCGTTGGCCGGCAGGCAGAAGCCGATGGCATCCACTTCGGAGAGCGTCGCAGCCACCAGGTCGTTGAGCCGCTGCCCGAGAAGCGTGCGGGGACGATGCAGGCCCGGGGTGTCGACCAGGACAAGCTGGGCGTCCGGACGGTGCAGAATGCCACGGATCGTGTGCCGTGTGGTCTGCGGCTTGTTCGAGGTGATCGCCACCTTCTGCCCGAGCAGAGCATTGGTGAGCGTGGACTTGCCCGCGTTCGGCCGTCCTACCAGGATCGCGAAGCCGGCCCGATACCCCTCTGTGCCTGGGTCCTTCATCAGACCGTCACGCTGTCCTGCCATGGCTCACACTTCCTCCTGGGCTCGTTCGGCCCTTCCATCGGCCACGGTTTCCACCTGGGCCAGTACATGATTCACTCGATTGCGGCGGCCCTCGATGCTCAGCGCTTCCAGGCGCAGTCCGTGCGTGATCGCGACGCTGCCGAGGATGGGCACCCGCCCCAGGGCCTTGGCCAGCAGACCACCCACCGAGTCGACGTCGTCGTCTTCGATCTCCCGGTCGAACAGTTCGCCGAGATGGTCGATCGGCATGCGGGCGTTGACACGGTAGACACCGGGGGCGATCTCGGCCGCTTCCGCCATCTCCGAGTCGTATTCGTCGACGATCTCCCCCACGATCTCCTCGATGAGATCCTCCAGGGTGACCAGGCCCGCCGTGCCGCCGTACTCGTCGATGACGATCGCCATGTGCACCTGCTCGGTCTGGAGCTCCTTGAGCAGCTCGGCCACCGGTTTCGACTCGGGGACGAAGCGTACCTTGCGTGCGATCGCGACGAGCGATGGCTGATGGGAGTCGCCTGCGCCGAACAGTGCGGCGGCGACATCCTTCAGGTAAAGGATTCCGAGTACCTCGTCGGCGCTCTCCCCCACCACCGGCACCCGACTGTTGCCACTGCGCAGGAAAAGCCGCATGGCCTGTTCCAGGCTCTGTCCGCTGTGAATGTGCACGATGTCCGTGCGCGGCACCATGACCGCCCGCACGAGGGTGTCCTCCAGGTCGAACACACTCTGGATGAGCTCGGCCTCGCTCTCTTCGATCAGTTCCGACTCACTGGACCGTTCGAAGAGGGCTCGCACCTCAGCGCCCGTCAGCGAGCCGAGTTCATCGTGCAGATCGACGTCCGAGCTGCCTGCGGGCAGGACCGCGGTGCCGAAACGTTGCAGCCAATCAGGGATCGGGCCGAGCACCTGACGGAGCAGACGCACCAGCCATGCCGTATAGCGCACCGTGCTCACCGGGTACTGACGTCCCAGACGACGCGGGGAGACTCCCACGAGCACGAATCCGACCACCGCCATGATGACCGTCGCGATGAGCCCGGTGAGCCAGAGATTGTCGATCAGCTCACTGACCGCCAGGGTGAGCGCGACAGCGCCGGCCATCTCGAACCACACACGCCAGAAGCGGATCGCGCGAAGGTGAGCCTGCGGCTCCTCGAAGAGACGCAACGCGGAATGGCCCGGTCGGGTCTCTTTCAGTTCATCCAGATCGTGACGGGGCAGGAACGCCAGCGCAGACTCCGCTGCGGAGAGGACGGCGCCGATGATGAGGAAGAGAAGCGTCAGCAGCAGGAGGACCGCCAGGGTCATTCGGTCGTCTCCAGCGGGGCATCCTTGCCGAGGAAGGCGGAAAGCAGCTGGCGCTGGAGGCCGAACATCTCAGCCTTCTCCTCGGGTTCCGCGTGGTCGAAGCCCAGCAGGTGGAGGATTCCGTGCGTCGTCAGAAGCAGCATCTCCTCCTCGGTGCTGTGCCCGGCGTTCACCGCCTGGACGGCCGCGACCTGTGGGCAGACCGCGATGTCGCCGAGCATACCGGCCGGCGTGATCCGGCCGGGTGCACCCGGAGTGAGCTCGTCCATCGGCACCGAAAGCACGTCCGTGGAGCCGGGCTCGTCCATCAGCTCGATGTGGAGCTTCTCCATGGCGGGCTCGTCCACGAGGAGCACGGAAAGCTCCGCCTCGGGATGGATGTAGAGCTCATTGAAGATGAAACGGGCCAGGCGGACGAGTTCCTCGGCATTGACCTCGACGCCGGATTCGTTGTTGACCTCTATGCTCACGATGCTGCTCCTGGGTTCTGAACGGAAGGGGACGGATCCTGCTGGCCGGGCCTCCGGCGCGCCGTGTGGTTCTGCTGCCCTTCGTCCCAGCGGTTGTACGCCGTGACGATGTCTCCCACGAGCCGGTGCCGGACCACATCGGTCGCATCGAGCACTGCGAAGTGAATGTCCTCGATCCCTTCCAGGATCCCCTGGACGATGCGCAGTCCGGAACTGGTCCCGGAGGGCAGATCGACCTGACTGGTGTCACCGGTGACGACCATTTTGGATCCGAACCCCAGGCGGGTGAGGAACATCTTCATCTGTTCCGGGGTCGTGTTCTGAGCCTCATCCAGAATGATGAAAGCGTCGTTGAGCGTACGACCTCGCATGTACGCCAGCGGTGCGACCTCGATGGTGCCCGCAGCCATCAGCCGCGGAATCGACTCCGGATCCATCATGTCGTGCAGCGCGTCGAACAGCGGACGGAGATAGGGATCGATCTTGTCACTCAGCGTGCCGGGCAGGAATCCGAGCCTCTCTCCGGCTTCCACCGCGGGACGGGTGAGGATGATCCTGCTGACTTCCTTGTTCTGCAGCGCCTGCACGGCTTTGGCCATGGCGAGATAGGTCTTGCCGGTGCCTGCGGGGCCGAGGCCGAAGACCACGGTGTTGTCATCGATGGCATCGACGTAGCTTTTCTGGTTCAGCGTCTTGGGGCGGATGGTGCGTCCCCGGCTGGAAAGGATGTTCTGGGTGAGAACCTCCGTCGGGGTGGGCGCGGTCCGCGCGCGAAGCATCCCCAGAAGCTGGGTGACGAGATCCTTGCCGACCACCGTCCCTCGGGAGGCGATGGATCGCAGTTCCAGGACGAGCCGCTGAGCCAGCTGAACCTCGACTGCCGGGCCTTTGAGAGTCAGTTCATCACCGCGCACGTGGAACGCGACCGTCGGAAACGAACCTTCCAGGCTCCTCAGAGCCTCATCGTGGGCCCCGAGCGTGCGGACCATGTCCTCGGTGCTGTCGA
This sequence comes from Arthrobacter sp. NPDC090010, assembly GCF_044748305.1. Taxonomy (NCBI): domain Bacteria; kingdom Bacillati; phylum Actinomycetota; class Actinomycetes; order Micrococcales; family Micrococcaceae; genus Arthrobacter; species Arthrobacter sp. NPDC090010. Next base: position 29,419 of record NZ_JBIVFT010000005.1, read on the forward strand.
AGACCAGAACCTCGGTCCGTGCGACGGGGGTGCTGTGCGGGAAGTCGGTGCGGCCGGACAAGGGGCCTGCAGCCAGGGATTCTTCGCTCATGATGCCGGCCCGACGGACCGAGTGACCCTTTCGTGGAAGTGACGCGGCCACGAAGTGTCGCGGCCCTCTGAAAGTCTACGTCACCGCTTCCGGGTCACGGCTTGGGAACAGCCCGGTCTCAATCAGGTTTCACTTCCGCCTCCGACACCCCTCGAAGCGTTTCCGGCCACCGCCAGTGGCTAGAGTTTAATCGGGGCTTGCCGGAATAGGCAGCCCTTTCGCTTTTGCCCGGTCAGCGCACACGCCTGCACCGGAAGGTTCCAGACCGGAAGGGGTGCCCTGAGAAGTATGACCACGCCGTCGCACAGTTCCGTCCGCCCCCGCCGCCGGCTTGTCCGCTGGCTTCAGCTCGCGGCATTGCCGCTCGTGCTCAGCGCGTGCACCGCCACCCCCTCCAGCACGGTGTCCTCCGGGCTTCCCGAGCCGTCCACCCTGGCCTCCTCCGTCCCGGAGGTGACGAGCACCGCCAGCGAATCTGCGGAAGCCGGAACACAGGCGCAGGTCTACTGGATCGGCCAGACCGGCGGCAATGCCTACCTCTTCTCAGAGACCCGCAAGATCGACAAGTCGAACGATCCCGTCACCTCCGCACTACGGGTGATGATGAGTGAGAAACCACTCGACCCTGACTACTTCACCGCCTGGCAGCCACCCCAGCGGCTTGCGGCCTCGATCACCGATACCGCGGGCATCACCGTAGATGTCAGCAGTGACGCGTTTTCCAAGAACCTGGACCCGTCAATGGCCAAACGCGCCGTTCAGCAACTGGTCTTCACTGCGGTCTCCGCCGCCCGGGCTTCAGGCATGGTGGACTCCGTCATCGAGCCGAACGTGACCGTGTTGGTCGACGGCCGGAACGACGTCAAGGCTTTCGGCAGCATCTCACTGGCCGCCCCATTCCACCGGGACACCGCCTATCTCTCGCCGTTACGGCTCACCGATCTTCAAGAAGGCGCGAGTCTGCACAGCGGGCAGGTGACGTTCAGAGGCATCGTCCTGGGCAAAGGGACGGAAGTCCACTGGACGGTCAACCGCGTGGACGGTTCATCCAATGAGACCTCGTTCGCCAAAGGACTGACCTCAGTGACGGCTCAGGAACAGGGCGTCGGCCAGTTCGCCGTGACGGTGCAGCTGCCTCCCGGCAAGTACGAACTCATCGCAGGCATCACTGGGCCCGGCACCGCCCCGGACATCCAGGACAGCAAGACCGTCGTCGTCGGCTGAGACGCCCCGGACGCCCAGCCGACAGCAGGCGGGGCGCTACCAGCGGCTGAGTGAGGTGCTGGCCACGACGATCGCAGCCGGCCCCGCCGAACTCGATCGCAACACGTGTGGGCCCAGAAGCGCCGTCAATGCGCCGGCTTCCTGGAAACGCTGAAGCTCGGAACGAGAGATCCCTCCCTCAGGACCGACGATCAGCAGCACCTCGGCGCTGCCGGACGGTTCCCCTCCGAGCGCGGCCAAGCGGCCGGTCAGAGGTTCCGCAGCCTGTTCGTGGAGAATGAAAGCGTGTTCCGCATCGCCGATCCGGCGAACCAACCCGGCGGAATCCACACAGTCCTCCACGACGGGCGTCCGCGAACGGCGGGACTGCTTGGCGGCTGCGCGCACCACGCTGCGCCACTTGGCCAGAGCCTTCGCAGCGCGTTCGCCTTTCCAGCGCACGATGGACCGCTCGGCCTGCCACGGGATGATCGCGTCGACGCCCAGCTCCGTGGCGCTCTCGATCGCCTGCTCGTCCCGGTCGCCCTTGGCCAGAGCCTGCACCAGCACGAGCCGCGGAGAGGCCTGCTCCTCCCGGTCCACCGACTCGCAGCGCACCACGAGTTCGTGGTCGTGCACAGCCGCCACGGTGCCCGTGACCCGGAGACCTTGTTCGTCCACCAGATCGAGCGCTTCACCCACCGCGAGCCGCTTCACGGTCACCGCATGGCGCCCTTCGGCCCCGTCGAGCGGGATCAGACTCCCCGGCCCGGCGTCGTCAAGGGACCCCGGGGTGACGAAGAAGACCGGATTGCTCATCTCAGAGGTTGCCGAACTTGTCACGGAGCTTGGCGAACATGCCGCCGCTGCTCGCCAGCTTTCCCTGAGTGAACTCCTCTTCGCGGAGGCCGGCCAGTTTGCGCAGCAGTTCCTCCTGCTCCGCATCGAGCCGGGTCGGGGTCTCCACGTGGATCCGGACCTTGAGATCGCCACGGCCGTAGCCACGCAGATGAGTCACGCCGAGCTCGTGCAGCGTGATGACCTCTCCGGACTGGGTGCCGGGCTTGATGCTGATGTTCTGCAGACCGTCGAAGGTCTCCAGTTCAAGATCGGTCCCCAATGCGGCCGCCGTCATGGGCACCTTGAGGGAGGCGTGCAGATCGTCGCCCTCCCGCGTGTACGTCTTGTCCGCGTTGATCTTGACCTGTACGTACAGATCCCCGGCCGGGCCGCCTGCGATTCCGGCTTCGCCGTGCCCGGAGAGCTGGATGCGGGTGCCGGTACTCACACCGGCCGGCACCTTGATGGCAAGGGAACGGTGGCTGCGGACACGACCCTGTCCACTGCACTCGTTGCAGGGGTCCTTGATGACCGTGCCGAAGCCCTGGCAGCTGGGACAGGTGGCGGCGGTCATGACCTGGCCGAGGATGGACCGCACCGGCCGCTGGACCTGGCCTGCACCGTGACAGATGTCGCATCGTTCCGGGCTGGTGCCGGGCTGGCAGCAACTGCCGTCGCAGCTTTCGCAGACCACCGCGGTCTCCAGCTCGAGGGTCTTCTCCACACCGAAAACCGCATCCTTGAGGTCGATCCGCACCTCGATGAGGGCGTCCTGACCGCGTCGCACCCGGGACGCGGGGCCGGCGGCCGCGCTCCCGCCGAAGAAGGTCTCGAAGATGTCCTGGAACGCGAAGCCCGAGCCGGAGTACCCTCCGAAGCCGTTGTCCGTGCCGTTCTCGTTGCCGGTGGTGTCGTAGATCCGGCGCTTTTCAGGATCCGAGAGCACCTCGTAGGCGTGGGTGACCGCCTTGAACTTGTCGGCGGCATCCTCCCCCGGGTTCACATCCGGGTGCAGGGTCCGGGCCAGCTTGCGGTAGGCCTTCTTGATCTCCTCCCCACTGGCGTCGCGGGGCACCCCGAGGACTTCGTAGTGGCTGCTCACGTGTCTGTTCTTCTCTTCCTCTTGCTTGACTTCGACGGCGGTACCGGCTCAGGGGCTCAGTTCGCCAGAATGCGTGAAAGATACCGGGCCACGGCGCGCACTGCGGCCATGGAGGAGGCATAGTCCATCCGGGTGGGTCCCAGGACACCGACCTTGGACATGGAGCCGCGGCCGTAACCTGTTGCGACCACGGATGTCCCGGCCAGTTCGTCGTACGGATTCTCCCGTCCGATGCTGACGGCGACGCCGTGCTGATCCTGATTCATCTCGGTGAGCAGCCGGAGCATGACCACCTGCTCTTCAAGTGCCTCCAGCACGGGGCCGATACTCAGGGGGAAGTCCATCGTCGAACGGGCCAGATTCGCCGTACCGGCCAGTACAATCCGGTCTTCAGCGCCCGATTCCAGCAGCATCAGCAACGCTGACGCCAGTTGGGTGGCCGGAGCCTGGAGGCCAGGCGGAACGGTCAGCGGCAGGGCATGCAGAGCATCTCTGAGTCCTCGGACCAGCTGCCCGACGCTCAGGTTCAGGAACGCCGTGCGCAACACCGCCAGTTCCTCTTCGGAGACGGGCTGTCCCAGGGTGGCGACGCGCTGGTCCACAGCCCCGGCATCGGTGATGAGCACCAGCAGGACCTGGCTCTCCCCCAGCGCGACGAGCTCGAGATGGCGCACTCGTGCCTGAGTGGCGGTGGGATACTGCACGACGGCGACTTGCCGGGTCAGCTGCGAGAGCAGGCGGGCGGATCGCTCCAGAACGTCATCCAGATCGCTGGCGCTGTCCAGGAAGGTGTGAATGGCCCGGCGCTCCGGTGCGGACAGCGGTTTGACTGCGGCCAGCTGGTCGACGAAGAGCCGGTAGCCCTTGTCCGTCGGAATGCGTCCCGCGCTGGTGTGCGGGGCCGCGATGAGCCCCTCCTCCTCCAGTGCCGCCATGTCGTTGCGGATCGTCGCGCTGGAAACCCCCAGCTGGTGACGCTCCACCAAGGCCTTGGAGCCCACCGGCTCACGGTAGTGGACGTAGTCCTCCACGATGGCCCGCAGCACGGCGAGACGACGAGGATCGCTCACACTGGCACCTCCACTGCTTCTTCCATCGGCGTTTCTCTTAGCACTCTACCCCTCCAAGTGCTAATTCTAGTATGCCCGCCCCTCGCGGGCACGTAGTCACCCGTTCCCGGAAATGAGGGAGAGATCATGCCCATCCACTCCTGGGGGCCGCAGGAGCTCAGCGCCCCGGCCGCCCGTCAGCTGAGGGAGGTCCCGGTGGAACAGGGAATGGTCCTCGAGGACGTCCAGACCGGATGGGTGGGTGCCGTGACCCGCGTCGAGAAGTCCGGCGGCATGCACATCCTCAGCTTGGAGGATCGCAGAGGCAAGAACCGTTCCTTCCAGCTCGGTTTCGGCTTTCTGCTCGACGGCGAACCGGTCAAGATCGTCCCGCCGCGTGCCGCCAAAGCCCCGCAAGGTCCGCGGCGCACCGCCAGTGGTTCGATCCATGTCGAGACCAAAGCACGCACCGCTCTCGCCAGCCGCATCTGGGTCGAGGGCAAACACGATGCCGAACTCGTCGAACGCGTCTGGGGCGACGATCTCCGTGTGGAGGGCATCGTCGTCGAACCGCTGCACGGTGTGGACGATCTGCCGTCCGTGGTGCGCGAGTTCGGGCCCGGCACCGGCCGCAAACTGGGCATCCTGGTGGACCACCTCGTTCCGGGTTCCAAAGAACAGCGGATCGTCGACGAACTCATGCGGCAGCCCGGCGTCGCCGGCAATGTCCTGGTGGTCGGCCACCCTTATGTGGACGTCTGGCAGGCGATCAAACCGCAGACGCTCGGCATCCAGGCCTGGCCTGAGATACCGCGTGGCACCGATTGGAAGACCGGCATCCTCAAAGCATTCGGCTGGCCTCATGCCACGCCGGAGGACATCGGCCTGGGCTGGCAGAAGCTCCTCTCCACAGTGCGCAGCTACGCGGATCTGGAACCCTCCTTGCTGGGCCGGGTCGAGGAAGTCATCGATTTCCTCACGGCATGACCCACCAGCCACTATGCTGAAGAGGAATGCACTGCCGCGGGCCTCGTCCCGCGACCATGAACTATCTCAGGAGTAGCACCGGTGTCGGACGCATCTGGACCTCAGTCGCAGGGAAGCCCCTCCTCAGGTCACGGGAACACGGAGCCGGCCCAGGCGCGTCCTCAGGACTCGGATTACACGGGAACCAGCGCGGTCCCGGAGCCGCTGAGCGCCAGCGAGGACAGGCAGTGGGCCATGCTGGCTCACTTCGGAGGCATCCTGGGTTTCATCCCGTCCTTGCTCATCTATTTGATCTTCAAGGACCGCGGGCCTTTCACCGCACAGGAGTCCAAGGAAGCCCTCAACTTCACCCTGCCTCCCACGGTCGTGGCCATGGTCGCCAACGTCCTGAGCCTGGTCCCCTGGGTCGGTGGCGGCTTCGCCGTCATCGCCGCGCTCATCTGGATCGCGCTCACGGTGTTCTCTGTGATCGCAGGGATCCAGGTCAACCGCGGCCAGCCCTATCGCTACAGGTTCAATCTCCGCCTCATCAAGTAAGCACGGCAAAGGCCCGCACCGTCCGGTGCGGGCCTTTTTCATGACCTTCAGTTCTGGCTCAGTCCGGCAGCAGGCGACGGACGACGGCGTCGGCGAGCAAGCGGCCCCGCAAACTCAACCGGAGGGTTCCCGCAAAGGCCGCCGGTGCGTCGATGAGTCCGTCGGCGATCAGACCCGCCACAGCGGTACGCCCTTCAGGCCGCAGCCCGGCGACCGGCAGGCCCTCGGCCAGGCGGCTGCGCAGCAGGACGTCCTCGACGTAGCGCGTGTCGCCGTCGAGCGCCTCCTTGCCGGCGGCAGGCGAGACTCCCGAGGCCAGGCGCTGAGCATAGGCCCTGGGGTGCTTGACGTTCCACCAGCGCACACCACCCACATGGGAGTGAGCGCCTGGGCCGACACCCCACCAGTCGCTGCCGCGCCAATACGCCAGATTGTGCCTGCACTCCTGCCCGGGAGTGCGCGCCCAGTTGCTGACTTCGTACCAGTGCAGGCCTGCAGCGGACAGCCGCTCCTCGGCCAGCTCATACTTGTCGGCGTGATCGTCGTCGTCGACGTCGGGAACCTCGCCGCGGCGGATCTGGGCGGCCAGCTTGGTCCCGTCCTCGATGATCAGGGCGTAGGCGCTCAGGTGATCCGGCTCGCAGGCCAGCGCCTCCGTCAGGGAATGCTCCCAATCACTCAGGGACTCCCCTGGCGTGCCGTAGATCAGATCGAGGCTCACGGCCAGCCCTGCGGCACGCGCCCATTCCACGACTTGCGGCACGCGTTCCGGCCGGTGCACCCGGTCCAGGACCTTGAGCACATGCGGCACGGCCGACTGCATGCCGAAGGACACACGCGTGAAGCCCGCCTCGGCCAGCCGGGCGAGGGACTCACGCGTGACCGTCTCGGGGTTGGCCTCGGTCGTCACCTCCACGTCCGGGGCGAGACCCCAGAGGGTGCGGGCACGTCCGAGCAAAGAGCCCAGTTCCGCGGGATTCAGGAGAGTAGGGGTGCCCCCACCGAAGAACACCGTGGAGACCTCCCGCTGAGGAAGTCCCGAACGGTCCAGGACATCTGCCGCGAAATCGAGTTCGGAGAGGGCGGTGCCGGCATACTCCGCCTGGCTCGCGCCGCCGCCCAGCTCCGTGGCGGTGTAGGTGTTGAAGTCGCAGTAGCCGCAGCGAACCGTGCAGTACGGGACGTGGACATACAGGCTGAAGGGGCGCTCCCCCGCACCGTCGGCGGCCTGGGGATCCAGGATTCCGTCGGCAGGTGCGGGGGCCCCGAGAGGCAGTGCACTCGGCATGCGCTACTTCTTGGCCTTGTCCTTGCCGTTGCCTTCGTCGTTGCTCAGGGCGGCGATGAATGCCTCCTGCGGAACTTCGACGCGGCCCACCATCTTCATGCGCTTCTTGCCTTCCTTCTGCTTCTCCAACAGCTTGCGCTTACGGCTGATATCGCCGCCGTAGCACTTGGCAAGAACGTCCTTGCGGATGGCGCGAATGTTCTCGCGGGCGATGATGCGGGCTCCGATGGCGGCCTGGATGGGGACCTCGAACTGCTGACGGGGAATGAGCTCCCGGAGCTTGGAGGTCATCATGACGCCATAGGAGTAGGCCTTGTCGCGGTGCGTGATGGCGCTGAAGGCGTCCACGGTCTCGCCCTGGAGCATGATGTCCACCTTGACCAGGTCGGCGACCTGGTCGCCGTCGGTCTTCCAGTCCAGTGAGCCGTACCCACGGGTCTTCGATTTGAGGGTGTCGAAGAAATCGAAGACGATCTCGGCCAGCGGGAGCCTGTAACGGATCTCGACGCGGTCCTCAGAGAGATAGTCCATTCCTCCCAGGATGCCTCGCCGGGACTGGCACAGCTCCATGATGGCGCCGACGAACTCGTTCGGCGCCAGGATGGTCGCGGAGACCATCGGCTCGCGCACCTCGGCGACCTTGCCGACGGGGTATTCGCTCGGGTTGGTGACGTGGACGATCTTCTTGTCCTCGAGGGTCACCTCGTACTCCACGTTCGGAGCGGTGGAGATCAGATCCAGCTTGTATTCGCGCTCCAGGCGCTCACGGGTGATCTCCAGGTGCAGCAGTCCGAGGAAGCCGACCCGGAACCCGAAGCCCAGAGCCGCAGACGTCTCCGGCTCATAGACCAGCGCCGCGTCGTTGAGCATCAGCTTCTCCAGCGCGTCGCGAAGCACCGGGTAGTCCGTGCCGTCCAAGGGGTAGAGCCCGGAGAAGACCATGGGCTTGGCGTCCTCATACCCTCCTAGGGACTCCGATGCCGGCTTGTTCAGCGTTGTGACGGTGTCACCTACCTTGGACTGCCTGACATCCTTCACGCCGGTGATGAGGTAGCCCACCTCTCCCACGCCCAGACCCTTGGAAGGCACCGGCTCCGGCGAGCTCACACCGATCTCGAGGAGTTCGTGGCTGGCCTTGGTGGACATCATCTGAATGCGCTCGCGCGGCGACAGCTTGCCGTCCACCACGCGGACGTAGGTGACCACGCCTCGGTAGGTGTCGTAAACCGAATCGAAGATCATGGCACGGGCAGGCGCGTCCGGATCGCCGACGGGCGCAGGCAGATCCTGCACGATCTTGTCGAGCAGGCCTTCGACGCCGACGCCGGTCTTACCGGAGACCATCAGCACGTCCTCCGGCTTGCCGCCGATGAGGTTGGCCAGCTCGGCCGCGTACTTCTCCGGCTGAGCGGCCGGCAGGTCGATCTTGTTCAGCACCGGAATGATCGTCAGATCGTTCTCCATGGCCAGGTACAGATTCGCCAGGGTCTGGGCTTCGATGCCCTGAGCGGCGTCCACGAGCAGGACCGCACCTTCGCACGCCGCGAGGGAACGGGAGACCTCGTAGGTGAAGTCCACGTGGCCCGGAGTGTCGATCATGTTCAGGGCATAGCTGGTGCCGTCCAGCTCCCAGGGCATGCGAACCGCTTGCGACTTGATGGTGATGCCGCGCTCGCGTTCGATGTCCATGCGGTCCAGGTACTGGGCCTTCATGTCCCGGGGCTGGACCACACCGGTCAGCTGCAGCATGCGATCAGCCAGGGTGGACTTGCCGTGATCGATGTGCGCGATGATGCAGAAGTTGCGGATCAGCGCCGGGTCGGTCGCGGCAGGCACCGGTGCGGTGCGGGCCATGGGAGACACTCGTGACGTCCTTACTGTTGCCGTGGGCACGGCCCCGCGGGAATGGGCAATCACAAGAGGACTGTCACGGAGGCCGGATGAATCAATCCCCTATTCTCCCATGACTCACAACTCTTCCGCTCCTCCGCGTGGCGATCCGGCAGCAGTGGGCGGGAGGCGGCGAAGTGGATAGTCTGTCAGCCATGATGTCCGTGTTCTCCAGACTCTTGAGATCATTGGGGCTGCGGAAAGCGGCCCGGCCCCGCCAAAGCTCCCCAGCCGGCTATCCGGGCGACTACGACGGGCGCGTCCGCACCAGCTACTCCCCCGCGCCAGACGGCAAGCCTGACCCCGGGGAGATCGTCTGGACCTGGGTGCCGTTCGAGGAGAATCACGCCCAGGGCAAGGACCGGCCGGTCCTCCTGATCGGCCGCGACGGCGGCTGGCTGCTCGGCCTGATGCTCACCTCGAAAGACCACAACAGTCCCACTCATACCGATAGTCACTACGTCGACATCGGGTCCGGACTCTGGGACCGCGCGGGGCGTCCCAGCGAGGTCAAGGTGAATCGCGTGATCAGGGTCGATCCAGGCTCGGTCCGCCGTGAAGGAGCGGTCCTGGACCGTGGGCGATTCCGTGCGGTGACTCGCGCACTCCGCTCCGCCGGTCACTGAGCTGCGGCGGAACCCGTTCCGCGACGCGCCAGACCGGGCAGGAACGGTGAATTTCTGCTAAACTATTTTGCTGTGTGTCCGTACAGGTCGGCGGACACTGATGATTGGCTGCCATAGGCATCCCCACGCCGCTCAGTCAATGGCCAATCTGACGCCCTCTAGACCCATCCGTCATAAAAAGAGAGTTCACTACGTGGCTAACATCAAGTCTCAGAAGAAGCGCATCCTTACCAACGAGAAGGCTCGCCAGCGCAACGTCGCTGTCAAGTCCGAGCTCAAGACCGTCGTGAAGACCGTCAACGAAGCCATCGAGGCTGGTAACAAGGAAGCCGCTGAGTCCGCCGTCAAGGTGGCCAACCGCAAGCTGGACAAGGCTGTGAGCAAGGGCGTCATTCACAAGAACAACGCCGCCAACCGCAAGTCCGCCATCAGCAAGAAGGTCAGCGCTCTCTAAAGAGCCCGCACCCGCGGCGCGGTGATCACATCACCCGCACTTCATGCTTCGCGAGGGCGCCCGGTCCGTTCTGGACCGGGCGCCCTCGTTGTTTAAATCGCGTTGTCCAAGATCTTGTCACCCGAGGTGCCCGCCCTCCGGACCCAGAGTCCGGCAGGGGCGCCCTTTCGCGGTAGGGCGGAGGATCAGCGCGAGCGGACCGAGGTGGCCACCAAGTGCACCACCCGCTCCACCGCGTAGACGGGATCACGGGACAAGCCCTTCACCTGAGCATCGGCTTCCGCCACGGCCTGCACGCAACGCCGTAGATTCTCGGGAGTCCAGCGCCGTACATCCCGTTGCGCCTGCTCGACGAGCCACGGCTGCATGCCCAGCTCTTTCGCAATGAGGGAGGCGGAGCCCCGGCTTCCGGCCACCCGGGCCAGTGTTCTGAGCTTTGCCGCCAGGGCTGCGACGAGCGGAACCGGGTCCGCGCCGGTGTCCAGCGCGTAGCGCAACGTCGTCAGGGCGGTCGCGGCGTCGCCGTCGAGGGCGGCATCCGCAACCTTGAACGCACTGGCCTCGACCCGTCCGCCGTAGTACTTCTCCACCACTTCCGCGGTGATGGTCCCGGTGGTGTCCTCCATCAGCTGCTGACAGGCACCCGCCAGCTCAGCCGTCTGGGAGCCCACGGCCTGTACGAGTGCAGTGACGGCCGTGCCCTCGATACGGCGGTTTGCGGCACGGAACTCCGCACTGACGAACGTGTTCTTGTCGGTCTCCTTCTTCAACGGCTGGCAGTCGATCACAGGCCACGCGGCCTTGAGAGCATCCAGCAGCTTCTTCCCGCGCACGCCACCACCGTGCCGCAGAAGTACGACGGCGTCCTCGGCTCCGCCCGCGGCAAGAGCCAATCCGTCACTGAGGAACGCGTCGTTCATGGCTTCCAGACGAGTCACCTCGATCAGCTTGAATTCTCCGAACAAGGAGGGGCTGCATGCCACGGTGAGGGAACCCGCCGTGTACTCAGAGGCGTCGAAGGACGTGATTTCAAGGTCAGGATGTTCCTGCCGGAGCTGCCGTCGCAGAAGGTCGCGCGCCCGCTGGGCGAAGTACTCCTCCGGTCCCGAAAGCAGTACGAGAGGTGCAGGAGTGATGTCTCGCCAGCTGAGTGCATTGGACTGAGTGGCCTTGGCCATGACGGGGAATGCCTGCCTTCCTGGGGTGCCGGGCTACCTACGATCTTAACGTGCCGCGGAGTCCCCGCGAAGCACGCCGTGGAGGCGGACGAAGGTCGCGCTGACCCGCGCCGGATGCGCGAAACACCAGAGAAGTGCCGCCTGGCAGAGTCCGAAGAGGGCCATGGTGCCGAAGCCGAGAACACCGGGCGGCCAGTCGAGAACAGCGCCCGGGAGGCGGTGGCACAGCTTCGCCAATTGCCAGATGGCGCCCGCGCAGAACTCCGCCGCCTGAAATACCGGCTGCGACAGGCCTGATCCGCCCGGCCCCAGCACCAGAGCCAAGGTCCCCAGGATCGTCACGGGAGCCACAAACGGCCCCACCAGGACATTCGCAAGGAGCGAGTACGGAGTGAGTTGGGGCTGGATCAGTACGACGAGCGGTGCGCACGCCCATTGTGCGGCCCACGGCACCGACACGGTGAGCGCCAGGCCGTACGGCATGATCCTGCCCAGCATCAGGCTCAGCGGCACGGCACCGAGAATGATCCCCGCCGTGGCCGCCGAGGAGAGCGCGAAACCCAGATCAGCGGAGAGCCCCGGTTCCAGGAAGAGCAACAGGATCACGGTGCAGCACAGCAACGGGAGACCGCGGCTCCGATGCCCCGTCACGAGGACCGACAGCGCAAGCCCCGCCATCACCGCGGCCCGCAGCACGCTCGGATCCGGCCCGACAAGCGCCGTGAAGGCCAGCAGGGCCGACATCGCAAAGCCGCCCGCAAGCACCCTCCGCACACGGAACGACCGGAGCAGCAGGACCACCATCGTGAAAACCACACTGCAGTTCGCCCCGGACACCGCGGTCAGATGTCCCAGTCCGGTCGAGAACATGACGAGGGTGAACTGCGGCGTGTTGCGGGACCTCTCCCCCAGGACCATCCCTTCCAGGAGACTCCCTTCTTCTCCTGGGATCCGCGCCGCACGGGCCAGGAAGTCAATGCGGAGTCCTCGCAGCAGTCGCTCCACCCGGCCTGGTGCCCCCAGTGTTTCGGCCGGCGTCAATACGCGAAGCGTCAGATCGCCCGGCCGGTCTGCACGAGACTCGGGACGTGCCAGCACACGGAGCCGTGTGCCGACCGTGACGTTCTGAGAGCAATCGGAGCTGCACTGCAGCGTGGCGCTCTGAAGCACGGAGTGCCAATGGGTGCCATTCATGACCCGGGTGACCAGGACAGGTGTCCGGCACCCGCGGACGCAGGCCCCTCCGGAGGTGGAAGGCTCCGACGGGGCACCGGCTCCTGGTTCCGGATGGCCGAGGACCAGAAGGTCCACCGGGACGGCCCTGTTCTGGGATGTCCCATCCCACAAAGCCTGCTGGCCCGGGTCCGCCATCCTCGCCAGCCCGGTGACGGAACAGGTCAGGAGGAGGAGCCCCGCGATGCCGAACGACCCTGTCCAGCGAGCACGGGCCAGCGGCCCGTCACAGCGTCGAGGCCATGCCTGTCCCCTCCTCCGCAGCTCAAGGACCGCCCACCCGAAAACGATCAGTCCCCCGACGGCGATCAGGCCCCAGGCCGTCCACGGCTCTCTTCGCAGCAGGGCGAAGCTCGCAACCCAGACCGCGAGGACGGTGGGCAGGAGACGGACGTCGGGCACCCGTGAGGAGTTCATGAGCTGCCGCTGGATACGTTCGTCGCGGGATTGCAAGCGGTGCCGGATGACGTCTGCCGGACTTCTGTGCCGTGCCATGGCTCTCCTATTCCAGGGTGAGCAGCGGTGTCAGCTGTTCAAGAAGCTTCGGCCCGATGCCATCCACCGCGTCCAGTTCCTCCACGCGGCTGAACGCGCCATGTTCCGTCCGCCACGCCACGATCCGTTCGGCCAGCACTTTCCCGACGCGGGGCAGGCTCATCAGTTGTTCGGCTGAGGCGGTGTTCAGAGAAACCAAGGCCACGGACGGAGCACCGTGAACCGTCCCGGCGTCACCGTCGGCGGTTGATTCCTGACCGGTCGGCCCCTGTGTCTCCTCATGTTCGGAGGGCACACGGACCTGCTGCCCGTCCCGGAGGACGGCGGCGAGGTTGAGCGAGGAGAGTCTGGCCCCGGGAAGCGCGCCACCGGCCTTCTCCAGCGCCTGAAAGACCCTCGACGTCTCCGGCAGGCGGATGACCCCAGGACGCTTCACGGCGCCTGAGACGTGGATGTAAAGGATACCCGGCGACCGTTCGGGGCGGGCGCCCGCAGCCTGAGGCGAGGCCGCCGGCGAGAAGATGGAGGCCTCCTCCTGAACTCCCGTGGCGACCGGGCTGAACAGCAGCGTTCCCAGCCATAGCAGCGCCAGCAGGGAGCCCAAGGCCAGCACGGAACGGACGGTGGTCCCGAGCCGCATCCGGCGGGAGGAGCTGTGCCGACGCCGACGCGCCAGACCCTGCCCGGTTCCGGGCGGCAGCTGCTGGAGGGTCTCCGTTGAAGGCTCCACGAACACTTCGCCGAGTGCTCGCGCCAACCGTCGTCGGCGCAGCGTCTCTGCAGACTCGACCTCTCCAGACTCACTGTCCGTCCCGCCCTGTTCACCGCCCATGCCCACAAGGCTAAGAAAGTCGTCGGACGCTCCGGCGGCCTCCGGGCGGCTATGGGGACAAGTCGTCCTGGGGCAACTGTGCACTGACGATGGCGAGGACACCGAGGCCCACATGCGCGGCCAGGACCGCGGGCAATGCGCTGATCACCGGTGCCGGGGCAGCCGGGTAGCGGGTCCGCAATCTGCCGGCCAACTCGCGGGCCGCGGCTTCGGAACCGAAGTGATGGACCGCAAGGCCGAGGGACTGCTCGGGGAGCTCGGAAGCGGAAAGAGCCGCGAGCTCCTCCAGGCGTGCCAGGGCCTTAGGCGATGATCGGACCCGTTCCACGGGCACGACATGCCCATCGGAGATGCCGAGGATCGGTTTGATGGCCAGGACCGTCCCCAACCAGGACGCTGCCCCGCCGATCCGGCCTCCTCGGCGCAATTGCTCCAGGGATGGCACGTAGAAATGCACCGTGCTGCTCTCCAGACTGGCTGCGGCGGCACGGAGGACCTCTTCAGCGTCCGCGCCGGACTCGGCGGAGACGCAAGCGGCCTGGACCGCGAAGCCGAGACACATGGCAGCGGTCCGGGAGTCCAGGACCTGAACCGCCACCGGGGCCGATGCCGCGGCCAGCCGTGCGGCATCGGCCGTCCCGGAAAGACCTGAGGAAAGGTGGAGGGAGACGATCTCCTGGTATCCGGCGTCCGCCAGTTCCCGGTAGACCGCGCCGAAAGTCGCCGGAGACGGCCGGGACGTCTTGACCGCCTCACCCGTCGCGAGGGCGAGGCTGAGACGTTCCAGGAGCTGGCCGTCGTCGTCCGCCAGATCGGCGGAGGAGAAGATCTCGTCCCCCACCATGACCGGCAGTGCAACATGCCGGAAACAGCCCGGCGCGGAAGACAGCCATTCGGCCGGCAGCGCTGCCGCGGAATCGGTGACGACGGCGACTTTGACGGCTTTCAGCCCGGACCTGGCCCGCGAACGCGACGTCCGGCCCTCGGCCCGGGCCGACCTGGATACGGCGGAGCCGAGGCCGCGGAATGCTTCGAGGCGCTCCAGCAGGCGCGCCCGGCTTCCACTCCCCGGCTCGGTCATGGTGCTCAGTCTATTCCTCGCGTAAGCCGAGGGGCGGGACGCATGACGCGTCCCGCCCCTCTTTGGATCAGGTCGATTCCGGTCAGGCCGGAACGATGTTGACGAGCTTGGGGGCTCGCACGATGATCGTGCGGATGTCCCGTCCATCGAGGATCCGCTGGACGTTCTCCGAAGCCAACGCCATCTCCCGGAGGGCGTCTTCCGTGATGTCCGCCGGAACCTCAAGACGGTCCCTGACTTTGCCCTGGACCTGCACGACCGCCGTGACGGTATCCTCCACGAGGAGCGCGGGATCAACCACCGGCCACGCGGCATTCGCGACGAACGTCTCCTGGCCCAGCAGGTGCCACATGTCCTCGGCCGTGTACGGCGCGAACAGCGACAGGATCACGGCTACCGTCTCGGCGGCCTCACGGACCGCTGGATCGGTCGCACCGGCGCCCGAGTCGATGGTCTTGCGCGTTGCGTTGACCAGCTCCATGAGGCGCGCCACCACGACATTGAACTTGTTGGCCGCAAGCAGGTCTGCGGCATCCGCGATCGTCCGGTGGGTCACCGCACGCAGCGCCTTGTCTCCGGACTCCGTCGGAGTCCCGGGCTCACTCGAGACGTCCTGTGCCAGGCGCCAGGCGCGGGCCAGGAACTTCGCGGAACCGCCTGGCGAAACGTCGGCCCAGTCGACGTCGTCCTCCGGCGGCGAGGCGAACACCATGGTCAGGCGCACCGCATCGACGCCGAACTTGTCGAGCTGCTCGCCGAGGTCCACACCGTTGCCGAGCGACTTGCTCATGGCCTTGCCACCGTTGAGCACCTGGCCCTGGTTCAGGAGGGCGGTGAACGGCTCGGTGGTCTCCAGCATGCCCAGGTCGTGGATGACCTTGGTGAAGAAGCGCGCATAGAGCAGGTGCAGGATGGCGTGTTCCACGCCGCCCACGTACTGCCCCACAGGCATCCAGGTGTTGACCGCTTCAGGGTCGAAGGGGCCGTCCGTGTACTGCGGCGAGGTGAAACGCAGGAAGTACCAGGAGGAATCGACGAAGGTGTCCATGGTGTCGCTGTCGCGGCGCGCCGGACCACCACAGGACGGGCAGTTCACGTTGACCCACGATTCCGCAGCGGCCAGGGGGGACGTGCCCTTCGGGGACAGATCTTCTCCGCGCAGATCGTCCGGCAGACGCACCGGCAGATCCTCGTCCGGAACCGGCACTTCGCCACAGGACTCGCAGTGGATGATCGGGATCGGGGTGCCCCAGAAACGCTGGCGGCTCAGGAGCCAGTCACGCAGCCGGAAGTTCACGAAGCCCTCGCCGGTGCCCTGACGCTCCAGGATCGCGATGGCGGCAGGGATCGCCTCGGCCTTGCTCAGGCCGTCCAGCTCGCCGGAGTTGATCAGGGTTCCCTCACCGGAGGTGGCGACGCCGGTCTCCGCGGGGTCCTCCTCGCCGGTCTCCAGGACGGGGCGGACGGCGATCCCGAATGCCTTGGCGAAGTCCAGGTCACGCTGATCGTGCGCGGGGACGGCCATGATGGCGCCTGTGCCGTAGTCGGCCAGCACGTAGTCGGCGGCCCAGACCGGCAGCTTCTCCCCATTGAGCGGGTTGATCGCGTAGCGGCCGGTGAACACGCCGGTCTTGGGACGCTCGGTGGACTGGCGCTCGATCTCGGAAAGCGCCTTGACCTGCTCACGGTACTCGTCCAGTGCGTCGGCGTGCTCCGGAGTGACCAGCTCGATCGCCAGCTCGGAGTCCGCGGCGACCACGAAGAAGGTCGCGCCGTACAGCGTGTCCGGACGGGTGGTGAAGACGGTGGTCTCGCGTTCCGCCTTCTCCCCCGCCCCTTCGATGACGAAGCGCACGTGAGCGCCTTCGGAGCGGCCGATCCAGTTCTTCTGCATGGCCAGGACCCGCTCGGGCCAGTGACCCTCCAGCTGGTCCATGTCATCCAGCAGACGCTGAGCGTATTCCGTGATCTTGAAGTACCACTGGTTCAGGGACTTCTTGGTCACCGGTGTGCCGCACCGTTCACAGGCGCCGTTGACGACCTGCTCGTTGGCCAGCACGGTCTGGTCCTTGGGGCACCAGTTGACAGGCGAGTCCTTGCGGTACGCCAGGCCCTTCTCGTAGAAGCGCTTGAACAGCCACTGAGTCCAGCGGTAGTACTCGGGATCCGAGGTCTGCAGCCGCCGGCTCCAGTCCGCGGAGATGGCGTAGCGCTTGAACGACGCCGCCTGGGTGTCGATGTTCGCGTACGTCCACTCGCTCGGGTGGGCGTTGCGCTTGATCGCAGCGTTCTCCGCGGGCAGGCCGAAGGAGTCCCAGCCGATCGGGTGCAGGACATCATAGCCCTGCAGGCGCCAGTAGCGGGAGACCACATCGCCCATCGCGAACGCCTCGGCGTGACCCATGTGAAGGTCTCCCGAGGGGTAAGGGAACATGTCCAGCACGTAGCGCCGTTCGCGCGAACCGTCGTCGACGGGGGTGAACTGGGGGTTCTCATCCCAGGCCTTGGCCCAGACGGCCTCGATCGCGGCGAAGTCGTAACCACGCTCCCGCGCGGACTCACCGCCCATGGTCTCTTCAGCTTCTACGCTCACTCGTACTCTCTCACCTTCGCCGGCTCCGGCATCGTTCCTGCCATACTCCACACACACAAAAGCCCCTCAACCCTCACCAGCAGCCTGCGCTGCGGAAAGGGTTCAAGGGGCGGCCGTCCATCACGGGTCACACGGACCCGGAGGACGGCTAGCTAAGGAGGAGGATGACGTGCATGTCCACCACTTTACCGCACCTCGCCGAGGCTACGGCGTGCCTCGGTGTCAAGGGGGCCCGGGAGCGGCTTCGGGCGTCCGCGGTGGGCCCACAGCTGCGAGGGTCCCACTGCGAGCTTGCGAACGGAGGGAGCAGCTGGGGACGGGCGGGGCCCCCTTGACAGCGAGGCGGTCAGGCTTGGGTGAGGAGGACTACTTCACGTCCTCGTCCACCCAGTCCATGGACTTGGTGACTGCCTTCTTCCACAGACGCAGCTGACGGTCACGCTCGGCTTCGTCCATCTGCGGTTCCCAGCGCTTGTCCTCGCCCCAGTTGGCGGACAGCTCGCCCAGGTCCTTCCAGAAGCCGACGGCGAGGCCGGCGGCGTAGGCGGCACCCAGCGCAGTGGTCTCGGTGACCACCGGGCGGACCACGGGGACGCCCAGGATGTCTGCCTGGAACTGCATCAGGGCCTCATTGGCGACCATGCCGCCGTCGACCTTGAGCTCCGTGAGCGGCACACCCGAGTCGGCGTTCACGGCGTCCAGGACCTCACGGGTCTGGAATGCCGTGGACTCGAGCGCAGCGCGCGCGATGTGTCCCTTGTTGACGTAGCGCGTGAGGCCCACGATCGCTCCGCGGGCGTCTGCACGCCAGTACGGTGCGAAGAGACCGGAGAACGCCGGAACGATGTACGTGCCACCGTTGTCCTCGACGGACGCCGCCAGCTGCTCGACCTCGGGAGCACTGGCGATCATGCCCAGATTGTCCCGCAGCCACTGGATGAGTGAACCGGCGACGGCGATCGAACCTTCCAGCGCGTAGTGCGTCGGCTGGTCGCCCAGCTTGTAGCCGACCGTCGTGAGCAGCCCGTTCTTCGAGTGGATGATCTCGGTGTCCGTGTTGAAGATCAGGAAGCAACCGGTGCCATAGGTGTTCTTCGCCTCGCCGGCGTTGAATGCCGCCTGGCCGAAAGTCGCAGCCTGCTGGTCACCGAGGATGCCCGCCACCGGCACCTCGCGCAGCAGCTGGGAGGTGTGCACCGTGCCGTAGACCTCGGAGGAGGACTTGATGGCGGGCAGCATGGACGCCGGGACACCGAAGGCATCCAGGATGTCCTGATCCCAGGAAAGGCTCTGCAGATCCATGAACATGGTGCGGGAGGCATTGGTCACATCGGTGGCGTGCACGCCGCCGTCGACGCCGCCCGTCAGGTTCCAGAGAACCCAGCAGTCGGTGGTGCCGAAGAGCAGGTCCCCGGCCTCGGCCTTCTCACGGGCGCCCTCGACGTTGTCGAGGATCCACTTCACCTTGGTGCCGGAGAAGTAGGTGGCCAGCGGCAGGCCGACCTTCTGCTTGAAACGCTCGACGCCGCCGTCGGCCGCAAGCTCGTCCACGATGGACTGCGTGCGGGTGTCCTGCCAGACGATGGCGTTGTAGACCGGCTCACCGGTGTTCTTGTCCCAGACGACGGCGGTCTCACGCTGGTTGGTGATGCCGACGGCTGCGATGTCGTGACGGGTCAGATTGGCCTTGGACAGAGCGCTGGCGATCACCTCACGGGTGTTGTTCCAGATCTCTGAGGCGTTGTGCTCGACCCAGCCCGCCTGCGGGAAGATCTGCTCGTGCTCCATCTGACCGGTGGAGACGATGGTGCCCTTCCGGTCGAAGACGATGGCGCGGCTGCTCGTGGTGCCCTGGTCGATGGCGATGACGTATTCAGACATGAGTTTTCCTCAGTTCCTTGCGGGTCGCTTACTTGGCCACTGCGGTGAAGACGATGGGCAGGTGTGCGGCCCAACCGGCGATCAGGCCGCCGATGATCGGACCGGCCACGGGAACCCAGGCATAGCTCCAATCGCTTCCGCCCTTGCCCTTGATGGGCAACACGGCGTGGGCGATGCGCGGGCCGAGGTCACGGGCCGGGTTGATGGCGTAACCGGTGGGGCCACCGAGAGATGCACCGATGCCGACCACCAGAAGTGCGACGGCGAGCGGGCCGAGTCCGGAGGGCGATCCACCGAAGCAGAGGATCACGAACACCAGGACGAAGGTGGCCACGATCTCGGTGACGAGGTTCCAGCCGTAGCTGCGGATGGCAGGACCGGTGGAGAAGGTGCCGAGCTTGTTGGCCGGGTCCGGCTCCAGGTCGTAGTGCTGCTTGTAGGCCAGCCAGCAGACCACGGCACCGATGAAGGCGCCGAGCATCTCACCACCGAGGTAGGTGAAGATGGAGGCCGCGTCCACCGGGATCCCGGGGACGAACTCGCCCTTGCCCGAGGCCACGATGCCCAGCGTCACCGCCGGGTTCAGGTGGGCGCCGGACTTGGCGGCCACGAAGACACCGGCGAAGACCGCGAGGCCCCAGCCGAAGTTCACGAAAAGGAACCCGGTGTTGTTGCCCTTGGTCCCCTTCAGGGCGGTGTTGGCGACAACGCCACAGCCGAGGAGAGTGAGCATTGCCGTACCGAAGACTTCCGAAAGGAAGATGATTCCAAGAGACATCATTGACTCCTTGAGATGTGCTGTAAGTCCCCGGGCCCGCGCCCGGGGACTGTTCGCCCCGAGGGGCTAGGCAACCAGGCTGTCGAGCTGTACCAGGTGAAGGTTTTCCAGGACAGTGGCGGCATGATTGCATTCCTCCACAATCCGATCCTTGTCCCAGCCAAGCTGTTCTGACAAGGCCTCGGCCGTTTCGCGGAGGAGTTCTCCCGTGACCAGGCCACGGAAAGCGAGGGAGGTGCGGCGGATGAGGACGTCCACCAGGTGGCCGATCTGCTCGTGATCCGCCATCCAGTGAAGCTCGCGCACGCTGAGTTCATGGGTGGAGTGCAGAAGGCGGTCTTCGCCGTCGGCAAGATAAGCGATCACCTCGTCGGCACGGGTGCCGTAGCGGGTCAGAAGGACGTCGACGCGCGCCGCGTCGAGTCCCGCCGCAGGGTTGACACGGGCCTTGATCCACTGCTGGACGCCGGCGTCGTCCGAGGGGAAACCGACTCCGCCGCCGATCGAAAGCTTGGCGGTGGACACCGTGCGCGAGGCACCGATCAGCCCCAGGACCTCATCGGAAAGATGTTCGGACAGTGCGCGGAAGGTCGTCCACTTGCCACCCACGAGGCTCAGTACGGTCGCCTTCGCGGTGCCGAAGTCCTGCTCGCGCTTTTCGATGCGGTAGTCACGGGAGACGAATCCGGGTGCGGTGTCATCGTGTCGCGGCAGGGGCCGGACGCCGGAGAAGGTGTACACGATCTGATCGCTCGTCACCGAGATGTCCGGGAAGACGTGGGAGATGAGATCGAAGAAGTAGTCGATCTCCTCAGGAGTGCAGACGGCGTCTTCGTTCATGTCGGCATTGATGTCCGTGGTGCCCACCAGGACGCGGTCGCCCATCGGGTAGATGAGGACGATCCGGCCGTCGGTGTGTTCGAAGAAGATCTCCCGGCCACCGGTGGCGGCGAGCAGTTCCGGGTGGTCGAGCACGATGTGGGAACCCTTGGTGCCGCCCATGAAGCGGGTCGGCGCCCCGAGCGCGGTGTTGCTCTGGTCGACCCAGGCGCCGGTCACGTTGACGACGACGTCGGCGGAGAAGTCGAACTCCTCGCCGGTGAGTTCATCACGGAGCCGTACGACGCCGTCGGAGGACTCTGCGGGACCCACCACGCTCAGGTAGTTGGCGGCACGGGCCTTCTCACCGCCGGCCTTCAGGCCGTCATTGAGAACGTCGAGCGTGAGGCGCTCGGGGTTGTGCACCGAGGCGTCGAAGTAGCTCGCGGCGTACTTGATGCCCGGGTTCAGCCGCGGCAGTTCCTGCAGGGCCTTGTCGCGTCCGCGGAACTGGTGGCGGGGCACCGTGCCGCCGTCGCGGGAGAAGGAGTCGTAGAGGCTCAGGCCGAGCTTGATGAGGAACGCGCCACGCTCCTGGGGCTTGCCCTGCTTGTGAGTCAGGAAGCGGATCGGCGCACTGAGGATTCCGGAGAAGGTGCTGAAGATCGG
Organism: Arthrobacter sp. NPDC090010; assembly: GCF_044748305.1. Classification (NCBI taxonomy): domain Bacteria; kingdom Bacillati; phylum Actinomycetota; class Actinomycetes; order Micrococcales; family Micrococcaceae; genus Arthrobacter; species Arthrobacter sp. NPDC090010. The sequence goes on from NZ_JBIVFT010000005.1 coordinate 51,045, forward strand.
GATGGTGGTCTTGAGGGGCTTCACGTAGTGCGGGGCGATCTTCATGAGGCGGTTGCGCTCCACGACCGATTCCTTCACGAGACGGAACTCGCCGTTCTCCAGATAGCGGATGCCGCCGTGAATCATGTGGGAGGACGCACCGGACGCACCCTGACAGTAGTCGCCGCGCTCCACCAGCACCACGTCCACACCCTGGAGGGCGAGATCGCGGAAGGTTCCCACGCCGTTGATGCCTCCACCGACGATCAGCACGGTGGCGGACGGACGCCCGGCGATCGCCTGGACGGTCTGCCGAGTCTGAGGGGTACGGGGGGCTGCGTTCTGCTGCGTGGACATCGTTTCTCCGGGAGGGGTTTCACGTCGTTCTAGGTGCCAGGACGGCACGTCCCACTATTCTTGGAAACAGTGAAAATTACCGTCAAGCGAAATGCACGAACGTGCAGAAGGGGTTCCGATGCGGAAAGACGGGGACGTCCTCAAAGCAGCCCAGCTCTACTACCTGCAGGACCTCACGATGGACGCGATCGCCCGCGAGTTGCGCACATCACGGTCCACGGTCTCCCGGCTCCTTGCGACAGCGCGGGAGACGGGACTCGTCCAGATCCAGGTCAGGTCCAGTCTGGACATGGCACCGGAGCTTGAACAATTGATCAAGAAACGTTTCGGTGTGGACGCCCACGTGGTGCCCGTTCCGAGCAGCATGGGTGAAGCCGATGCGCTGGAACGTGTCGCCCTGTACGCGGCGCGGACCATCACCCCGCAGGTGGACTCCAACTCCATCGTCGGAGTGGCGTGGGGTGCGACCATGAGCGCTGTCAGCCGCCATCTGACGAGCAAGCCCACCCACAACAGCGTGATCGTCCAGCTCAACGGTGCCGGCAACACCCACTCCACCGGGATCTCCTACTCCAGTGAGATCCTGCGCCGCTTCGGCCGGGCTTACGGGGCCAAGGTGGAACAGTTCCCCGTGCCTGCGTTCTTCGACCACGTGGAGACCCGCCAGGCCATGTGGCGCGAACGCAGCGTGGCCCGGATGCTGGACCTGCAGTCCCGCATGACCATGGCCCTTTTCGGGGTCGGTGGCATCGACGCCGGCTATCCCAGCCACGTGTACGCCGGTGGATATCTGGAGCGTGAAGACCTGGAGTCCCTGGCCCGTCACGAAGTGGTCGGCGACGTTGCCACCGTGTTCTTCCGCGCCGACGGAACCACCGATGGCATCCCCCTGAACGCACGTTCCACCGGCCCCAGTCACGAGCAGCTGCGCCGCGCGCCCCGCCGGGTCTGCGTGGTGTCCGGCGCAGGGAAGATCAACGGCCTTCAGGGAGCCCTCGCGGCGGGCCTGGTCACCGAGCTCATCCTCGACGAGAAGACGGCCCGCCTCCTCGTGTCCGCCTGAGCGGGTCCCCGGGGAGAGCCCGGCCGTCTTCGGTAGAGTCTTCAATCATGAGCCGCATTCCCACCGTCACCCTGAACAACGGGGTGGAGATCCCCCAATTGGGCTTCGGCCTCTACAAGGTCCCAGCCGAGTCGGTCCGGGATCTCGTGCCCGCAGCTGTCGACGCGGGCCTGCGCCATCTGGATACGGCCTCGATGTACGGCAACGAACTCGCGCTCGGCCGCGCCCTGGGCGCGGTGCTCGAGGAAGGCTCCCTGGCGCGGGAGGACTTCTTCGTCACGAGCAAGGTCTGGAACGACGACCAGGGGTACGACAGCACGCTGCGGGCCTTCGATGCGAGCATGGTCGCCCTGGGACTGGACGTGCTCGATCTGTACCTCATCCATTGGCCGGCGCCGGCACGAGGCCTCTATGTTGAGAGCTACAAGGCCCTGGAGACCCTGTACCGTGAGGGACGCGTCCGGGCCATCGGCGTGTCGAATTTCCAGCCCGAGCACCTCGAGCGTGTCCTCGACGAATGCGAGGTGGTGCCTGCCGTGAACCAGGTGGAGATGCATCCCTGGCTTCAGCAGCGCGAATTGAGGGCGTTCCACACCGAGCACGGCATCACCACCGAGGCCTGGAGCCCTCTCGCGCGCGGCCGGCTCCTCGAGGACCCGGCGCTGCAGCGCATCGCGTCGGAGCACGGCCGCAGTGTCGCCCAGGTGGCGCTGCGCTGGCAGATCCAGGAAGGCTCCGTGACGTTCCCCAAGGCGAGCACCGCGGCCCGGATCGCAGAGAACTCCGCGCTCTTCGACTTCGCCCTCAGCCCTGCCGACATGGCGGAGATCGCCGGACTCGACCGTGACTTCCGCAGTGGTTCCCATCCGGACGCGGTGAACTGATGCCCACGCAACACGCCGGCTCCCCCGATACCTCCGGGTTCATCTCCCCTGCTCTGCGTGACCGCGAGTCCCGTCATGTGGTGGAGCTTCCCAGCGGTCCCGTCCATTACTGGGAGCACCGGGCCAGTGAACCCGACGATGCCAGCAGGACGATCCTGGTCATCCATGGTTTCCGTGGCGACCACCACGGCCTGCTCCGCCTGGTGGACCTCTTGCCCGGCCATCGCTTCATCACCCCCGACCTGCCGGGCTTCGGCGCCTCCCCCGCCTTCCGCGGACGGGAGCACTCCCTTGACGGCTACGGCCGCTTCGTCGCCGAGTTCCTGGACGCGCTAGGGCTCGGACCCGACACCGTTCTGCTCGGCCACTCCTTCGGGTCGCTGGTGTGCAGCCGTTTCGTCAGCGAGCACCCGGGCCGCGTCCATCCATTGATCCTGATCAACCCGATCGCGGCACCGGCGCTGGAAGGGCCCAAGGGATTCCTGACGAAACTGGCCATCCTCTATTACCGGGCGGCCGCCGCACTGCCCGAAGGCGCGGGGCGCGCGCTGCTGGCCAACCCGGCCATCGTGCGCATCATGAGTGTCACCATGGCCCGGACCAGGAACAAGGATCTGCGCCGTTTCATCCACGCGCAGCATGACGCCTATTTCAGTGACTTCGACAGCCGCTCCAGTCTGCTGGAGTCCTTCCGGGCGTCCGTGTCCGGCACCGTCACCGAGCGCGCGGACAAGCTGACGCTGCCCACCTTGCTGGTGGTCGGCTCCACCGATGAGGTCGCCCCCCTTCCCGCCCAGGAGACCCTCCACGCGGCACTCCCCGATTCCCGTCTGGTGGTGATCGACGGCGTCGGCCACCTCATCCACTACGAGACTCCTGGAATCGCCGCGAATGCCATCGACCACTTCCTTCAGGAGTACCCAGCATGAAATTGGTGATCGACGCCAGGTTCACCCGCATGGACCATCACGACGGGATCAGCCGCTACGGTGCCAGTCTCATCGAGGCCTGTGCCAAGGTCGCCGACGTGACGATGCTGATCTGCGACGACCGTCAGTTGAAGCTGCTCCCGGAGGTCCCGTACATCAAGATCGGGAGCCCGCTGTCACCGCTGGAGCTGTTCGTGGCGCGTCGGGTCAATCGTCTGCAGCCGGATGTCGTGGTCTGTCCCATGCAGACCATGGGGTCGTGGGGACGCAAGTACGGACTCATCCTCACCCTGCACGATCTGATCTACTACGAGCACCCCGCGCCCCCCGGCTTCCTGCCGGCGCCGGTGCGAGTGCTGTGGCGGCTCTACCACAAGGCCTACTGGCCGCAGCGGCTGCTGCTGAACCGGGCCGACATCGTCGCGACCATCAGCCGCACCACCGAATCACTGATGAGGAAGTTCCGTCTCACGCACAAACCCGTGCGGATCATCGGCAACGCACCTCAGCCCGGCGCGGTGCCCCGCGACGCCTCCGAAGCGCCGTCGAAGGAACTCGTCTACATGGGGTCCTTCATGGAGTACAAGAACGTCGAAACGCTCATCCGCGGCATGGTGGGACTCCCGGGATACACCTTGCGCCTGATGAGCCGTATCGCACCGGCCCGCCGTGAACAACTGGAGGCCCTCGTTCCGGCCGGCGCGGAAGTGGTCTTCCACAATGGCGTGAGTGACGAAGAGTATGAAGGGTTCCTGCGGAACGCCGCCGCACTCGTGACGCTCTCGAAGGCCGAGGGTTACGGCCTGCCTCTCGTGGAGGCCATGGCGCTCGGGACACCGGTGGTCGTGGCGGACACCCCCATCTTCCGCGAGGTGGGTGGCGACGCCGCAGCATACGTCCCCGCCGAGGACCCGGCGGCCTTCTCCTCCGCCGTGCTCGCCCTGGAGGACGACGGCGCATGGGCGGCCAGGAGTGCCGCGTCCGTGGATCAGGCGGCCCGTTTCTCCTGGGAGCGGTCCGCGCAGGAACTGCTCGCCGCCGCAGGGGAAGTCGTGCGGCTGCGCGCCCGCAAGGCGTGAAGCGAACGCAGATCCTGAGCGGTCAGAGCAGGTCGACGCCGTCGAAGCGCAACTGGGCGGCACCGTGGGTGCGCTTCGCCGAGGAGGCTGCTTTGGCGGCTCTCAGCAGCTTCGCGGCCTCGGATGCGACAGCGAACGGAATGAACGCGAGCGTACGGTAGCCGTCCTCACCGATCGGAACCGGCCCGACGCAGCGGACCTCCGTCGGCCCGACCATCAGGGGCGAGAGGGCGGCCTGAAGGTACTCCACCGCCTCTCGCGGCCCGGTCAGCGCTGCCACTCGCACGGCCGGGGGCAGGTGCAGTTCGCGGCGCTCCTCCAGCTCCCGGGCCGCAAAGGCCGCCGGATCCCAGCGGACCAGCGCCCCCACAGGGTTCTCCTGTTCGGCCGTCACCATCACGACTCCCCCGTCCTTGGCCGGCCTGACCAGCGCCGCAGCGTTGAACCATCGCCGCACGGTCTCCTCGGCGGCCCGGAGGTTCTCCCGGCGGAGCATCTGCTCGCCGTCCAGCAGCAGAGCTGCGGCATACCCTTCAGTGGCCACAGGTTCGGCGCCAAGGGTCGCCACCACCAGCGTCCCGGCACCGGAAACGGTGTCTTTCACCCGGCCTGCAGAGGACGAGACCACCCGGGCCCCGGGGAAGGCCCTCCCGAGCTGTTCGGCCGTCCGGAGAACCCCGTTGCCCGTGACCGTGTACTTGTTGGACCCGCACTCACGGCAGCTCAGTGCCCGCTGCACCGAGCCGCACCAGCGGCATTCCGGCGCGGCTCCGTGCGCAGGCACATGCAGGGGCCCCTCACAGTTCGTGCAGCGCATCCGCGTGCCGCACTGGGAGCAGAGCAGGGCCGGGGCGTATCCGGAACGGGCCACCTGGATCAGCACCGGGCCGAGGTCCAGTCCGTCCTTCGCGGCTTGCCAGGCGGCGTGCGGCAGACGAGCCGCCGTGCTCAGCGGATCACGCTCCTGGTGGTAGGAATCGGCAGTGTTCACCACACGCGGCGTCACGGTCCGCAGCAGTGGACGGTCGGCACTCACCGAACCCGCCCAGCCGTTCTCCACGAGACGCTGCGCCTCGGTGCTGCGAGCATGACCGGCCAGGACGCAAGCGGCCCCGGCCCCCTCGCTGCTGCGGAGCATCAGGACTTCGCGGGCATGCGGATACGGGGCACGCTGCTCGGCGTGCACATCGTCGCCGTCGTCCCAGATACCGACCAGGCCGAGATCGCCGAGCGGCGCGTAGGCGGCGGCACGCGTCCCGATCACCACCCGCGCATAGCCGCCGAGCACCCGCAAGTACTCGCGGTAGCGCACGGACGGGCCGTCCTCCGCGGTGAGCCGGGCGACGAGTCCGCGCGGCAAAGACTCGGCGAGTACGGCTTCAAGACGACGGAGATCACGCTGATCCGGGACCACGAACAGAACGTTGCGGCCGGAAGCCAGCGTGGCCAGTGCCGCCTCGGTGAACAGCTGAGGCCAGGCGTGCGGTCCGAACCCCTCGGGAATCGACACCACGGCCCGGGGATTCTCGCCCTGGCGCAGGTGATGCAGGAAGGCTGAACCGTTCCGGAGCCGGTCCCACGCCGGCGCCTCCGGGGATCCGGCCTCGGGCACGGCGGGCAGATCCCCCGTACGAGGGGCCCAGTCCTTCTCACAGCTGGCCACCCGGCTCGGCACCGCGAGGCGCAGCACATCACTGACGGTCCCCGCGTACCTTGCCGCAACCGCCCGGCAGAGGTCCAGGACCTCCGGGGTGAGAACCGGGACCGCCGAGACGACCTTGCCCAGCATGGCCAGACGCGTTCCGGCGTCGCTGTCGGCCCGGCGCTCGATCAGATAACCGTGCAAGGCCCGTCCAGCGAAGGTGACCCTGACGCGAGCACCAGGAACCGCCTGCTCGTCAAGGTCCTCCGGAACCAGGTAGTCGAAAGGGCGGTCCAGATGAGGGAGCGGGGATTCGACGACGACGCGCGCCACCGGATTCTGGGCGGCAGGCTTCTCGGCAGGGTCCGAGGGCTGCCACGGTCCGGCCGAATCGAGCCCCGGGAGGGCAGCGCCCTCCGGCTCAGTCGCGGGGAAGAGTCCGTCCTGCACCTCGCGTCACCGGCTCAGGCGTTGAAATAAGCCTTGAGATCGGCCACCTTGTCCAGCCGTTCCCAGGTGAAATCCGGATCCTCGCGGCCGAAGTGCCCGTGAGCGGCCGTCTTGGCATAGATCGGGCGCTTGAGATCGAGGGCGTCGATGATGGCGCGGGGGCGGAGGTCGAAGACCTCCCCGATGGCCGCGCTGATCCGTGCGGGGTCCACCGTCTCGGTGCCGAAGGTCTCCACATAGATGCCCACGGGGCGGGCCTGTCCGATGGCGTAGCCGATCTGGATCTCCGCGCGACGGGCCAGACCGGCGGCCACGACATTCTTCGCCACCCAGCGCATGGCATAGGCGGCCGAGCGGTCCACCTTCGACGGGTCCTTGCCGGAGAAGGCGCCACCGCCGTGGCGCGCGAAGCCGCCGTACGTGTCCACGATGATCTTGCGGCCCGTCAGACCGGCGTCGCCCACAGGGCCGCCGATGATGAACTTGCCCGCGGGGTTGAGGATGTTGCGCGCCGAGGAGGTGTCCAGTTCGGCCGCAGCGAGCACCGGAGTGATCACGTGGTTCGCCAGATCGGAGCGCAGCTGCTCGAGCGAGGAGTCCTCGGCATGCTGGCTGGAGATGACGACCGTCTCCACCGAGACGGGCTTGTCCCCGTCATAGCCCACCGTGACCTGGGTCTTGCCGTCCGGGCGCAAGTAAGCCAGTTCGCCGCTCTTACGGACCTCGGTCAGTCGCTCCGAGAGACGGTGGGCCAGCCAGATCGGGGTCGGCATGTACGTGGCGGTCTCATCGCTGGCATAGCCGAACATGATGCCCTGATCGCCGGCACCCTGCAGATCGTAGTCATCCGAGGTGCGGCCCTCCCGGGCCTCCACGGAGTTGAACACGCCGTCGGCGATGTCATTGGACTGCTGACCGATGGAGACCGATACTCCGCAGCGTGCACCGTCGAAGCCATTGGCCGAGGAGTCGTAACCGATGCCCAGGATGGTCTCACGCACGATCTGCGGGATCTCGACGTAGGCGTCCGTGGTGACCTCGCCGGCGACGTGCACCAGGCCGGTGGTGGCCATGGTCTCCACGGCCACCCGCGACTCGGGATCTGCGGCGAGCAGGGCGTCCAGGATCGAGTCACTGATCTGGTCGCAGATCTTATCCGGGTGCCCCTCGGTGACGGACTCGGAGGTGAACAGCCGGAGGCCGGTGTGCGAAGAATTCTGCATGGCAAAGGTCACCCGTACACTCTACCGGCCTCGCCGAGCCGCTTCGCCGCGCACATGACGATATGTGGACAGAACGGTCAGGCGGTGCCAGGGTTCAATCGGTCGGTTCAATCGGCCAGTTCGGCCGCCACGCGCTCGACGACGGCGCGCGCAACCGCGTTCTTCGATCCCTCGACGTGCTGCATCTCACGGTCCGAACGGGACAGGATCTCGACCGAGTTGACGTCCTGGCCGAACACCTTGTCCTCCCCTACGTGATTGACCACGAGGAGGTCACAGCCCTTCTTTTCGAGCTTCTGCCGTGCGTACTCCAGGACGCTGCCCGAATCATCACCGGTTTCGGCGGCGAAGCCGAGGATCAGCTGCTGGCGCGCGTCTGCATGCCGGAGCCGGACCAGCTCGGCGAGGATGTCCGGGTTGCGGACCAGCTCGATCACGGGGTCGGTCCCCTCGGCACGTTTCTTGATCTTCGTCCCGGACCGTTCCGCCGGGCGGAAGTCTGCGACGGCGGCCGCCATGAGTACGGCATCGGCGGCCGGGCTGTGCTCGATCATGGCCTGGCGCAACTCTTCAGCCGTGCCGACCCGGACCAGCTCGACGCCGGCCGGCACCGGAACCTCGATATGTGCCGCGACCAGCGTGACCTGAGCCCCGGCGTCGCGCGCCGCAGCGGCGAGGGCGATGCCCTGCTTGCCGGAGGACCGGTTCCCCAGGAACCTCACAGGGTCCAAGGGCTCCTGAGTGCCCCCTGCTGAGACCAGAACATGACGGCCTGCCAGAGGCCGCTCGGCGTGATGTACCGCGCGGGCGGGGTCCTCCACGAGCGCCAGTGCGGCCGCGAAGATGGCCTGGGGCTCGGGAAGCCGGCCCGGACCGCTGTCCTTGCCGGTCAGTCGGCCGACGTCGGGATCCAGGACATGAGCACCGTGGCTCCGCAAAGTCGCCACATTCGCCTGTGTCGCTGCATGCCGCCACATCTCCGTGTGCATGGCCGGCGCGAACAGCACCGGGCAGGTGGCCACCAGAAGCGTGTTGCCGAGCAGGTCATCCGCCAGTCCGTGTGCGGCACGGGCGAGAATGTTCGCCGTGGCCGGGGCCACGACCACCAGATCAGCCTCCTGGCCGAGCCTGACGTGGTTCACCTGATCCACGTGATCGAAGACGGACGTGCTCACGGGTCTGCCGGAGAGCGCCTCCCAGGTGGCCTGCCCCACGAAGTTCAACGCCGCCTCCGTGGGCACGACGGTGACCTGGTGGCCGGCTTCGGTGAAAAGACGGAGGAGGGATGCAACCTTGAAGGCTGCAATCCCTCCTCCGACGCCAAGGACGATCCGCATGCGCGTCTTCCTGACCTGGTGCCTGGACTACTCGGCGTCTTCGGCCGGAACCTCGGCCGGCTTGCACTCGAGCAGGCCCTCGTTGATCTCGCGCAGTGCGATCGACAGCGGCTTCTCGTTCATACGGGTCTCGACGAGCGGACCGACGTACTCGAAGAGGCCTTCGTTCAGCTGCGCGTAGTAGGCGTTGATCTGGCGCGCGCGCTTGGCACCGAAGATGACCAGGCCGTACTTCGAATCAGCCGCTTCGAGCAGCTGGTCGATCGGCGGGTTGATGATGCCCTCAAGGTTGGTGGACACGGTGTTCTCCAGGATCTTCTCGTTCAATCGTCCCGGGTCCTCGGCAAGGATCCGGTGCGGAGCCCGCCGGGCAGGTTCCGCTCAATGGTGGCTTCTCAGCGAGGGTTCGGAGTCAAACCCATGAGCTGGACAAGTTCATCCGCCGCCCTCCGGACGTCGTCATTGACCACGGTGTGATCGAATTCCGGCTCGGCAGCAAGTTCCAGTTTAGCGGTTTCCAGCCGACGCTGCTGTTCCTCAGGGGTTTCCGTGCCACGGCCCACCAGGCGGCGGACCATTTCGTCCCAGCTCGGCGGTGCCAGGAACACGAAGCGTGCGTCCGGGACGGCCGCCTTCACCTGGCGTGCGCCCTGCAGATCGATCTCCAGCAGTACGTGCTTGCCGTCGGCCAATGCCGCCTCGACGGTGCTGCGCAGCGTGCCGTACCGGTTCACCCCGTGCACCACGGCCCATTCGAGGAACTCCCCGTCGCCCGCGAGCCGGTCGAACTCCTCCGGCGACTTGAAGAAGTAGTGGGTCCCCTCCTGCTCCCCGGGACGAGGAGGACGAGTCGTGGCTGAAACGGACAGCCAGACCTGAGGGTAGTTGTCACGAATATAGGTGGAGACCGTGCCCTTGCCGACGGCGGTGGGGCCGGCAAGCACGGTGAGGCCGGAAAGTGAGCTCACGGATTCCTCTGGTCATAGGCCGCCCGTGGGCCGCCTGGGCTATTTCTCTTCGAGAAAATCTATCAGGGCCTTGCGCTGGTGCACGCCCAAGCCCCTCACCCGGCGGGACGCGGCGATCCGCAACTGGGTCATGATCGTCTGCGAACGGACCCGGCCGATGCCAGGGAACGCTTCAAGCAGTTCGGAGACCTTCAGGCGGGCGATGGCGGGATCCTGCTCCGCCTGTTCCAGCACCTGGGGAACCGTCAGCTCGCCGGATTTAAGGGCTTCCTTGAGACGGGCGCGCGTCTGGCGTGCCGCAGCCGCCTTGGCTAGGGCGGCGCTTCGCTCCGTGCTGGTCAGGACTCGCAGACTCATGGCTTCTCCCACCTTCCGGCATCCGCGGCCACGGATGCAACTGACGGTTGATGCGAACCTACCGGAAAGTGAGTCCCGGCACCATAGCCAGGAGGCCACCGATTCCGGTGGCCTCCTGGCTGACATGGTGTTACACGGCTCTGCGCGTCGTTCTCAGCGCAGTCCCTCCAGGGTCCGGCCGATGGCGGAGACGAGCGCCGGAACGGATGGCCCGGCCTTCAGGATGTCCCTGCTGGACGTTCCGAGCACCTGTGGGTAGGCGGCACCGAAAGTGCGCTTCAGGTCCTCCCCCGTCGCGCCTTGCGCGCCGAGCCCCGGCGCGAGAACCGGCCCGTTCAGCCCGGCCAGGTCGATGCCCAGTTCCTCCAAGGCGGAACCGACCGTCGCCCCGACCACGAGGCCGACGGAGCCCAGGGGCGTCACGCCGTCGTTCTCCGCTGCGGCGGCCTCGACGATGCGACGGGCGACCGAAGCCTCTCCCCCGACGTGCTGCACCCCGGCGCCCTCAGGGTTCGAGGTCAGCGCCAGTACGAAGACACCCCGGCCGTGAGCCGCAGCCAAGTCCAGAGCGGGACGCAGCGACTCGAATCCGAGGTACGGGCTCAGAGTCACCGCATCAGCGGCCAGCGGCGACGACGGCGAGAGCCAGGCGTCCGCATAGGCCGCCATGGTGGAACCGATGTCACCGCGCTTGGCGTCGGCGATCGTCAGCACACCAGCCGACGCGGCATCCGCCAGCAATGTCTCCAGCACGGCCAGGCCCGCCGAGCCGTGCCGCTCGTAGAGCGCCACCTGAGGCTTGATGGCGGCCACACGACCGGAGGCCGCCTCCAGCACCAGGGTGGAGAACTCCTTCAGCCCCGCGGCCGAGTCCTCCAGCCCCCAGGCCTCCAGGAGACCAGGGTGCGGGTCGACACCCACGCAGAGCGGCCCGAGGGAGGCCATGGCCTCCGCCAGGCGGGCACCGAAACCGGCGCCCGCCGACGCGGAGCGGCGATTCGTCGTGGTCTGGTCAGCCATTGCGCACCGCCGCGAGCACCGCAGCATGCTCCTGCAGGCTGGTCACATCCCATTCGTAGGTACGGATCGCCTCCATGGCCTGCACGGCCACGTTGAACTCCGCCACCGTGGTGATGCACGGGATGCCGATCGAGGTGGCCGCGGCACGGATCTCGTAACCATCACCACGGGCCTCGCCACCGGACGGCGTGTTGAAGACCATGTCGATCTCACCGGCCACGATGCGGTCGACGATGGTGTTCTCGCCCTTACCGGCACCCTGGCCTTCGGCGACCTTGCGCACCAGGGTGGCCTGGATGCCGTTGCGGCGCAGAACATCCGCAGTGCCGCCGGTGGAGACGATCTCGTAGCCGAGGTCGGAGAGGCGCTTGACCGCGAGGATCACGGCGCGTTTGTCCCGGTTCGCCACCGAGACGAACACGCGGCCCTCTCGCGGCAGCGGGTTGTTGGCGCCGGCCTGGCTCTTGGCGAAGGCGGTGTCGAAGTGCTTGTCGATGCCCATGACCTCGCCCGTGGAACGCATCTCCGGGCCCAGCAGGGAGTCGACGACGTGGCCGTCCTCGGTCCGGAAGCGGCTGAACGGCAGCACGGCCTCCTTCACCGCAACAGGAGCCTCGAGGGGCAGGTTCGCGCCGTCGCCCTCCTCCGGCAGCATCTTGTAGGCGCTGCGCAGCTGATGGATGGTCACGCCGGCGCCGATCAGGGCCGCGGCTTTGGCCATCTGGACACCCGTCGCCTTCGAGACGAAGGGAACCGTGCGCGAAGCGCGAGGGTTCGCCTCAAGAACGTAGAGGACGTCGGAGGCCAGCGCGAACTGGATGTTGATCAGGCCGCGCACGCCGACACCCTCCGCGATGGCACGGGTGGCCTCACGCACGCGCTCCACGACGGTGGCGCCCAGGGTGATGGGCGGCAGGACGCAGGCGGAGTCGCCGGAGTGCACCCCGGCTTCCTCGATGTGCTCCATGACGCCGCCGAGGTACATGTCCTTGCCGTCGAACAGGGCGTCCACATCGATCTCCACCGCGTCCTCCAGGAAGCGGTCGATGAGCACCGGGTGATCCGGGGTGATCTCCGTGGCGTTGGTGATGTAGCGCAGAAGGTTCGCTTCGTCGTAGACGATCTCCATGCCACGGCCGCCGAGCACATAGGACGGGCGCACCAGGACCGGATAGCCGATCTCATCGGCCACCTTCTTGGCGTCCTCGAAGGACACCGCGGTGCCGTTCTTCGGCGAGACGAGACCTGCCCGGTCGAGCACATTGGCGAAGGCGCCACGGTGCTCCGCGAGATCGATCGCCTCCGGCTGCGTGCCGAGAATCGGCACACCGGCGTCGGCCAGTTCCTGTGCGAGCTTCAGCGGGGTCTGACCGCCGAGCTGCACGAACACGCCCATGACGCCGCCCGTGCGCTCCTCCGCGGCGATGACCTCGAGGACGTCCTCAAGGGTCAGCGGTTCGAAGTACAGCCGGGTGGACACGTCGTAGTCCGTGGAGACCGTCTCCGGGTTGCAGTTGATCATCACGGTCTCGTAGCCGGCCTTGCGCAACGCCATGGAGGCGTGGACGCAGGAGTAGTCGAACTCGATGCCCTGACCGATGCGGTTGGGGCCGGAGCCGAGGATGATGATGGACGGCTTGGCGTGCAGGCCCACCTCGTCCTCCTCGTCGTAGGACGAGTAGTGGTACGGCGTGTACGCGGCGAACTCCGCAGCACAGGTGTCCACGGTCTTGTAGACGGGACGGATGCCCAGCGCCTGGCGGACGCCGCGGACCACTGCTTCGCTGTTGTGGGTGAGGGAGCCGATCTGCGCGTCGGAGAAGCCGTGACGCTTGGCCAGCTGCAGCATCTCCGGGGTCAGGGCCTCGCTCTTACGGATGTCCGTGGACACCTCGTTGAGCAGCTGGAGCTGGTCCAGGAACCACGGGTCGATCTTGGTCGCCTCGAAGAGCTGCTCCACCGTGGCACCGCCCAGCAGGGCGCGCTGCACCTGGTGCAGGCGCTCGGTCGTCGGGCGCTTGGCCTTCTCGATGAGTTCCTCCACCTCCCATTCGGGAACCGGGCTGAAGTCCAGCGAGGCGCCCTTCTGCTCCAGGGAGCGCAGGGCCTTCTGCAGGGCCTCGGTGAAGTTGCGGCCAAGGGCCATGGCTTCGCCGACGCTCTTCATGGTGGTGGTCAGGGTCGGATCCGCTGCGGGGAACTTCTCGAAGGCGAAGCGGGGCACCTTGACGACGACGTAGTCCAGGGTCGGCTCGAAACTGGCCGGAGTCTTCTGGGTGATGTCGTTGGGGATCTCGTCCAGGGTGTAGCCCAGGGAGAGCTTCGTGGCGATCTTGGCGATCGCGAAGCCCGTGGCCTTGGACGCCAAGGCCGAGGAGCGCGAGACACGCGGGTTCATCTCGATGACGACCACGCGGCCGGTCTCCGGGTTGACGGCGAACTGGATGTTGCAGCCGCCCGTGTCGACGCCCACCTCACGGATGACGGCGATGGAGACATCGCGCAGCTTCTGGTACTCGCGGTCCGTGAGGGTCAGCGCCGGCGCCACCGTGATGGAGTCGCCGGTGTGCACGCCGACCGGGTCGAAGTTCTCGATGGAGCAGACGACCACGACGTTGTCGTTCTTGTCGCGCATCATCTCCAGCTCGTACTCCTTCCAGCCGAGGATGCTCTCTTCGAGCAGCACCTCGCTGGTGGGACTGTACTGGAGGCCCTGGCCCACGATGCGGCGCAGATCATTCTCGTTGTAGGCGAGGCCGGACCCCAGGCCGCCCATGGTGAAGGACGGGCGGACCACCATCGGATAGCCGAGGTCATCAGCCGCCGTCAGTGCCTCCTCCATGGTGTGGATGATGTGGCTCTTGGCGCTCTCGGCGCCGCAGCGCTCCACGACGCCCTTGAACTTCTCGCGGTCCTCACCGAGCTCGATGGCGGCGATGTTGGCGCCGATCAGCTCGACGTCGTACTTCGCGAGCACGCCGTTCTTGTCCAGTGCGATGGCGGTGTTCAGCGCGGTCTGGCCGCCGAGGGTCGGCAGCACGGCGTCCGGGCGCTCCTTGGCGATGATCTTCTCCACCACCTCGGGGGTGATGGGCTCGACGTAGGTCGCGTCGGCGAACTCGGGGTCCGTCATGATGGTGGCCGGGTTGGAGTTGACGAGGATGACCCGCAGGCCCTCCTCCTTCAGCACACGCAGTGCCTGCGTCCCGGAGTAGTCGAACTCGGCGGCCTGACCGATGACGATCGGTCCGGAGCCGATGACGAGGACACTCTTGAGGTCGGTACGTTTGGGCATGCTCAGGCGTCCTTGTCGTTGGTCGTGGACTTGGTGCTCTGGGTTGGAACAGCCGATTGGGCTTCCATGAGCTCGATGAAGCGGTCGAACAGGTAGGCGGCATCGTGGGGACCCGATGCGGCCTCAGGGTGGTACTGCACGGAGAAGGCCGGGATGTCCAGGCACGCGAGTCCTTCGACCACCTGGTCGTTCAGGCTCACGTGGCTGACCTCGACGCGTCCGAAACGGCTTTCAGGTGCCTGGCTGGCGCCTTCCATGGGGGCGTCCACGGCGAAGCCGTGGTTCTGCGAGGTGATCTCCACCTTGCCGGTCCGACGGTCCATGACGGGCTGGTTGATGCCCCGGTGGCCGTACTTCAGCTTGTAGGTGCCGAAGCCGAGGGCGCGTCCGAGGATCTGGTTGCCGAAGCAGATGCCGAAGTACGGCAGCTTCTCATCCAGCACGGAGCGCAGCAGGCTGACCTGGGCGTCCGCCGTGGCGGGGTCGCCCGGGCCGTTGGACATGAAGAAACCGTCCGGGTTGACGGCCTTGACGTCCTCCAGGCTCGCAGTGGCCGGCAGGACATGCACTCGCACGCCGCGCTCGGCGAAGCGCTGAGGAGTCATGGCCTTGATGCCGAGGTCGATGGCCGCGATGGTGAAGCGGGGCTCCCCCTCCCAGCCGTGCTCGGACGGTTCCACCGTGTAGGCCTCGTCGATGCTGACTTCTTCGGCCAGACGGGAGCCTTCCATCGGCTGGCTGTCCCGCACGGCGGTGAGCAGCTCGGCGTCGCTCGCCTGCGCCGCCTCGCCGGAGAAGATGCCGGCCCTCATGGTCTTGTGCTCACGCAGATGACGGGTCAGCGCGCGGGTGTCGATGCCCTGGATGCCCACGATGCCCTGCCGGACCAATTCCTCGTCCAGACTCGCCTCGCTGCGCCAGTTGGAGGGACGTCGCGCGGGGTCGCGGACGACGTACCCGGCCACCCAGATACGCCGCGATTCGGCGTCCTCGCCGTTGACGCCGGTGTTGCCGATGTGGGGTGCCGTCTGCACGACGATCTGCCGGGCGTAGGAGGGGTCGGTGATGGTCTCCTGGTAACCGGTCATGCCGGTGGTGAAGACCGCTTCACCGAGGGTGGTGCCTACTGCACCGTAGCTCTGACCGCGGAAGATGCGGCCGTCTTCAAGGACGAGAACTGCTGCGCCGGTGCTCGCCTCAGGCGTTTGAATGCTCACTGTGTCCTCTGTGTTCGCTGGAGTGTGGTCTGTCATCTCGAATAGGTGTGGGGTTCAGGCCGCGGCCTGGCCCAGGAGCCGCTCGGCGGCTTGTTGCAGTGGTTCTGTGTCGGCTTCGTTCCGGGGCAGGAAGCCGGTGTCCAGGACGTTGTCGCCCAGTCGCCAGCTCAGTACCAGGATCCGGTCCTTGCCCAGGAACTTCCCGGCCATGCCGCTGCTCAGCCGGATCTCCTGGAGCGCATCTGCCGCGATGAAGAGCTCTTCGCAGCCCGGCCGGCTGATCAGCACTCCCGCGTCGTGAACGGCGATCCCGGCCTGGCTCCGGATACCCAGGCCATGGGCGGCCACCCGGTCCAGCCAGTCTCCCTCGGTCGTCGTCGTGACGTACTGTCCGACGACGGCGAGCTGCGGCTCACCGAGTTCAGGGACGGCGGGCAGCGGCTCCAGGGCGTCCTGACGTCGTCGCCTGTTCCGCCAGCCGATGAAGAGCAGCACGATCACGAGGGCGGCGACGGCCAGCATGGCCACGCCCGGCAGGATCTTGTCCACGGCTCAGGCCTCGGAGGGACGGCGAGGCGTGTTCAGCTCGCCGTCCAGCACGGTCGGGTGCCCATGGAAGAAGGTCGCGCGGACCCGGCCCGGCAGCTCCATCCCCTGGAACGGGGTGTTGCGCCCCTTGGTGGCCATCGCGGAGCCGTCCACGGTCCAGCGGGCCTGCGGATCGACCAGGACCAGGTTGGCCGGCTCTCCGACGGCCACGGGCCGCCCCTGGTCCGAAAGCCGTCCGATCCCGGCGGGCGCCTCGGACATGACCCGTGCTACATCGGCCCAGCCCATGAGTCCCGTTTCCACCATGGTGTGCTGCACCACGGACAGCGCGGTCTCAAGGCCGGTCATGCCCATGGCGGCCTGTGCCCACTCGCATTCCTTGTGCTCGCTGGGATGCGGGGCGTGATCCGTACCGATGACGTCGATGACGCCCTCGGCCAGCGCCTGCCGCAGCGCCAGCACGTCTTCCTGGGTGCGCAGCGGCGGGTTGACCTTGTAGACCGGATCGTAGCTGCGGACCAGCTCATCGGTCAGCAGCAGGTGGTGCGGTGTGACCTCCGCAGTGACTTTGATGCCGCGCTGCTTGGCCCAGCGGATGATCTCGACGCTTCCTGCCGTGGAGACGTGGCAGACATGCAGACGCGAGTCCACATGCTGGGCCAGGAGCACGTCGCGGGCGATGATGCTCTCCTCCGCGACAGCGGGCCAGCCTGCGAGACCGAGAACCGCCGAGACCTCGCCCTCGTTCATCTGGGCGCCCTCCGTCAGGCGCGGCTCCTGGGCATGCTGTGCGATGACGCCGTCGAACGCCTTGACATACTCGAGCGCGCGACGCATGAGCACCGGATCGTGCACACAGATGCCGTCGTCTGAGAACATCCGGACCTCGGCCCGGGACTCGGCCATCGCGCCCAGCTCTGCCAGGCGTTCACCGGCCAGCCCCACGGTCACGGCACCGACCGGACGGACGTCCACCCATCCGGCGTCCTGACCGAGACGGTGGACCTGCTCGACGACGCCCGCGGTGTCCGCCACCGGCGAGCTGTTGGCCATCGCGTGGACTGCGGTGTATCCGCCGCGTGCAGCGGCCCGGGTGCCGGTCTCGACGGTCTCCGCATCCTCCCGGCCCGGCTCGCGCAGATGGGTGTGGACGTCGACCAGGCCTGGCAGTGCCACCAGGCCGCTGCCGTCGATCACCGTGGCATCGGCTGCGGCGGGATGGTCTGAGGCTCCGGCACCGAGCGCAGCCACGACGCCGTCGGCGAGAAGGATGTCCTGGGGCTCGCCGCCCAGCAGGGAGACGGAGGTGATGAGATGGTTCTGGGTGCTCATGCGGGGATTCCCTCCGTGGCTGCATGGGTGGTGTTCTGCTCGGCCTCCCGGCCTCCTGCGAGCAGGAGATACAGGGATGCCATCCGGACCGAGACGCCGTTGCTGACCTGATCCAGGACGGTGGACCGCGGTGAGTCGGCGGCGGCCGAGGAGATCTCCAGACCGCGGTTCATGGGACCCGGGTGCATGATGATCGTGTCCTTCAGCCCGTGCCGGTCCAAGGCCTCAAGACGGGAATCGTCGAAACCCCAGCGCCGGGAGTACTCACGGGCGGAGGGGAAGAAGGAGGCGTTCATCCGTTCGCTCTGCACCCGCAGCATCATCATGGCGTCGATACCCATCTCCAGGGTGGCGTCGAGGTCGTAGCTGACCTCGCACGGCCAACTCTCGACGCCGACCGGCAGCAGGGTGGGCGGTGCGACGAGGGTGACGCTGGCTCCCAGCGTCCTGAGCAGCCAGACGTTCGAACGGGCCACACGGGAGTGCAGCACATCCCCGGAGATGGCGACACGCATGCCGCTCAGATCCGTGCCCGTGGAGGCGACGCCCGCCAGGCGGGCCCAGTGCCTGCGCATGGTGAAAGCGTCGAGGAGGGCCTGAGTCGGGTGTTCGTGTGTCCCGTCGCCCGCGTTCAGGATCTTGGCTTCGATCCAGTCCGTGTTGGCCAGACGCTGCGGGGCTCCGGACGCCCAGTGACGGATCACGACGGCGTCGGCTCCGATGGCGGCCAGGGTCTGGGCGGTGTCTTTCAGCGACTCGCCCTTGCTCACGGAGGAGCCTTTGGCGGAGAAATTGATGACGTCGGCCGAGAGCCGCTTGGCAGCCGCTTCGAAGGAGATCCGGGTCCGGGTGGAGTCTTCGAAGAAGAGGTTCACCACGGTCCGGCCGCGCAGGGCCGGAAGTTTCTTGACCTCACGCTGGCCCACTTGCGCCATCTCCTCGGCGGTGTCGAGGATGTCCAGGGCGTCCTTGCGGCTGAGGTCTTGAGTGGAGAGAAGATGCTTCATGCGCGGGCCTCGATCACGACTTCGTCCACGGAGCCGTCGATCTCGCTGAGGTGGACCCTCACCTTCTCGCTGCTGGCCGTGGGCAGGTTCTTGCCGACATGGTCGGCACGGATGGGGAGTTCACGGTGACCGCGGTCCACCAGCACGGCAAGACGCACGACCCGCGGCCGGCCGAGATCCACCAGCGCGTCGAGGGCTGCCCGGATGGTGCGGCCGGAGTACAGGACGTCGTCCACGAGCACCACGACCTTGCCGTCCAGACCGCTCTTGGGCAGCTGGGTGGGAAGAGGCGAGCGGGTGGGTTGCCGGGCCAGATCGTCCCGGAACATCGTGACGTCGAGCTGACCGAGGGCTGCCTGGGCGTCGAAGCCGGGCTGGGCGTCGGCGATCTTCCGGGCCAGGCGCTGGGCGAGGGGATATCCCCTGCGAGGGATGCCGAGGAGAACGAGATCCTGCGTTCCCTTGTTGGATTCGATGATCTCAAAGGCGATCCGCGTCATGGCACGGTCGATGTCATCGGAATTGAGGACGACGCGCTGGGAGCCGGTCCCGGCAGATGATGCACTGGTGGCGTCAGTCATGCCTCTCTCCCCTTTCCCCGCCTCACAGGACGGAATTAAAAAAGGATTCTTGCGCTCCAAAATCTATCACACGGACGGCCTTCCTCAGGGCGCCTCAGACCCCTCCCGGAGTGATCCGCCCCACCCGGAACGGCACGCCCGGAACACTGTGCCCGCTGGCCCGCAGGAGGAGGACTCAATAGCATGGGAGCACCATGAGCACTCCATTCCACGACCCTTCGGGCTCTCCCGGCCAGCAGCCTGGATTCTGGCAACAACCGGGACCCGGTGCCCCGACGAGCCCTGTTCCGGACGAGCAGAGCCTGAACCCGAGCTGGATCGGGCGGGTCGATCCTGACTCCTACACTCAGCCTGGTGCCACCGTCCCGGGCGCACCGCCGTTGCCTCAGCTGCCATTGCCTCAGCAGAGTCCCGTGCAGGATCAGTGGCCCCAGCAGGGAGGCTGGCAGCAGGACCAGGCCTGGAACCCGAACCCAGGGTGGCAGCAGCAGGGGTACTGGCAGGCCGGACCCCAGGGCTTCCAGCATGCCACCCCGCAGAACGCGCCCTCAGGACAGGGCTGGCAGCAGCCTTTCCCGCATCAGCCGGCCCCGCAGTATCAACAGGCCGCGGCTTATCCCTTCCAGGATCCCCGGCTGCTGGCAGGAGCCCGCGTACACCGCAACATCAACCCGGCCACGTTGACGCTGATGATCATCGGCGGCGTCCTCGCCTTCCTGAGCCTGGTGCTGGTCCTGCCCCTGCTGCTCTCGAACGTCGGCGGCCAGGGCTTCCTCGGCGGGTTCTTCGCCTCTCTGATCCCCTTGGCGATCGTTCTCACAGCCGTCTACTTCATGGACCGCTGGGAACCGGAGCCCCGTAAACTCCTGCTGTTCGCGCTGCTCTGGGGCGCCACCGTGGCCGTCGCCACAACCGTGATCATCCAGCCGTTCTTTCTGACGCTGGCACCTGAAGGATCCACCAAGGACGATCTGCAGACGTTCCTCGCGACGGTCGAGGCGCCCATCGTGGAGGAGTTCTCCAAGTCCCTCGGTCTCTTGCTGCTGGCACTGCTCGCCAGGAAGTATTTCGACGGCCCGGTGGACGGACTGGTCTATGCCTTCACGATCGCGGCGGGCTTCGCGTTCACCGAGAACATCCTCTATTTCGGCCGGATCTACGTCGAGGAGGAGGGTGCAGGGCAGACTTTCTGGACGATCGTGTTCCTGCGCGGCATCCTCTCCCCCTTCGCCCATGCCCTGTTCACCGGCACCACGGGCCTGCTGATGGGGTTCGCTGCACGTCGCTGGAGCCGGGGCCTCACCGTGGCCGCCTTCTTCGTCGGACTGCTCCCTGCGATGTTCCTGCATCACCAGTGGAACAGCATGGGCGAGGACTTCCTCTGGCTTTACATCGTCATCCAGATGCCGCTCTTCCTCCTGGCTGTCGTCGGATTCATCCTTCTCCGGGTCGCCGAGGCGAAACTCACCCGTGCGCGGCTGAGCGAATACGCCGCTGCGGGCTGGCTCACCTGGGCGGAGGTCGGCTTGTTCGCCACCGGTTCGGGACGCCGGGCGGCCAAACACTGGGCATCGCAATGGGGCCGTCAGAAGCCGATGCGGGATCTCATCCGCACCGCCACCGCTTTGGCGTACACCCGGCAACGGATCCTCAGCGGGCGAGACCTGGTGCGCCTGCAGCAGGACGAGCACCGGCTGCTGGATCGCCTGGGACAACTCCGCGGCGTCGTCGCAGGCTGAGTCCGCGGCACAACAGCCGCTTGACGACGACGGCGGCCCACCCCTTGCCGGGGTGGGCCGCCGTCGTCGTCGCTGCCGGCTCAGGCCAGCAGCGTGGGCTTCAGTTCCTTCAACCGGCCCAGCAGGCCGTTGATGAAGGCGGGAGAATCGTCCGTGGAGAGCGTCCGGGCGAGACTCACGGCCTCGCTGACGGCGACACTGTCCGGGACTTCCTCGTTGTACAGCAGTTCCCAGGTTCCGATGCGCAGGATGACGCGGTCCACATTCGGCATGCGGTCCAAGGTCCAGCCCTGTGCATAGGTGGTCAGGAACTCGTCGATCGTCTCCTGCAAAGCAGTCACGCCCTCGACCACTTCGACGGTGTACGGGTTGATGGTCTGCTCAGTGTGCAGGCGGCGCTCCTGGATGACCGAATACGGCGTGACAGCACGCTGCTCGGCTTCGAACAGAATCTCGAGGGCCCTGCTCCGGGCCTTGCCGCGGGCACTCACTAGTCGGTGACCCGACCCAGGTAGCTGCCGTCGCGGGTGTCGACCTTGACGCGGGTGCCCTGCTCCAGGAACAGGGGCACCTGGATCTCGTAACCGGTCTCCACGGTGGCGGGCTTGGTGCCCGCGGAGGAGCGGTCGCCCTGCAGGCCGGGCTCGGTGTAGGTGATCTCGAGGATGACGCTGGCAGGCATCTCGAGGTACAGCGGGGCGCCGTCGTGCATGGCGATGATGACCTGCTGGTTCTCCAGCATGAAGTTCTTGGCATCGCCCACGATCTCGGGCGTCACGGTGAGCTGGTCGTAGTCCTGGACATCCATGAAGACGTAGTCGACGCCGTCCTGGTACAGGTACGTGTAGTCACGACGGTCGACCGTGGCGGTCTCGATCTTCAGGCCGGCGTTGAAGGTCTTGTCGACCACCTTGCCGGAGAGGATGTTGCGCAGCTTGGTGCGGACGAAGGCGCCGCCCTTGCCCGGCTTCACGTGCTGGAATTCGATGACGTTCCAGAGGTTGCCCTCCAGCTTGAGGACCGTACCGTTCTTGATGTCGTTCGTGGTTGCCACTGCAGCCTCTTTCCCGATGCCAGCCGGGGCGCCGGGAAGACGCGTCCAGCCCTTAATTGTCAAAAAACCGTTAACCATTCTACCGTGTCGCACACGGTGCCCCGGGCACGGGCTCGATCAGGCCTGTTCGCGGGAATGCCTCGCCTGTTGCAGAGCGACCGTCGAGGAGTAGATCAGCTCCGGGCTGGCGTGCGCCGCGACCCGCAGTTCCAACGCCTGTTCGAAGGCGTCGGCGCTCCGGGCGAAGTCCCCGGAACTGAAGTACGTGTTGCCGAGATGCTGCAAGATCTCCGCTTCATGATCGGTGCCCCGGTACTGCGCAAGGAGGCGCCTGAGCCTCTCGAAGGCGGCCTCGAAGCGACCCCGGGTGTACAGGATCTCGGTGTCCAGCAGGAGCAACTCGTACGATTCCGGGGCCACGATGCGGGCTTCGGCGAGCAGCTCGGCGGCTTCATTCCCCCGGCCCCGCACCATCAGCACGAACACCTCGGCCCACGGACGCGTGTCGCCGGCCAGCGTCTGATCGACCAGGTCCTCATCGACCACTTCGCAACGCCGGGTCAAGGGGTTCACCTTGATGCCCGGGAACCCCGATTCGGGCCATTCCGAGGTGTCCGAGGCCAGCTCACTCATGCGTCGGCCACCTCCTGGTAGGCGGCGAAGAGCAGGGAGGTGTCGGGCACCTCCAGCAGACCCGGCTTGCCGATGCCGTCCAGGACGACGAATCGCAGGAGATCGCCGCGGGACTTCTTGTCGCGGCGCATACCGTCCAGCAACGCCGCCCAGCGGTCGTTGCGGTAGCTCGTAGGCAGGCCGAAGCTCTCCAGGATGGCCCGGTGCCGGTCGGCGTCGGCGTCGCTGAGGCGGCCCACGCTGCGCGCGAGCTCCGCCGCGAACACCATGCCGACGGAGATCGCGGCGCCATGTCGCCACGAGTAGCGCTCGCTGAGTTCGATGGCGTGCCCGAGGGTGTGCCCGTAGTTGAGGATCTCCCGCAGCCCGGATTCCTTGAGATCCTCAGACACCACCTTCGCCTTGACCGCGATCGAACGCTCGATCAGTTCGCGCAGCACGGGAGACGCCGGATCCAGCACGTCCTGTCCGTGCTCTTCGAGCAATTCCAGGATCCGCGGGTCGGCGATGAAACCGCACTTGATGACCTCGGCCAGTCCGGAGACCAGTTCATTGCGGGGCAGCGTGGCCAGGGTGTCCAGATCCGCCAGGACCGCCGCCGGAGGGTGGAACGCGCCCACCAGGTTCTTGCCCTCGGCCGTGTTGATGCCGGTCTTTCCCCCGACGGCCGCATCGACCATGCCCAGAACACTGGTGGGCATGTGAATGACCCGCACACCGCGCAGCCAGGTCGCCGCGACGAAGCCTCCCACATCGCTGACGGCTCCGCCGCCCACCGTCACCACGGCGTCGCTCCGGGTGAAGTCGTTCTGACCCAGGACCTGCCAGCAGAAGGCGGCCACCTGGATGTGCTTGCCCTCCTCGGCGTCCGGGATCTCGGCGGTGACCGCGGTGAAGCCCGCGTTCTCAAGCTCATCGCGGACCGCGTCGCCCGTCAGACGCAGAGCCCGCGGGTGGATCACCAGGACTCGCTTGACGCGCTCCCCCAGCCGCTGCGGCAGCTGGGCGAGCAGACCGCGGCCCACCACGACGTCGTAGTTGTCCTCCGGGCGGGATCCGGTCACCTTGATGATGGTTTCGGGCTGAGTCACTCTGTGCCCTCCTTTGCTGGGGTTCCGGGCGTTTCGAGCGCCCGGGCGATCTGCAATGCGAAGTCCTCGGGGCTGCCGTGCCGTACATCCACCGTGAGGTCCGCCACGGCCTCGTAAAGTGGCCGGCGCTGGTCGAAAAGGGCCAGCCAGCGTTCCGCGGCGTCGCCGGTGAGCATGGGGCGGCCGGTGTCGCGGGCGATTCTCGGCAACACGGTGGCCAGGTCCGCCTCAAGGTAGACGACGTGCGAGGAGGCGATGGCCTCACGGGACCGTTCGGAGCCCAGAGAACCGCCTCCGAGAGAGACGATCCTGGGGGCTTCCGGATGGGACACGGCGATGTCACCGGCCACGGCACGCGCCACGACCTCGGCCTCCAGAGCACGGAATGCTTCCTCTCCGCGCGCTTCGAAGAAGTCGCTGATGGGACCGTTCTCCTGGACGAAGACCTCGTCCGTGTCAACGTACTCCCCCTGCAGCAATGCAGCGAGGGCACGGCCGACGGCGCTCTTCCCGGCGGCCATGGGGCCGACCAGGACGATCGCGATTCTCTCGTGAGCCTTGTCCAAAGGCATCTGGGCTCCCTGCGGTGTCAGTTGCCGGAGGAGCCGAGCTCCTCCGGGATGGCGGCCAGGTACTGCTGGAGATTGCGCCGGGTCTCGGCGACGGAGTCCCCTCCGAACTTCTCCAGCACGGCCTCGGCCAGGACCAGTGCGACCATCGCCTCCGCGACGACGCCCGCGGCCGGAACCGCACAGACATCCGAACGCTGGTGATGGGCCTTCGCGGCCTCACCGGTGGTGACGTCCACGGTCTGCAGCGCCCGCGGCACGGTGGCGATCGGCTTCATGGCCGCCCGTACCCGCAGCACGGTACCGATGCTCATGCCGCCTTCGATGCCGCCGGCGCGGTTGCTCACCCGGGCGATACGTCCGCTCTCGTCCTTGACGATTTCATCATGGGCGGCGGAACCCCGCCGGGCCGCGGTCGCGAAGCCGTCGCCGACTTCGACGCCCTTGATGGCCTGAATGCCCATCAGCGCGCCGGCCAGCCGTGCATCCAGACGACGGTCCCAGTGGACGTAGCTGCCGAGCCCCGGCGGAAGGCCGTACGCGAGCACTTCGACGACACCTCCGAGGGTCTCCCCCTCCTTGTGTGCCGCGTCGACTTCGGCGACCATCGCGTCCGACGTCGCCCGGTCGAAGCAGCGCAGCGGGTCGGCGTCGAGGGCGATGAGATCCTCAGGACGCGGCAGCGCGGTGCCATCCGGAACCGATACGGTCCCCACGGCCGTGGTGTGGCTGATCAGTCCGATGCCCAGCTGAGCGAGGAACTTGGCCGCGACCGTGCCGAGCGCGACACGCGTGGCGGTCTCGCGGGCGCTGGCACGTTCCAGGACGGGGCGGGCCTCGGCGAAGCCGTACTTCTGCATGCCCGTGAAGTCGGCATGACCGGGACGCGGGCGGGTGAGAGGCGCGTTGCGGGCGGACGTCGCCAGTTCCTCGGGGTCCACGGGGTCGGAGGACATGACCCGCTCCCACTTGGGCCATTCGGTGTTGCCGACCTGGATGGCCACAGGGCCGCCCTGAGTCAGGCCGTGCCGGACACCGCCGATGATGGTGACCTCGTCCTGCTCGAACTTCATGCGCGCGCCGCGGCCATAGCCGAGACGACGGCGGGCGAGGGCGTCACGGACGTCCTCGCTGTTCAGCTCGACTCCTGCAGGGACGCCTTCTACGATCCCGACCAGCGCAGGGCCATGGGATTCACCAGCGGTTAACCAACGAAACATAGCTCCATCCTGCCATGTTGGGAACGGATCATCCGCGTCGGGGCGCGTTCACTGCGTCACACATCACATCGATGACGCGGGCAGCCGAGTCGGCTCCGGCACCGGTGAAAAGAAGCACCTGCTCGACGGCCTGGTACAGCAGCATCTCCAGTCCTGGGACCACGATCCCGCCCTGACGCGCGAAGGAATCGGCCAGAGCACTGGGCCACGGATCGTAGGCGACGTCCAGGAGCAGAGGGCGCAGCTCCGTGCCGAAGACGCCCTGGTCCAGGGCCGCGGCCAGGGGGTCCGCAGCCCGCGGCGGCAAGGTGGAGATGACGATGTCGGACTCCCCCAGGCGTTCTGCCGCGCCGTCGTACGACAGGACCTCCAGGCGGATGCCACAGGCCTCAGCGGCCCGGTGAGCCTCGGCGGCCCGTGCGGTGTCTCGCACGAAGAGCCGGACCGTCTCGTGCCCCAGCCGCGCCAGGGCGGCGATCGCGGCGGCGGAGGTCCCTCCGCCGCCCAGGACCGCGGACTTCCGGCCGAGCGTCGCCGGGGCGTCCGCCCCGTGCAGAGTGTCCAGGCCGGACGCGTGCCGCAAGGCGTTCACGATCCCCATGACATCGGTGTTGTGGCCCGTCAGCCTGGGTCCGGTGGGTCCGTGCCCGAAGGTCACCGTGTTGAGCACGCCCAGCTCGGCCGCCGCACCGACACATTCGTCGACCTCGAGCGTCATGGCCTTCTTCAACGGCATGGTCACCGACAGCCCGCACCAGGATGCATCCCGGCGGACCTCCGCGATGAAGCCGCGCAAGTCCTCCACATCCACGTCGATGGCCGTGTAGTCGGCGTCGAAGCCGAGTTCCCGGTATGCCGCGCGGTGCAGCAGTGGCGACTTCGAGTGCGAGATCGGGTGGCCGAGGACCGCCGCGCGACGGCTCATTGACAGCGTCCGGCGTTGGCGCTGCACCAGTTCTGGTAGAGCTGAACGTTCTTGTTGTGCTCCGCCAGGGTGGCCGCGAAGCGCGTCTCGCCCGTGTCGAGGTTGATCGTCACCCAGTACAGGTAGTCCGAGGACTTGGGGTGCGCCGCCGCATCGATGGCCAGCTTGCCGGGCGAACCGATCGGGCCCACCGGCAGGCCGGGGTTGGCGTAGGTGTTGTACAGATTGCTCTTGTCCGCCTTCTCCTCCGCGGTGAGCTCATAGCTCTTCCGTCCGAGACCATACGTCACGGTGGCGTCCGACTGGATGTAGCCGAGCGTCTCCGGGTTGTGCTGCAGGCGGTTCATGATGGCGCCGGCAACAGTCGGGTAGTCCGCGCGGCCCGCTTCGGCCTGCACGATCGAGGCAATGGTGAGGCTCTGGTACTGCTTGTCCGGATCCGTGATGCCCTGCGACTTCAGTTCGTCCTGCGTGCCCTTGACGAGCTCGGCGATGACCTGTTTGGCCGTGGCCCCGAGCGGGAAGCGGTACTCGCCCGGGAAGAGGTAGCCCTCCAGGTTCTTCGCCTTGGTGGACACCCCGAATTGGGCCGGCTTGCTGTTGAGGGCCTGAAGATCCTTCAGCGCCAGTCCCGTGCCCTTGGCGATGGCGTCCAGGGATTCGTTGACGCGCAGGCCCGCCGAGAGGGCCACGTAGGAGACCTTGTCATTGCCGCCGCCGGAGAGGACCGTGACGGCATCCGAGGCACGCATGCCTTCCTTGAAGGTGTACTTGCCGGGACGGAGAGTCACCTCCGCCGCGGCGAAGGCCTTCGTGAAGGTGCCGGCATCGGCCACCACTCCGGCGTCCTTGAGAGAATTGGCCACCTGCGTGACCGACGAGCCCTCAGGGACGTCGATGGCCACGCTTCCGGTGCCCGGGCCCGGGAAATCGGTGACCCGGTTCCAGCCCAGACTCGGGCCGATGACCTGAACGGCGGCGAATCCGCCACCTCCCACCAGCAGGAGGGAGAGGAGCACTGCGATCCAGCCTCGCAAGCGACGATGCTTACGCGGGCTGGCGGATTCCTCGTGGAACGCGGTCTTGCCCGGGTGGACGGGTTCCTGCTCGGGCTCTGCCGAATGCAGGAAATGGAAGCTGTGGTCCGGCGCCGCCTCATGAAGGCCGTGGTGTTCCTCGGTGACCGTGCCGGCCGCCGCCGTCTGAGGCTCGGTCGTGCTGCCGGGCCGGGTTTCCACGATGGGATGCTGTCCGGTGGCCGTCTTGTGACCGTGAGCCCGTGGAGCCAGGCGTCCCGGTTCCGGGGCCGGGTAGAAGTGCTGCGCATGGGATGCCGCGGGAACCGGAGAGATCCGTGCAGTGCGTGGCTCATCCAACGGCGCGGACGACGCCGGAGGAACCGGACCCTGCACGGCGGCGGGCTGGACGGCCGGAGCCTCCGTCTGGTCTTCAGAGGCACGGCGGACATCGCGCGGGCGGCGCAGCTGATGCGGCTCGGCGGGTTGTCCCTTCGCCGGCTCTGACGGGCGTGACACGGGAACCGACTGCTGCGGGAGGCCGGGCGTGGCCTCGGAGTCGCGTGCAGCGGGCTGCCTGGCGGCCGGCGTGTCTCGGGTTTCCGCAGGCTTTTCAGGATTGCCGCGCGGCAATTCCTCGAGTTCCTGGTCGAAAGGAGCCGAAGCACGTGCCGCGCGTTCCTGCTCGCGACGCTCGGCCAGCATCCGCTCCCGCGCTCTCAGCTCACGGCGGGTCAGAGGCATGCCCTCGTTCTGTGGGACGCCGGAGTCCGTGGGGCCGCTGTTCTCCGTGCTCAACTCTGGGTGCCTCCGTCATTCACCGTGCCACGGAACTCCCGGGCACTCACGCGCGTCCCCACTTCTGCGCCGTGGCGTTTCTGCATGTCAAGCGCCTGCTGAAGGATGTTGACAGCCGCCACTTGGTCAACCACTTTACGGTGTTCCCGGCTGTCGACTCCAGCTTCGTGCAGTGCTCGGTGCGCCGTTACAGTGCTGAGACGCTCGTCGACCAGGGCCACATAGGCGTTCTGCCCAGCCTCGGCCAGCCGATCCGCCAACAACTGCGCGTAGTCCACTGCCATCCGGGTCGAGGAGCTCTCGCCACCTCGAAGCGTCCTCGGAAGACCCACGAAAACCCAGCGGGCCTCGCGTTCCTGCGCTTGCCTGACGAGCACCGCGATGTCCGAATTCTTCTTCGCATCACGCTGCAGCGTTTTGAACGGCGTGGCCAGGATGCCGTCGGGATCGCTGACCGCCACCCCTACCCTGGCCATGCCGACGTCGATCCCCAGCCGGACGCCGCGAGGCGCTTCCGGCTGGGGATCAGGCGTTTGCTCGTCCATACGGGCTAGCGCGTACGGATGGCGTCGACGACGGCGGCCAGCGCCGCTGCGATCTTGCCTGCGTCGGTGCCACCGCCCTGGGCGATGTCGTCCTTGCCGCCGCCACCGCCACCGAGGATTCCCGCAGCGAGGCGGACCAGGGCACCGGCCTTGACCCCCTCGGCACGCGCCGCATCGTTCACGGCCACGAGGATGACGGGACGCCCGCCGGACTCGCCGGCGACGGCCACAGCAGCGGCTTCGCTGCCGAGGCGGGTGCGGAGGTCCAGTGCGAGCGAACGGAGATCGTCGGCACCGCCGATCTGGCCGGCGTCGTGCGCGATGACCTTCACGCCTCCGGCATCGACGGCCGCGGCGAGCATCGACGAGGCCTGGGCCGCGAGCTGCTCCTTGCGCAACCGCTCCAATTCCTTCTCAAGGCTCTTGACCTTGCCCAGAGTCGCACCGATCCGCTCGCTGAGCTGGTTGGACGGCACCTTGAACATCTCGCTGAGCTCTGTCACCAGCGCGCGCTCCGCGGCGAAGTGGCGGAAGGCCTCCATGCCCACGAAAGCCTCGACGCGACGGTTGCCGGAACCCACGGACTGCTCGCCGAGGAGATTCAGCGTGCCGATCCGCGAGGTGGAGGCCACGTGGGTGCCACCGCAGAGTTCGCGCGACCAGGCGCCGTCGATCTCCACGACGCGCACCTCACTGCCGTAGTTCTCGCCGAAGAGCGCCATGGCTCCGAGAGCCTTGGCATCGTCCAGGCCCATCACCTTGGTGTCCACCCGGAAGTTGTTGCGGATGGCCAGGTTGGTGACCTCCTCGATCTCGCTCTTGGTGGCGTTGGAGAGCTGCTCGCCCCAGGCGAAGTCGAAACGCAGGTAGCCGGCCTTGTTGAAGGAACCGCGCTGGGTGGCCTCGCGGCCGAGGATCTGACGCAGTGCCGCGTGCACCAGGTGGGTGGCGGTGTGAGCCTGCTCGCCGGCGTGACGGCGCTCGGCGTCGACAGCGGCGTGCACCAGTGCGTCGGAAGCGATCTCGCCCTCACGGACGACCGCCTTGTGCACCGAGAGGCCCTTGACTGGACGCTGGACGTCCAGAACCTCCACCACGAAACCGTCGCCGGTGATCAGACCCGTGTCGGCGGCCTGGCCGCCGGCTTCGGCGTAGAACGGGGTCTCGGCGAGCACCAGTTCGATCTCGTCACCGGTGGACGCGTGTCCGGCCAGCGAACCGCCGCTCAGCAAGGCCCGCACCCGGGACTCGCTCTCCAGCTCGTCATAACCGGTGAAGACGGTCTCGCCCCCGGCCAGGACCTCGCGGAAGACCGTCAGATCGGCATGGCCGCCCTTCTTGGACTTCGCATCCGCCTGCGCACGCTGACGCTGCTCCTGCATGAGTGCGCGGAACTGCCCCTCGTCCACGGCGACGCCGGCCTCTTCAGCCATCTCGAGCGTGAGGTCGATCGGGAAGCCGTACGTGTCGTGCAGGGTGAAGGCCTCCTCACCGGAAAGGGAAGAGCCGCCGGCCTTGGCCTGCGTGACAGCCTCATCCAGCCGCGCGGTGCCCGCAGCGATCGTACGGAGGAACGCCCGCTCCTCGGCGTAGGCGATACGGGAGATCCGGTCGAACTCCAGCTCAACCACCGGGTAGACGCCCTTCATGGCGTCGCGGGAGACGGGCAGCAGCTCGGGCAGACAGGCCTCCTCGACACCGAGCAGGCGCATCGAACGCACGGCCCGGCGGATCAGACGGCGCAGCACGTAGCCACGGCCCTCGTTCGACGGCGTGACGCCGTCGGCGATGAGCATCAGAGCCGAACGGACGTGATCGGCCACCACGCGCATGCGCACGTCATCGGTGTGGTGCGGATCGTCGGCGCTCTCGGCCGAGGTGTACTCCCGGCCGGAAAGCCCGGAAGCCTTGTCGATGACCGGCCGGACCTGGTCGGTCTCGTACATGTTCTCGACGCCCTGGAGGATCATGGCCAGACGTTCCATGCCGAGACCGGTGTCGATGTTCTTCTTGGGCAGCTCGCCCACGATGTCGAACTCGACCTTCGACCGGACGTTCTCGATCTGATACTGCATGAAGACGAGGTTCCAGATCTCCACGTACCGGTTGTCGTCGGCGGCCGGGCCGCCTTCGATGCCGTAGGCCGGGCCACGGTCGTAGTAGATCTCCGAGCAGGGGCCTGCCGGGCCGGGCTGGCCGGTGGACCAGTAGTTGTCCTCCTTGCCCATCCGCTGAATGCGCTCCGCAGGGATGCCCGTGTTCTTCAGCCAAAGTTCGCGGGCCTCGTCATCGTCCTCGTAGACGGTGACCCACAGCTTCTCCGAAGGCAGCCCGTAACCGCCGGCCTCCACGGAGCTGGTGAGCAGTTCGAAGGCGAACTTGATCGCGTCTTCTTTGAAGTAGTCGCCGAAGGAGAAGTTGCCGCACATCTGGAAGAAGGTGCCGTGCCGCGCCGTCTTGCCGACCTCTTCGATGTCGCCCGTGCGGATGCACTTCTGGACGCTCGTGGCACGGCTGTACGGCGGTACCTCACGCGCGGTCAGATACGGGATGAACGGCACCATGCCGGCCACGGTGAAGAGCAGGCTGGGGTCGCTCGAGACCAGCGACGCCGATGGCACGGCGGTGTGGCCCTTGCTGACGAAAAAATCCACCCAGCGCTTGGTGATCTCCTGCGACTTCATGAGGAAGTGTCTGTCCCTTCGGCGTTTCCGGGCCATGCCCGGCGTTGCGTACTGGCGGATCGTGCATCCGCCGCGTTCAATTGTGCCTCCCGGGCCGCCACGAGGGCGAATCCCGGACCGCTGTTCCCGGGTCTGACGTCCCGGTCGGCATTCAGCGGTTCACTGCCTATTCAGGGGCGCTTCTCATCCAGTGCCAGGGCGGCACGCAGCTCGTCCTCGCGTTCCTTCATGCCGTCACGGACTTGATCGGCGAAATGGTAGACGCTGTCGGCAAGACGGCCGACGGCACGGTTGAGCCCTTCCGGGCCGATGGCACCACGGGCGTCATTGACCTTGCGAACGACGATGACGCCGATCGCGGCGCCCACGGACAACCAGAGAATCCTCTTCATCACAGATGCCTCCCTTTCAACGGCTGCGTCGGCCGGCAGGCCGGCTGCCACCCTGTTTGCGCGCCGAAAGCGCGGAGCGGACACCGTAGCTGAAGGACGCGACCTTGATCAGGGGGCTGCCCACGGTCGCGGAAACCAGCGAGGAGAGCGCCGAGAGATTGGCCGTCGCGTCGGCGACGTTGTTGGAGATCCCGTCCACCTTCTTCAACTGCTCATTGGTGGTGGAGACCGTTGCGGTCACCTCGGTCATCAACGGCTGGGCGCCGTCGCTGAGGTCCTTGATGGAGTGCCGTACCTCATCGAGAACTTTCCCGAGTTTGAGGATCGGCACTGCGAGGAACAGGACCAACAGCAGGAAGACACCGGCTGCCACCAGTCCGGCGATGTCACCGCCACTCATGACTTTTCTCCTTGTGGATCGTGGGCATGCGCTTGTCCTACCTTAGCGGTGACCGCCGGAGGACGATGCCAGGCGGAAAAAGAGAGAGCCCGCGGCCAGGGCCACGGGCTCTCTCCAGGAACTCTTAGCGAGCGTAGAATTCCACGACGAGCTGCTCTTCGCAGGTCACGGGAACCTCAGCACGCTTCGGGCGACGCACCAGGCGCGCCTGAAGGGCCTCGAGCTTGACGTCCAGGTAGGCCGGAACGGCCGGCAGGACGTCGCGGTGGGCGCCGGCAGCGGCGAGCTGCAGCGGAACCATCGGGATGCTGCGCGGGTGCACGTGGATCAGCTGACCCTCGGCCACGCGGAACGACGGGCGGTCCACGCGGGCGCCGTCGACCATGATGTGGCGGTGCACCACGAGCTGACGGGCCTGGGCGATGGTGCGGGCGAAGCCTGCACGGAGCACCAGGGCGTCCAGACGCATTTCCAGGAGCTCGACCAGGTTCTCACCGGTCAGGCCCTTGGTGCGCTTGGCTTCCTCGAAGGCGCGGGTCATCTGCGCCTCGCGGATGCCGTACTGAGCACGCAGACGCTGCTTTTCACGCAGACGCACGGCGTAGTCGGAGTCCTGCTTCTTGCGGGCACGGCCATGCTCACCGGGGCCGTAGGGACGGCGCTCCATGTACTTGGCGGCCTTGGGAGTCAGGGCGATGCCGAGGGACCGCGAAAGGCGGGCCTGACGGCGAGCACGAGTGCTGTTAGCCACTTGTGTCCTTCCAATGATGCGGTTTTCGTGGTGTTAACTGGCCTCCCGTGTGGAGAGCATCGGCAAACCGCGGCCGTGCTGCTGGGTCCAGAACGCAATCCACCTCCTGACGACAGGAGGACAGACTTCAGGCAGGACCTTGCCAGACGATCTCTAATCTTAGCACGACGGATGCCCGATCAGCCCTGTCCGCGGACGATCCCCCTCAGGCGCTCCAGCCGTGCGCTGATCTCGCGCTCAGCACCGTTGTGCGTCGGCTCGTAGTAGTCCCGGCCCACCAGATCATCGGGAGGATACTGCTGCGGCGCGATCGAATGGGGCGCATCGTGGGCGTAGATGTAGCCCTTGCCGTGCCCGAGCCCCTTGGCCCCCGGGTAATGGGCGTCCCGCAGCGGCATGGGGACATCGGTCCCTTTTCCGGAACGGACATCCGCGATCGCCTGGTCCAGCGCCATGTACGAGGCGTTCGACTTGGGAGCCGTTGCGAGATGGACCACCGCCTGGGCCAGCATGATGCGGCCCTCCGGCATGCCGATCAGCTGCACCGCCTGGGCGGCGGCCACAGCGGTCTGGAGAGCCGTCGGGTCCGCCATGCCGATGTCCTCCGAGGCGGAGATGATGATCCTCCGGGCCAGGAACCGCGGATCCTCCCCCGCCTCGATCATGCGGGCCAGATAGTGCAAAGCCGCGTCGACGTCCGAACCACGGATCGACTTGATGAAGGCGCTGATCACGTCATAGTGCTGATCACCCTGCCGGTCATAGCGGACCGAAGCCTTGTCGATGGCCTGTTCCGCCTGCGCGAGATGCAGCACCGACCGTTCGCCGTTGTCCTCCCCCAGTGCGACGCCGGCCGCAGCCTCCAAGGAGGTCAGGGCGCGCCGCGCGTCCCCGCCCGCGATCCGCACCAGGTAATCGAGCGCATCGGCGTCGACGTCGATCTTGCCGCCCAGGCCTCGCTCATCACGGATGGCCCGTTCCAGCAGGCCCTTGATATCCGTCTCCTGCAACGGCTTGAGCGTCAGGAGGATGGAACGCGAAAGGAGCGGCGACACCACCGAGAATGAGGGGTTCTCGGTGGTGGCGGCGACGAGGATCACCCAGCGGTTCTCAACCCCTGGCAGCAGGGCGTCCTGCTGCGCCTTGTTGAAACGGTGGATCTCATCGAGGAACAGAACCGTGCCCTGCCGATGCAGGTCCCGGCGCTGGAGCGCCTCGTCCATGACCCGCCGCACATCCTTGACTCCCGCCGTGATCGCGGAGAGCTCCACGAACTTCCTGCCGGGGGCGTTCGCGATCACATGGGCCAGGGTCGTCTTGCCGGTCCCCGGAGGGCCCCAGAGAATGATGCTGGAAGGTCCTACCGCGGACGGCTCCCCGGAGGATTCCGCCAGCGTCCGCAGTGGCTGCCCCGGGCCGAGGAGATGCTGCTGCCCGACCACGTCGTCGACGGTACGTGGACGCATCCGCACCGCCAGAGGTGCCATCGTGTATGCAGGGCGGCCGTTCTCATCCAGTGGGGACTCTCCGGCGTCGTCCTGGGAAAAGAGATCGGCCATGCCCCAAGCCTAGTACCGCACGCGCCCGGCACCGTCGGCGCCGGGCCCTGATGCGGAGAATACTGCCGAGCGCCGTTTCAGCAGGCGCCCAGAGCTCTGGTGGGAGGGGCGCTGCGGTACCAGTACTCCCCCGCCTCACGGAAACCGAGCGAGCGATAGAGCGCCTGGGCGCCCGTGTTGGAGCGAGCCACACTGAGCCAGAAACCGTCCCCTCCGGGCACGGCGTTCACCAAAGAACTCACGATGGAACGGGCCAGGCCCTGGCGTCTGCGAGCCTCCCGGGTCACCATTCCGTAAATCCCGGAGAGTGTTCCTACGTGGATCGCCTGGCCCACGGCCACCACCCCGCCGTCCCCGCCACGGACCAGGGCGTAGCTGGACCGGCCCCGTTCCAGGATCGCCCGCGCGGTGTCGGCGTCCTGGGGCCCGCCGTGCCCGCTGGTCAGCCACCAGGCATCGAACCAGTCCCGGACCGGTTCGGGATACAGCTCCACGCTGTGCGAGGGCACCGGAAGAGTCCCGGCTCCTCCGCGGACCATGAACATCGTGGGAGTACGGACGCGATAGCCCAGTTCCTCGAGCCGCTCATCCAGGGCGGCGTCCTCCGGGGAGGACGTCAATTGGAAGAGCGCCGGCTGCCGTCGGCCCCGGTACCACTGCTCAGCCTCGCGGATCGCCGCGTCCAGGGACTCCACGGGTGCGTACGGCCAGACCGAGTTGGCCCGCTGCGTCACGCCGGACGCCGTGCGGTACAGCCAGGACCCGGTGTCGAACGTCGTCAGGCCCGGCCACGCCGCGTTCTGCAGCGTGACCAGGCCTGAGACGGTGGTCAGATCAGACACGGAACGGTTAGACCGCGGCCGTCTCTTCGCCGTCTTCCGGCTTGGCGGCCTTGGGCGCCGGCTTGAAGTCGACACCGGCTTCCTTGCGCTGCTGCGGCGTGATCGGTGCCGGAGCACTCGTGAGCGGATCGAAGCCGCCACCGGACTTGGGGAAGGCGATCACGTCACGGATGGACTCGGCGCCCGCCAGGAAGGACACCACACGGTCCCAGCCCAGGGCGATGCCGCCGTGCGGCGGAGCGCCGTACTTGAAGCCTTCCAGCAGGAACCCGAACTTGCTCTCGGCCTCTTCCTTGCTCAGACCCATGACCGCGAACACTCGCTCCTGGATGTCACGCTGGTGGATACGGATCGATCCGCCGCCCAGTTCACTGCCGTTGCAGACGATGTCATAGGCGTAGGAGAGTGCCGACTCCGGGTCGGTGTCGAAGGTGTCCATGAACTCCGGACGCGGCGAGGTGAACGCATGGTGCACAGCCGTCCACTTGCCGGCGCCCACTGCGACGTCACCGGACGCCACTGCGGCTGCGGCCGGCTCGAACATCGGCGCGTCGACGACCCAGACGAACGCCCATTCGCCGTCCTGGACCAGTCCGGTGCGGTGGCCGATCTCGACGCGGGCGGCACCGAGCAGCGCACGGGAGGCGCTCTTCTCACCGGCGGCGAAGAAGATGCAGTCGCCGTTGGAGGCGCCGACGGCGGCCGCGAGGCCCTCTCGCTCGGCATCGGTGAGGTTCTTGGCCACAGGGCCGGCCAGCTCGCCGTCGTCCTTGATGAGCACGTACGCAAGGCCCTTGGCACCGCGCTGCTTGGCCCATTCCTGCCAGGCATCCAGCGTACGGCGGGGCTGCGAGGCGCCACCGGGCATGACGACGGCGCCCACGTACGGCGCCTTGAAGACGCCGAAGTTGGTGTCCTTGAAGAACTCGGTGAGTTCGGTCAGCTCGAGGCCGAAGCGCAGGTCCGGCTTGTCCGAGCCGTACTTGGCCATGGCCTCGGCGTAGGGCATGCGGCGGATCGGCGTGGGGATGTCCACTCCGATGAGCTTCCACAGGGCGACCACGAGCTTCTCGCCGAGCGCGATGATGTCGTCCTGGTCGACGAAGCTGGCCTCGATGTCCAGCTGGGTGAACTCCGGCTGGCGATCCGCGCGGAAATCCTCGTCACGGTAGCAGCGGGCGATCTGGTAGTACTTCTCGAAACCACCCACCTGAAGCAGCTGCTTGAAGAGCTGCGGCGACTGCGGCAGGGCGTACCAGGAGCCGGGGGCGAGCCGGGCCGGCACCAGGAAGTCGCGGGCGCCCTCGGGGGTGGACCGGGTGAGGGTCGGGGTCTCGATCTCCAGGAAGCCGTCCGTATGAAGAACCTCGCGCGCCACACGGCTGGCCTCGGAACGGAGACGGAGATTGCGGGACAGCACGGGACGGCGCATGTCCAGGTAGCGGTGCTTGAGACGGGCTTCCTCGCCGACCTCGACGTGTTCGTCGATCTGGAACGGCAGCGGCTCTGACGTGTTGAGCACGACGACGGTCTCGGCGATGACTTCGACCTCACCGGTCGCCAGGGCCGGGTTCTCATTGCCTTCCGGACGCCGCTCCACGGTTCCCGTCACCTGCAGGACGAACTCGTTGCGCAGACCGTGGAAGACCTCTTCCTCACGCACCACCACCTGGGCGACGCCCGAGGCATCACGCAGGTCCACAAAGGCAACCCCGCCGTGGTCGCGCCGGCGGGCGACCCAGCCTGCCAGGGTGACGGTTTGTCCGATGTGCTCAGCTCGCAGGGAGCCGAGGTCATGTGTGCGCAGCACAGCATTCCTTTCGAGTGGAGCGGATTCTTCCCCCGGATACGCGGATGGCGCCTCCCGGGCGGGAAAACTCTGGGGATCGCGGATCAATCCCGATCTGATGTGACGATTTTACCCGGTACCCCGAACGGCTCTCACCGGGCGCGGCCGGTGCGCCTATCCGGCGGTGCGTGCGATGACCTGCGGGCGGAGGTCCTCTTCGGACGGAGTCCACACGGCCGGGTCCGCCTCGAGCTGTTCCCCGCTGCGGATGTCCTTGACCTGGTGGGTTCCTTCGGCGTCGGTGAACCAGACGAACGGGATGCCCCGGCGGTCGGCGAACTTGATCTGCTTGCCGAACTTGTCCGCCTTCGCGGCAACCTCCGTGGCGATGCCACGGGCCCGCAGCTGCGCCGCGACGTCCTGCGCGGAGGACCAGGAGTCATCATCGTTCAGTGCCACGAGCACGGCCGTCGGGACGCTGCGGCTGGCGGCGGCGAACTCCTGGGACAGGATGCGGGAGACCAGACGGGTGACGCCGATGGACAGGCCCACTCCGGGGAAGGTCTTGTTGCCCTTGGTGGCCAGGGATTCGTAGCGGCCGCCGGAACAGATGGATCCGAGCTGCTCGTGTCCCACCAGGACGGTCTCCACCACGGTGCCGGTGTAGTAATCCAGGCCGCGGGCGATGCTGAGGTCGGCCACCACCTTGCCCGGGGCGCGTGACGACGCCGCTGCCACCACCTGCTCCAGCTCAGTCAGCCCCTCCTCCAGCAGCGGGTGTTCCACGCCGAGCGCGCGAACCTGCTCCACGAAGGAGGTGTCAGTGGTCTGGATCGTGGCGAGCTTGAGCGCCGCCTCGGCCTGTTCCTGCGTGGCGCCGAGTTCAGTGCGCAGCAGCTCCGCAACCTTCGCCTCGCCGACCTTCTCCAGCTTGTCGATGCTGCGCAGCACGCCGGCGGTGTCCTCCAGGCCGATGCCGCGGTAGAAGCCCTCGGAGAGCTTCCGGTTGTTCACCCGCAGCCTGAATTCCGGGATCGGCAGGGCCGAGAGCGCTTCCGCAATCACCAGGACGATCTCCACGTCGTAGCGGAACGGCAGCTCGCCGTCGCCCACCACATCGATGTCGGCCTGGGTGAATTCGCGGGCGCGGCCCTCCTGAGGGCGCTCACCGCGCCAGACCTTCTGCATCTGGTAACGGCGGAAGGGGAACGCCAGGTAGCCGGCGTTCTCCACCACGTAGCGGGCGAACGGCACGGTCAGGTCGAAGTGCAGGGCGAGGGCGTTGGGGTCCGACTTGGCGGCCGAGTCGTCGTCCTGGAGACGGCTGAGCCCGTAGACCTCCTTGTCGATCTCCCCCTTGCGCAGGAGCTGACCGACCGTCTCGACGGCCCGGGTCTCGATGGAACCGAAGCCGTGCAGTTCGAAGACGCGGCGCAGGGTGTCCAGCACATGCTGTTCCACCACACGCTCCTGGGGAAGCCACTCGGGGAATCCGGACAGGGATGCGGTGCGTGCCATGCTGAGAAACTCCTTCGACGTGCGGCTTGTCCGCGGGTGGGCGGTGCGCCGTGCCTAAACTAGGTGCGTCAGTCAGTTTAAGCCGTGGTCGAGCCTCAGCACGAACCAGCGCGGCGGGACACGGCACTCCAGGAGGTCATTGGGTGGTTAGCAGCAAGGACCAGCTGCGCGAACAGCGCCGCAGGGTACGGCAGATGGAAGCCCGGCGTTCGCTGCGTGATGCTCAGCAGCAACGCCGCCGCAGGGACAACCTCCTGGCCATCGGGGCGGGCGCGGTCGCCGTCGCCCTCGGCGTCGTACTCCAGCTGACGGTCTTCTCCAGCAACCCCACTCCGCAGGAGTATGCGGCATTGCAGGCCGGCCTTGACACGCCGAGTGCCAGCCCTTCCGCCGAAGGCAGCAACATCGGCAACATCCCGAGCGCCGACATCGCCAAAGGGAAGACCTTCAACGGCACCCTGACCCTCAACGGTCATGCACTGGGTGTCACGCTGGACGGCTCCAAGGCCCCTCAGGCCGTCTCCGTCTTCAAGACCCTTGCCGACCAGGACTTCTTCAAGGCCAACAACTGTCACCGCCTCACCACTGCGTCCATCTACGTCCTTCAGTGCGGTTCCAAGGACGGCAAGGGCGCCTCGGACCCCAACTTCCAGTGGGGACCGGTGGAGAACGCACCGGCAGACGGCAAGTACCCCGCGGGAACGATCGCGGTGGCACGTTCCACCAGTACCTACAGCAACGGCACACAGTTCTTCATCGTCTACCGTGACAGCGTGCTTCCCACCGACGGTGGCGGCTACACCGTCATGGGCAAGGTCACGAGCGGCCTGGACACCGTCACGAAGGCGGCCGCCGCCGGTGTCAAGGCCGGCGGGACATCCGCCACGGACGGTCCCCCTGCCACGGCAGTAACGATAGACTCGTTTACTCTGAAGTGATTCCGCTTTTCCGAAGCGGCATTTCTGATCCCCGGCGCGCCCGGGGAGTGCGCACATTCCAACGAAGGAAAGAGTTCCAGCGGTGACAGACAGTCAGCGACCCGACGAAGCCACCACTCCGGTGGCCCCCGCCGCGCAGCCTGCGGCTCCCAGCCCTGCGGCCTTCGCCGCGCGTCCCAAGGCAGCAGGTGTGGCGCCCTTGGCCCAGCACGCCCCTGAGGCGAGTGTGGACCTTGAGGCTGCGCGCGCCTTCGGGCGGGTGGAAGGTGACGGCCATGTCTTCGTGACCGTCGACGGCGAAGAGCACGTCGCGGGCCAGTACCCCGGAGTCTCCGCAGACGAAGCGCTGGCGTACTTCGCGCGGAAGTTCGAGGACATCGCCGCGCAGATCGCGCTGCTGGAGAGCCGGGTCGAGGCCAGGGCCTCTGCCGGTGACATCCCGACGAGCCTGAAGCATCTTCGCGAACAGCTCGAGGCCCACAACGTCCTCGGTGACATCCGCGGTGCCCTGGACCGCATCTCCGCGTTGGATGTCAAGGCCGAGGCATTGGTGAGCGAGCAGAAGGCCGAGCACGACGCCGCCAAGGCCGCCGAACTCGCAGCCCGTGAGGCCATCGTCGCGGAAGCTGAAGCGATCTCCGGTCAGGACCCTGCCAACACGCAGTGGAAGAGCTCCAGCACCCGCATGAACGAGCTTTTCGATGCGTGGAAGGCCGCTCAGAAGTCCGGCATCCGCCTGTCCAAGAGCGTCGAAGAGGGTCTCTGGAAGCGATTCCGCACCTCTCGCACGGTCTTCGACCGGCACCGTCGCGCGTACTTCTCCCAGCTCGACTCGAACAACGCCGAGGCCAAGGCCGTCAAGGAACGGCTCATCGCCGAGGCGGAACAGCTTCAGGAATCGACCGACTGGGGTGCCGTCGCCGGCGAGTACCGCCGCCTGATGGATCAGTGGAAGTCCGCGCCGCGCGGCAACCGCAAGGACGACGACGCCCTGTGGACTCGTTTCCGGGCCGCTCAGGACGTGTTCTTCAATGCGCGCCAGGCTGCCAATGACGCGATCGACGCGAGCTACGCCGCGAACCTGACCGTCAAGGAGCAGCTCCTCCTTGAGGCCCAGGAACTCGTACCGGTCTCGGATCTCGCCGCCGCGAAGAAGTCCCTGCAGTCCATCCGGGACCGTTGGGAAGAGGCGGGCCGCGTCCCCCGGGCAGACATGGGCCGGATCGAAGCAGCCATGCGACGCGTCGAGGATTCCGTCCGCGAGGCCGAGGAAGAGAACTGGCGCCGCAGCGATCCCGAGGCCAAGGCCCGGAGCACCAGCATGATCGAGCAGCTTGAGGCGACCATCGCCGGGCTTCGCGATGATCTGTCGGTCGCTGAGAGCAAGGGCGACGCACGGGCCATCAAGACCGCCCAGGACGCCTTGGCCGCACGTCAGCAGTGGCTCGAGGTCGTGCAGAACTCCGCCAAGGATCTCGGCTGAGCGAACGCTGAGCCGAGGCTGAAGCACTGGGGGGCCGCCGTCATCCGGACATCCGGACGACGGCGGCCTTTCGCGTGAGCGGGAGCCCTCCCCCGGCGTGTCCCTGTGCTGCGGGTCCGTGCTGTCCACAGGCCGGCAAACGGGCGTTCCTCCCGGCTGCCCAGGCAGGCAGGATGGCCCTATGGACTATTCGGTCAGTCAGTTCAGCGGGCGTCAGGCCATGCTGCAGCCCGGCATGCCGTTCTCCACTGCCGAGCTCAACGCCATGGTGCTGGACGGGCTGCTCAGAGTGGTGGCCCGGGACGCCTACGTCCCCTGCACAGCGGTGGTGGACGCCAGGGCCAGGGCCCGTGCACTGGCCGAGCGTATTCCTCTCGCCTTCCGGCAGCGGATCGTGGTCGGACGGCTCAGCGCCGCCTGGATTCATGGGCATCCCGCGGAGCCGCTGCGGCCGGTGCTCCTCGTCGATCAGCGGCACCGGGTCTCCGGTCTGCGGCGCAAGGTGCGAGCGGACTACTACGAAGGCCGGCTGGGCCCGCATGACGTGGTGAGCCTGGGCGGTCTGCTGGTCACCACCCCGCTGAGAACGGCCGTCGACGTCGCGACGGCTCTGAGGCCCGAGCTCGCGGTGCCGACGCTACGGAGCCTCATCGACTCCCCCGATGCGGGGATCAGTTGGAGGATCCTCCGTCTCGCGGTGGAACACACGGTTCCAGTCCAGCGGCTTTCCGCGGCGTTGGAGAAGGTCGATGCCTGCCTTCACTGATCCCGCCGGCGGCAGGGGCCCGCACCGCGGTTCAGCGGCGTTGCCCACCGCCCGTACGGTACACGTCGAAGACGCCGTCGATCCTCCGGACCGCGTTGAGGATGTGGTCAAGATACTTGGGATCGCCCATCTCAAAGGCGAAACGCGAAATCGCAAGGCGTTCCTTGGAGGTGTGGACACTCGCCTCCAGGATATTGACGTGGTTCTCGGAGAGCACGCGCGTGACGTCCATCAGCAGACTCTTGCGGTCCAGCGCCTCCACCTGGATCTGGACCAGGTAGATGCTGGTGCGGGTCGGCGCCCATTCCACATCCACAAAACGCTCCGGTTCCGAGGAGAGCGCTTGGACGTTCGGACAGTCGCTGCGGTGCACCGAGATCCCCGAGCCACGGGTCACGTACCCGGTGATGTCGTCCGGCGGGACCGGGGAGCAACAGCGCGCCAGCTTCGCCCAGACATCGTCGACGCCGCGCACGATCACCCCGGCGTCGGACACCCGCCCGCTCGGCGTGTGGGTGCGCGCCGGAGTGAATTCCTCCTCGGAGGGTTCCTCCGGTTCGGTCAGGCGGTCCAGCGCCTTCTCCATCACCGATTGGGTGGAGATGTGACCGTCGCCGATCCCCGCGTACAGCCCGGCGACGTCGACGTACTTGAAGGACTCGGCAAGCCAGGCGAGGTTCTCCGG
Source organism: Arthrobacter sp. NPDC090010 (assembly GCF_044748305.1). NCBI lineage: Bacteria > Bacillati > Actinomycetota > Actinomycetes > Micrococcales > Micrococcaceae > Arthrobacter > Arthrobacter sp. NPDC090010. The sequence continues at coordinate 93,711 of NZ_JBIVFT010000005.1, forward strand.
GGTGAGCACCTTCGTCAGGGGCAGGCTCTGCTTGCGCATCGCGCGCGTGAGCATCTCCTTGCCCTTCTCGATGGACTCCTCGCGGCGCTCCTTGCTGAACCACTGCCGGATCTTGTTGCGTGCCCGCGCGCTCTTGACGAAGTGCTGCCAGTCCTGGCTGGGTCCGGCACCTTCGGCTTTGGAGGTGAAGACCTCCACCCGGTCACCGTGGTTCAGCTCCGAGTTCAATGGCACGAGCTTGCCGTTGACCCGGGCGCCGATGGTCCGGTGCCCGACCTCGGTGTGGACCGCATAGGCGAAATCCACGGGCGTCGCTCCGGCAGGAAGCGTCATGATCTCGCCCTTGGGAGTGAAGACGAACACCTCATTGGTGCTGATCTCGTGCCGCAGGCTGTCCAGGAAGTCCCCCGGATCCACCGTCTCGCGCTGCATGTCCACGAGGGAACGCAGCCAGCCCATCTCACCCTCGCGAGGGGCCTGAGCCGCCCGGGCCTGGTGCTTGTACTTCCAGTGTGCCGCGACACCGTACTCCGCGTTGCGGTGCATCTCGTGGGTGCGGATCTGAATTTCGACGGTTCTGCCGCCGGGCCCGATCACCGAGGTGTGGAGCGACATGTACATGTTGAACTTCGGGATCGCGATGTAGTCCTTGAAACGCCCCGGAATGGGCTTCCAGAGCGAATGCACTGCGCCGAGCGCCGCGTAACAGTCCTTGACCGTGTCCACCAGGACGCGCACGCCCAGAAGGTCGTTGATGTCGTCGAACTCCTTCTCGCGCACCACCATCTTCTGGTAGATCGAGTAGTAGTGCTTGGGACGGCCCGTGATCGTCGCCTTGATCCGGGACTCCCGCAGTTCCTCGGCCACCGTCTCCCGGATGCTGCTGAGCAGTTCCTCGCGCTCCGGCGTCCGGGCGCTGACCATCCTGACGAATTCCTCGTAGACCCGTGGATAGAGGGCCGCGAAGGACAGGTCCTCCAGTTCCCACTTCACGGTGTTCATGCCGAGCCGGTGGGCCAGCGGTGCGAAAATGTCCAGCGTCTCACGGGCCTTCTTCGCCGAGGACTCCGCGGAGACGAAGCGCCAGGTCCGTGCATTGTGCAGGCGGTCTGCGAGCTTGATCATGAGCACCCGGATGTCCTTGGCCATGGCGACCACCATCTTGCGGACGGTCTCCGCCTGCGCCGCGTCGCCGTACGTGACCTTGTCCAGCTTGGTGACGCCGTCCACGAGCATCGCCACTTCGGGGCCGAAGTCCTTGGAAAGCTGGTCCAGGGTGTACTCGGTGTCCTCCACCGTGTCGTGCAGCAGGGCCGCAGCCAGGGTGGTGCCGCTCATCCCGAGTTCGGCGAGGATGGTTGCGACCGCGACCGGATGCGTGATGTAGGGATCACCGCTCTTGCGCTTCTGACCCCGGTGGTGGAACTCCGCGGTGTCGTAGGCCCTCTGGAGGTATTCGAGGTCTTCCTTGGGATTGTTGACCCGGACCGTCCGCATGAGGGGTTCGAGGATCGGTGAGTAGCTCAAACCGCCCCGGCCCGTGAGGCGCGCCAGCCGGGACAGGGTCCGCTCGCGGCGTCCGGGGAAGGTGGCTTTGGCCGCCGAGTTGTCGACGGGGACGCCGACCACGGTGTGCCCCGGTGCCGGTTCCAGCGAACCGTCCAGCGTCGTCGACGGTTCCCCGGGGTCCCCGGCTGCGGGCGCGGCGATCCGCCCCTGCTCATCCGGTGTGGGACCCGATACAGAACCATCCACCACAGTTGTTCCTTCCCCAGGGAGTTAATTCGTCAATTCTACGCCGCCCGACCAGCTTAAACGCACCGAGGGCCGCTTCCACACCAGGTGGAAGCGGCCCTCGGTGGAGGAGCACTGCGGTATCAGGCGCCGACGGCCTCAGCACGGTCGCGCCGCAGCCGGACCTTCTCCGCCTGAGCCTTCAGGGATGCCTCGCCCTCGCGAAGCCAGGCGTAGAGCGGTGCAGCGACGAACAGCGTTGCCAGCGTGCCCACGATGATGCCCACGAAGAGCGCCAGCGAGAGGTCCCGGAGTGTTCCAGCACCCAGCAGCCCGGCTCCGATGAACAGGATCGCCGCCACGGGGAGGACGGCCACCATGCTCGTGTTGATGGAGCGCACGAGGGTCTGGTTGACGGCCAGGTTGACCTCGTCGGCGAAGGTCCGCCGTGTGGAGGTCGCCAGGTCCGCGGTGTTCTCACGGATCTTGTCGAAGACCACCACGATGTCGTAGAGCGAATAACTGAGCACGGTCAGGAAGCCGATGATGGCACTCGGGGTGACCTCGAAGTCACTGATCGCGAAGACGCCGGCCGTGATGATCTGCGTCACCGCCATACCCGCGATGGCCGCCAAAGACATCTTCCATGTTCTGAAGTACAGCGCCATGAGCACCGCCGCCAGAACGACGAAGACGATCAGACCGATAAGAGCCTGCTGGCTCACATCCGCGCCCCAGGTCGGGCCCACGAAGGTGGACGTGACCTGGTCCGGGCCGACACCGTAGGCCTTGGCCAGGCCTTCCTTGAGCTGCAAGGTCTGCTGATCGCTGAGCTTGTCGGTCTGGATACGCATGGTGTCACCGGCGATGTTGGCGACGCGCGGAGCGGCACCCTGAACCACCTGGCGGACGGCGTCCTCACCGAGGCGCTGATCGGTCGATTTGACCTTGGAGACCGTGAATTCCGATCCGCCGCGGAAATCGATGCCCAGATTGAACCCGCCCTTGAGCACGGGAACCAGGATGGACAGCACCACCAGGGCGCCCGCGATGAGCATCCAGATCTTCTTGCGCCCCACGAAGTCGTAGGAACGCTTGCCCGTGTAGAGCTCGTTGCCGAAACGTGCGAAGACTGTCGACATGGTCACTGACCGTCCTTTCCGGACTCGTCCGCCCCGAGGGCGGCCTCACGTTCGGCCTGGCGGCGCTCGGCGATGGTGAGCCGTCGTTCGGCCTCCGCCCGGGCACCGCTCTTGCGTGCCGGCGCGCCCGCGCCGACCGGCTCGAGCTCGTCGGGACGGCGGATGCGGCCCGCACCGCGGTACAACGGGATCGCGCCGAGGCTTCTCGGATCAAGGCCCGAGAAGCGATGGCCCTCGCCGAAGAAGCGGGTACGGGCCAGAAGCAGCAGCGTCGGGTGGGTGAAGAGGAACACGACCAGGAGGTCCGCGATGGCGGTCAGGCCGAGCGTGAAGGCGAACCCTCGCACATTGCCCACCGCGACGAAGTAGAGCACGACGGCGGCGAGCAGGTTCACGGCCTTTGAGGCCAGCACGGTGCGCTTGGCCCTTCGCCAGCCGTTCTCCACGGCCGCCACCAGGCCACGGCCCTCGCGCAATTCGTCGCGGATGCGTTCGAAGTACACGATGAACGAGTCCGCGGTCTGCCCGATGGCCACGATCAGGCCCGCCACACCGGCCAAGGAGAGCCGGTAGTTCTGCGCCCAGCCGAGCAGCGTGATCGCCAGATAGGTCAGGACACCCGCCACCAGCAGCGATACCACGGTCACGAAACCGAGGGCGCGGTACTGGAAGAGCGAGTAGATGACCACCAGGATCAGACCGATCAGACCCGCGATCAGACCCATCTTCAGCTGCTCGCCACCCAGCGTCGCGGAGATCTGCTCCTCGGACTGGATCTCGAAGCTGATAGGGAGAGCTCCGTAGCGCAGCTGATCGGACAGCGTCTTGGCACTGGCCTCGGTGAAGTTGCCCGTGATCTGCGGACGCCCGTCGGTGATCACCGCGAGGGAACGCGGTGCCGAGAGCACCTTGTCATCCAGAACGATCGCGAACTGGGAACGCGGATCGGTCCCCGAATCGCCGCCGGCCTGGACGTAGAACTGGTTCAGCCGCTGGGTGACGTCTTTGAAGACGCGGGTGCCCTCATCGTTGAACTGGATGTTGACGGCCCACTCGTTGGTCACCGCGCCCTGGCGGCCCTGCTGAAGACCATAGGAGGACGTGACGATGTCCTGGCCCTTGACCTCGACCGGACCCAGCACGTACTTCACAGCGGGCTGACCGTCCTGGGCCGCCTGGCAGGTCACCAGTGGCTTGCTCGGATCGGAGCGCTGTGCCCCGCCCTTGTCCAGGGACGCGCAGTCCATCGCCTCGAACTCCTTGACGACATCCGCGGTCAGCCAGGCGGTGTCGCTGGCGTTCTTCGGAGTGGTCGGCTTCGGGATCTTGCTGGCGGGAGTGCGCTGCGCCTCCGGCACCGGGGTTCCGGCACCGGAGGTGATGACCGGGCGGAAGTTCATGTCCGCGGAGGCCTGGATCAGATCGCGTGTTTCCTTGGACGGGGTACCCGGCATGGCTACGACCACATTGCGGCCGCCCTGGGTGCTGATCTCCGACTCGGAGACGCCGGAACCGTCCACACGCTGGCGGATGATCTCCACCGCCTGGTTGAGCTGATCGGCATTCACCGAGGCACTGCCTTCGACCTTGGGCGCCAGGATCATCTGGGTTCCGCCCTCGAGATCGAGTGCCAGTTTGGGGGTCCAGCTTGAAGCGCCGGAGAGTGCTCCTCCGGCCATGACCGCGGTCATGGCCAGGAGCAATGCGACAAGCCAGAGCAGCGTTCTGCGCGCCACCCTTGTGGGGCCGGTCTTAGCCATTGATGGGATCCTTTGGGATGCGTGGCAGAGCCACGGGAACGTTCAGGGTCTACTTACTTGCTCTCACCGTTGAGACGCTTGAGCGTCTCCTCGGGCGACTCTGCCGCCAGCTTCTCAGCGGAGAGTCCATTCTCATCCTGCACGACGACGTCGGGAGTGCTGTCCGCCTTGAGCGCGGGGGCCTCCACGGTCTCGGTGAGCGCGGGCTCGGCATCGGCATCAGCCTCTGCAGGGACCGGCGGCTCGACGACCTTGGTGACGGCCTGACGGTGCACCGTGGCCAGGTTGCCGGGAGAGAGCTCCAGGACGACCTTGTTCTCTTCCTCATCGATGGAGCGGATGGTGCCGAAGAGGCCGAAGCTCGTCATGACATCCACACCGGGACCGAACTTGGACTGCATCTCCTTCTGCTGCTGCTGCGTCTTCTTGTTCCTGCGCATCATGAGGAACATGAGCACCGCCAAGGCGGCCAGCATCAAGAGCATTGTGGGATCCACGGATCACTTCCATTCGTCGCGTTTCAGACATGCGGTTCCCGCACCCGGAGGTGGCGGGCGTCATAACAGTCTAAAGGGAAAACCCTGGGGCACGGTGAAAGCGCCAACGCGCCCGACTAGAGCAGTCCCTCGTCTTCGAGCAGGACCGGCTGGAACGACTCCTCCGTCAGCCCCGCCGCCGTGAGCTGTTCCTGGCCGAACACACCGTCCGGAACCGCGAAGCCCAAGTGCGTCCAGGCGGCCGCCATGGCGATCCGGCCCCGAGGAGTACGGCCCATCAATCCCTCACGCACCAGGAACGGCTCGGCGACGGTCTCCACCGTCTCGGGTTCCTCGCCCACCGCGATCGCGAGGGTGGACAGGCCCACCGGTCCCCCGCCGAATTTGGTCACGAGCGCTTCCAGCACGGAGCGGTCCAACCGGTCCAGGCCACGCGAATCCACCTCGTACATATCGAGGGCCGCGCCGGCCGCCCGGGCATCGATCTGTTCCGTTCCGTGCACAAGAGCCCAGTCCCTGACACGACGAAGCAGGCGGTTCGCGATACGGGGCGTACCCCGGGACCGTCCGGCGATCTCGTGGAAGCCCGCCGAGGAGACCTTCAGGTCCAGCAGTCCCGCGGAGCGGCGCAGCACGAGTTCCAGCTCTTCGACGGTGTAGAACTCCAGATGACCGGTGAAACCGAAACGGTCACGCAACGGCCCCGGGAGGAGGCCTGCGCGAGTGGTCGCCCCCACCAGGGTGAACGGCGGGAGATCCAGCGGGATGGCCGTGGCCCCGGCGCCTTTGCCGACCACGATGTCCACACGGAAGTCCTCCATGGCCATGTACAGCATTTCCTCCGCCGGCCGCGACATACGGTGGATCTCATCGAGGAAGAGGACTTCGCCCTCGCTGAGCGAGGAGAGGATCGCGGCGAGGTCCCCGGCGTGCTGGATCGCGGGGCCGCTGCTGATCCGCAAGGGGGCGTTCATCTCGGCTGCGATGATCATGGCGAGGGTCGTCTTGCCGAGCCCGGGGGGGCCCGACAGCAGCACATGGTCGGCGCTCTTGCCACGAAGCCGGGACGCGTCAAGGACCAGTTTCAGTTGTCGCCGGACCCGGCCCTGCCCGACGAAGTCATCGAGGTGACGGGGCCGCAGAGCGGCCTCGATGGCCCGCTCTTCAGGCTCTTCGCCGCCGTCGACCAAGGGGTTCTCAGCCACGTCCGCCCCTCATCCTGGCACCGTCCTGGCCAAGCCACCGCAGGGTGGCGCGGAGGATCTCCGGGACATCGCCTCGTTCAGCCAACCCGGGACTGTCCTTCAGCGCCTTATCCACGGTGGCCGATGCGTCCTTCTCGCTCCAGCCAAGACTGCTGAGCGCCTCAACGACCTGCGGCTTCCAGGCTTCCGTCCCGGCCGTGACGACCGCGACGGGACCGGACTCGCCGGTACCATGCGGCACCAGTTTGCCCTTCAGCTCCAGCACGATGCGACCCGCGACCTTGGGACCGATGCCGGGGACCTTGGTGAACGCCTTGCTGTCCTCGGTGTGAGCCGCCACCCGGATCGATTCGGGATCCAGCACGGCGAGCACCGCCAGCGCCAGCCTCGGGCCCACCCCGCTCACAGTGAGGAGGATGTCGAAGACCTCACGCTCGTCGTCGTCGGCGAAGGCGAAAAGCGTCAGCGAGTCCTCCCGCACGATCAAGGCCGTGCTCACTCTGGCCTCTTCGCCGAGCCGGAGTGCGGAGAGCGTCTGCGGCGTGGCCTGCACTGCCATGCCGACTCCCCCGACTTCCAGGACAGCGCTGGACAGGCCGAGATGCGCCACGGTGCCACGGAGCGAGCTGATCACGTGTGTTAACCCCTCAATAGGATGTCTGCCATTCGAACATTTCTACGAAAAGCCTAGCAAGACACCCGGAAGCTCAGCGTCCGCGCCGCGCCCGGGCTTCCGCTTCCGCCCACGCACGCTGCGCCGGCGTCAGGGAGTCCCGGCCGGGTCCGGAACTCGCGACCGCGGCCCCGCTGCCCGCCCGCCAGGCGTGGGTGATCGCCAAGGCCAGGGCGTCGGCGGCATCGGCCGGACGAGGAGCCTCGGAGAGCCGGAGGATCTTGGTGACCAGCTTGGTGACCGCCTCTTTATTGGCCCGCCCACTGCCGGTCACGGCCGCTTTCACCTCGGAGGGCGTATGCAGCGCGACGGGAATGCCGCGGCGGGCGGCCGCCGCGATCACCACGCCTGAGACCTGGGCGACGCCCATGACCGTACTGACGTTCTGCTGCGAGAAGACCCGCTCGATGGCGACGACGTCGGGGGTGTGCCGATCCAGCCATTCGTCGATGGCATTGGCGATCACCAGCAGGCGGGCATCCAGCGGCTGATCCGCTGACGTCCCGACGACCGAGACCGCAACCATGGTGGCTCGCCGGTCCCCCGCGACGTCGACGACACCCAGACCGCAACGGGTCAGGCCCGGGTCCACACCCAGCACGCGCAGGCTCATGCGCATGGCCCCAGAACGACGGCGATGACTACTCGGCCTCGAGCTGAGCCTGGACTTCTTCGCTCAGGTCGGCGTTCGTGTAGACGTTCTGGACGTCGTCCAGCTCCTCAAGGGCGTCCACGAGCTTCAGGAACTTCTTGGCGCCTTCCAGATCCAGCTCAACCTGCATGGAGGGGATGAACTCGGCCTCATCGGTCTCATACTCGATGCCGGCCTCGTTGAGAGCGTCGCGGATCGGCTGCAGATCTCCGGGCTCCGAGTGGATCTCCCAGTTCTCCCCCTGATCCTTGACCTCATCGGCACCGGCCTCGAGGACGGCCATGAGGAGATCGTCCTCGCTCAGGCCGTTCTTGGGCAGGCTGACGACGCCGCGACGGGTGAAGAGGTACGCCACCGAACCGGGGTCGGCCACGGTGCCGCCGTTACGGGTGATGGCGAGACGGACTTCGGAGGCTGCGCGGTTCTTGTTGTCCGTGAGGCACTCGATGAGCAGTGCGGAGCCCTGAGGACCACGGGCTTCATAGGTGATCTCGGTGTAGTCGACGACCTCGCCCGTCAGACCGGCACCACGCTTGATGGCGCGGTCGATGTTGTCATTCGGGACGGAGTTCTTCTTGGCCTTGGAGACGGCCAGGTCCAACGCCGGGTTACCGGAGAGATCCGGCCCGCCCATCCGCGATGCGACCTCGATGTTCTTGATGAACTTGGCGAACGCCTTGGCACGCCTGCCGTCGATCACGGCCTTCTTGTGCTTGGTGGTAGCCCATTTGGAGTGGCCCGACATGCCTACGCTTCTCCTTTGATCATCCGGATGAACAGTTCGTGAACGCGCAGCTCCCCCGTCACCTCAGGGTGGAAGGACGTGGCCAGCGCGTTGCCAGAGCGAACCGCAACAATTCTAGCTCGTGAATCGACGGTGGCCGCGGAGGGCATTTCGTCGGGATGCAATTGGGCGAGGATCTCGACCCCGTCACCGACCTCTTCCACCCAGGGCCCGCGGATGAAGACGGCGTGAACGGGAGCGACGCCGTCGCCCGCACGCCCCGCGGAGAAGTCCAGTCCACCGAAGTCGAGGTCGACCTCGAACGATTCCCGCTGACGGCCGAAGGCGTTGCGCCGCACGGTCATGTCGATGCCGCCGAAGGTCCCCTGCGGACGGCCCGAAAGATCCAGCGTCGGGTCCTGGAGCCGATCGGCCAGCAGGATCATTCCTGCGCAGGATCCGTAGACGGGCATGCCCTCGGCGATGCGTTCCCTCAAGGGGTCCGCGAGTTCGAACGCACGGGCCAGCTTGTCGATGGCGGTCGACTCGCCGCCAGGGATGATCAGGCCGTCGACTGCGGCGAGCTCGGCAGGCCGGCGAATGGCGATGGCACGGGCGCCGACCGTCTCGGCCGCATGGAGGTGTTCGCGGAAGTCGCCCTGGAGCGCCAGGACGCCGACGAGCGGGGTGTCATGGGGAGGATTCTGCACTGCAACAGTTTAGTACGCGGCTCTCACCGGCCTTCTCATGGGGACATGCGCCCTGGCCGCCGAGTTGTGACCTTCCCGACCCTCCGTCGCTCGCCGGTCCGGGCCCGCTCAGCCAGTAGCATGGGTGAGGACCTGTTATCGATTGAAGAGGTGCGCAGTATGTGCGGAATCGCCGGTTACCACGGCTTTGGGGAGAACGAGGAGATGCTCAAGGCCATGAGCGCCTGCATCGTCCATCGGGGCCCCGACGGTGAGGGCTACTTCACCGAGGCGAACGTGGGACTCGCGCACCGCCGTTTGTCGATCATCGACGTCGCGCACGGCCAGGAGCCGATGATCAGCGCCGACGGCGACACCGTGCTGGTCTACAACGGCGAGGTCTACAACTACCTGGAGCTGCGCGCGGAACTCGAAGCTCTGGGCCGCAGCTTCCGCACCCAGTCGGACACTGAAGTGGTGCTGCAGTCCTATGAGCAGTGGGGCACCGAGGCTTTCGACCGCTTCAACGGCATGTTCGGTCTCGCCATCCTGGATAAGAAGCGCAATGTCACGGTCCTCGCCCGCGACCACTTCGGCATCAAACCGCTCTACTGGGCCAATGTAGGCACGGACGAAGCCCCGAAGGTGCTCTTCGCCTCGGAGATCAAGCCGATCCTGGCCACCGGCGAGCTGAAGGCCGCCCCGAACGAGCGCATCCTCTACCGTTACCTGCAGTACCGGATTCACGATGACAGCGCCGAGACGTTCTTCGCCGGCGTGAACAAGCTGATGCCGGGCGAGATGATGACGATCGACAACGCCACCGGCCGGTTCACGATCGAGACGTTCACACGTCTGCGCCAGGAACTCGAAGAGCTCTCCACACAGAACCGTCCGTACACGCCGGAAGTCACCGACGAGTACCGGCAGCGCTTCACCGAGGCCGTGCGGATGCGTCTGAAGTCGGAAGTCCCTGTCGGTTCCGCCCTCTCCGGAGGCCTGGATTCCTCCGCAGTGGTGGTCACCATCAACAAGCTGATGCAGGAGCACGCCGACGCCGTCGATTCGATCGGCGCCAAGCAGAACACCTTCAGCGCCGTGTTCCCCAACTCGATCAACGATGAGGAGCACTACGCGGACGCCGCGATCGCCAAGTGCAGCGGCAACATCCAGGCCCACAAGATCCTGCCCACGCCGGAAGGTTTCAACGAGGACCTGGACGACTTCGTCCGCACCATGGAGGAACCCATCATCTCCTCCGGTCCCTACGCGCAGTACTGCGTCATGAAGGAGGCCAGCAAGCATGTGACCGTGCTGCTGGACGGTCAGGGTGCCGACGAGATGATGGCCGGGTACATCCCGTACTACTTCGCCTACCTGCGTCAGCTCAAGAAGGCCGGCGACTACCGCACGCTCATCCGTGAGGCGGGCCAGTCCCTGGACATCTTCTACCGGCTGGGCCGCTTCCGCCTGAAGTCGAAGCTGACCGCCAAGAAGCAGCTCGGCATGGGGCAGCTGCTGAACAAGGACTTCACCTCTGCGCACCGCGGTGAGAAGTTCAGCAACGTCCCGGACAACATGAAGCTCCGTCTGATCGACGATCTCTTCCACAAGTCGCTGCCGTCACTGCTGCGCTACGAGGACAAGAACACCATGCGCTTCTCCTTGGAAGGCCGTGTGCCGTTCCTGGACAAGGAAGTGGTGAAGTTCCTCTTCAGCCTCTCCGACGAAGCCATCATCAAGGGCGGCTGGAACAAGCGCATCCTGCGCGATGCCACACGCGGCCTGCTGCCGGAGAAGATCAGCAACCGCCGCAACAAGATCGGTTTCACCACTCCGGAGGCGGAGTGGTTCAAGCTGATGAATGAGCGGATCTACAAGATCTTCATGTCCAACTCCTTCTACAACCGGCCGTACTGGAATCGCGAAGCGGTGCTGACGGCTTTCGAGGAGTACCTCAACGACAAGAACGACGCCGACACCATGGTGTTCTGGCGTCTCATGAACGTCGAACTGTGGTTCCGCGAGTTCATCGACCAGGATGAGACCCCGGCGGATGTGAAGCTCAACAAAAGCGACTATGAGCCGAACCCGGGCAAGGAATTGGCCATCGAGTCCGCGGGGACGGCCTTCCTGCGGTTCCCGCTGCAGACCCAGGTCTTCGCCAAGGACACCGAGCTGGCACCCGCCGTGACCCAGTACCCCGAGCGTTTCTTCGCCGGTCTCGATACGGCGCCCGCCGAAGCCCGTGCCGCCGTCGAGGCAGCTCGTGCCGATGGCCGCAAGTGGTATCTGCTGGTGAGTGAGAAGATCGTGGCCATCACCCAGGGCCGTTCCTTCCCGGTCTGGGAGATCAAGGTCTCTCCTGCGGCCCGCGTGCTCAGCAAGTTCGTGACGCGTACGCCCGCCGGCATCGGACTCGGCAGCCCCTGGTCGATGCAGATCGCCATCAACGAGGTGGGCCTGCCCCTCATCGTCAAGGCCGCGCTGGCCTCCGTGGTGGGCAAGTTCCAGGGCAAGAGCGGCGTCTTCTACGACGTCGTCGGACACAACATCAATGCGATCGACGGCGCGACGCCGTACAGCCTCGGGGCCGCGAGCAATTCCGTGAAGCTCGCCCCGAAGGATCCGGAAGGGGTCGCCCGCAGCCTGAGCGCCTCCATTCGCGCCGCCCTCCCGGCAGAGGCCGTGGAGAACTTCGGCGGCGTGGCGATCATGGACGCCAACGACCTCGGCGTCGTCGTCATGGGTCACGACACCGCACTGCCCACGGAGACCATCGCCGGGATGTTCAAGGACAACCCGCAGGGTCAGGGTTCGCAGGCGACTCCGATGTCCCTGGTGGTCACCGAAGCCTGAGCCGAGCACGTCGAAGGGCCCCGCCGGATCACCCGGCGGGGCCCTTTCCCGTCCTGTCAGTCATCGATCGCCACGACGCCGCTGGGCCAGCCTGCCCATCCAGCGGGAGGCCAGCAGCATCCGCGCGGCCCGCGGAGCACGCCGCTGAGAGTAGCGGCTCAGGATCCGGTTCACTGTCTCGCCATCCGGATCACCCGCCCCAGAGGCCCTCAGCAAGCCGACGAGTTCGGCCGCATCGTCCAGACCGGTTCCGGCGCCCCGCCCGAGATCGGGCGTCATGGCATGCGCCGCGTCGCCGAGCAACGCGACCCTCCCCCGGTGAAAACGGTTCAAGGGTTCACGAAGGTCATAGAGATCGTGCCGGAGCACCGCACCGGGTTCCGTTCCCGCGATCAATCCACGGGCCGTCGGATACCAGTCCTGGAACTCGGCCAGCGCGGCTTCCCGCTCGCTGCCGAAACCTCGTGTCGTCGCCGTCCTGCCCTCCTGACTCGACGTGACGGCGAACCAGTACACGCGGCCGTCCCCCAGCGGAACGGTGCCGAAACGCTGCCCGTCGCCCCAGTCCTCACCGGCCGTGCCCTGAGTGCCCATCGCCGCCGCCGTCACACCGCGCCACGCACTGTAGCCCGTATATCTCAGGCCGGGGTCCAGACCCAGCATCGTGCGGGTGGGACTGCGCAGTCCGTCCGCGGCGAGAATCAGATCCCATTGGCTGGTTCCGCCCGGATCCGTGGCGAGTTCCGCCCGGCGCAGAGGACCGCCGTCGTCGAGCACGGTGGCCCTGGTGCCCCAGTGGAACCGCACTCCGGCGCATTCGGCGAGCAGGAAGTCTCTCAGCTCCTCACGATGGTGCATGCGGACATCCGGCCTGACCGCTGCCGGGAAGGCGAATCTGATCGAGCCGTCCGGGCGTCTCATGGCCGTTCGGAGATCCGCTGCCGGTCCGTGCGGAAGGGAGTCGTACCCCTCGGCCAGCCCGAGGCGGGCGAATGCTTTCCGCGCGGAAGGAAACAAGGAGATGCCTGCCCCGGCGACCGTGTCGGCGGGTGCCTTCTCGAACACTTCTGGCCGCAAGCCCAGCCGGGAAAGTCCCGCAGCGGCCGTGAGTCCCACGATTCCGGCCCCGATGATAGCGATCCTCATGAACGCCCCCTTTCCGTCCCATTCTGTCATCGAGGAGCGTCGCTCTTGTGAGCTGCGCCATAGCTGTGAAATGGTCGTTTCATGACTAATCCACTCCTCGCGCCCAGCACACTGCCGTATGGGCTGACCCCTTTCGCGGAGCTCCGTCCGGAGCACTATCAGGAAGCCGTTCAGCAAGGCCTCCACGAGCACCGCGAGGAGATCGCGGCCATCGTTGCGAACCCCCAGCCCGCCGACTTCGAGAACACCGTGCTCGCAATGGAGCGTTCAGGTGATCTACTCGACCGGGCCGTACGTGCCTTCGAGACCGTGGTGGGAGCCGACGGCAGCGCGGAACTCGACGCGTTGGACACCGAGATCACCAAGCTCATGGCCGAGCACGAGGACGGGATCTACCTCAACGGCCCGCTCTACACCCGCTTCGCCGCGGTCGACGGCTCCGGCCTCGACGGTGAGGACGCCCGCCTCCTGGAGGACTACCTCCGGGTGTTCCGCTTGGCCGGCATCGGCCTGGACGAGGCCGGTCAGGGACGCCTCCGCGAAATCAACAGCCGCCTCTCGGCCCTCGGCACGGAGTTCTCTCAGAAGGCGAAGGAGGCTGTCAACGCCGGAGCCCTGGTCGTGGAGACGGCCGCTGAACTGCGCGGCATGGACGACGACGCCGTCCGTTCCGCTGCTCAGTCCGCGGCGGAGGCCGGGCACGAGGGGCGATATCTGGTGCCCCTCATCCAGCCGAGCAGCCAGCCGGCGCTTTCCATTCTGGAGGAACCCGGTACCCGCGCCACGCTGCTGAGCAATTCCACGGGTCGCGGCGTGCAGGACGGCCCCTTGGACGTCCGCACGAACATCCTGGAACAGGCGCGCCTGCGTGCGGAGAAGGCGGAACTGCTGGGCTTCAGCGACTACGCCGAGCTCGCCGTCCAGAATCAGACGGCACCAGGACTGCGCCCCGTGCTGGACATGCTCCACCGTATGGCACCCGCGGCCCGGGCCAATGCGGGCGCCGAAGCCGAAGCCCTCTCCGCTTCCGCCGGAGGTGAGCTGACCGCCGCCGATTGGCAGTTCCATTCCGACCGCGTCCGCAACGAGCGCTTCCAGGTGGACGAACAGGGCCTGCGCCCGTACTTCGAGCTGAACAATGTGATCGAGAACGGCATCTTCTTCGCCGCGGGCAAGCTCTTCGGCCTCAGCTTCACCGAACGCACCGATCTGACGGCCTACCACCCGGATGTCAGGGTCTGGGAGGTCTTCGAAGAGGACGGCACTCCCCTGGGCCTGTTCCTGGGTGACTATTTCACCCGTCCGTCCAAGCGCGGCGGCGCCTGGATGAACTCTCTGGTGGAGCAGTCGACCTTCGCCGGAACGTCCCCGGTGGTGTTCAACACCCTTAACGTCGCCCGGCCTGCAGAAGGCGAGCCGGCCCTGCTGACCCTGGATGAGCTGCGCACCGTCTTCCACGAGTTCGGCCATGCCCTGCACGGTCTGCTGTCCCGGGTGAAGTACCCGCGGTTCTCCGGGGCGAATGTCCCGCGGGACTTCGTCGAGTACCCGTCCCAGGTCAACGAGATGTGGATGTTCGACCCCGAGGTGCTGGAGAGCTACGGGAAGCATCACGAAACGGGCGAGCCCCTGGATCCTGCCGTGCTCAAGCGGCTCGACGATGCGAGCCTCTGGGGCCAGGGCTTCGGCACCATGGAGTACCTGGGCGCGGCGCTGCTGGATCTGGCCTGGCACTCCTTCGGCACCGGCGGAGTGCCCGACGACGTCGAACAGTTCGAACAGGCCTCGCTCGAGAGCGCGGGGCTGGCCTGGGAGCTGGTCCCGCCGCGCTACCGTTCCGGCTACTTCCAGCACATCTTCGCGGGCGGCTGGTACGCCGCAGGCTACTACTCCTACATCTGGAGCGAAGTGCTGGACGCCGACACGGTCGAATGGTTCCGCGAGAACGGCGGTCTCAGCCGGAAGAACGGCGAGCACTTCAGGGAAGAGCTCCTGAGCCGCGGCAACAGCCGTGAACCGCTGGAGAGCTTCCGTGCCTTCCGAGGCAGAGACGCCGACGTCGCACCCCTGCTGAAGCGCCGCGGCCTCGCCTGACGGTTCTCCCCTCCACCCCCATCGATTGCTGCGTGGTTGTCGTTTTGAGTGCTCAAAACGACAACCACGCAGCAATGGATGAACGACGGCGGCCGGTCACCTTCGCGAAGGTGACCGGCCGCCGTCGTCGTTCAATGAGGAGGCCTACCAGCCGCGCTCGGCGAACTGGATGGAGCGCGCAGGCTCGTCCACGTTGATGCCGACCATGGCCTCACCGAGGCCGCGGGAGACCTTGGCGATGACATCGGCGTCGTCGAAGAAGGTGGTGGCCTTCACGACGGCGGCGGCACGCTGGGCCGGGTTGCCGGACTTGAAGATGCCGGAGCCGACGAACACGCCGTCGGCGCCGAGCTGCATCATCATGGCGGCGTCGGCCGGGGTGGCGATGCCGCCTGCGGTGAAGAGCACCACGGGCAGCTTGCCGGTCGCGGCGACTTCCTTGACCAGCTCGTACGGGGCCTGGAGTTCCTTGGCCGCCACATAGAGCTCATCCTCGGGCAGGGCGGAGAGCTTGGCGATCTCGGAACGGATCTTGCGCATGTGTCCCGTGGCGTTGGAGACGTCGCCGGTGCCGGCCTCGCCCTTGGACCGGATCATGGCCGCGCCCTCGTTGATACGACGCAGAGCCTCGCCCAGGTTGGTCGCACCGCAGACGAAGGGAACGTCGAAGGCCCACTTGTCGATGTGGTTGACGTAGTCGGCCGGGGTCAGAACCTCAGACTCGTCGATGTAGTCGACGCCGAGGGACTGCAGGACCTGGGCCTCGACGAAGTGGCCGATGCGGGCCTTCGCCATGACCGGGATGGACACGGCCCCGATGATCTGGTCGATCATGTCCGGGTCGGACATGCGGGACACGCCGCCCTGTGCGCGGATGTCCGCGGGGACGCGCTCGAGAGCCATGACGGCGACGGCGCCGGCATCCTCGGCGATGCGGGCCTGCTCGACGTTCACGACGTCCATGATGACGCCGCCCTTGAGCATATCCGCCATGCCGCGCTTGACCCGGCTGCTGCCGGTCACGATTCGCTGCTTCGCATCGGCGGCGCTGCCGTTGGTGTTTTCGCCGTTCAGTTCAGCTGTAGACACAAAAACCCCTATGGGTATCAGAGAAAGACGTACGTCACGGGACATGCGGTCAACCCCACGCATGTCCCCCGACCGGTGGCTGCTACCACTTAAGAACAAAGTCTATTACGCGGGAGCAGGGGCTCGAGGACCGAGAAGAACACGCGTAACAGAGTGCCTCACGGATGACGTCCTGCAGGAGTCATTTCGCGGGCTGCGACGCCTGACGGTGCACCGTGGCCATCCGCTGGCCGATGGTGATCAACGAGGCCACCGCCAGAAGCAGCAACGTCACCAGCAGCACGACCTCTGGCAGGCCCAGTCCCGTCAGACCGGTCATGAGCAGTAGCGCCAAGAGCCGTTCGGCGCGTTCGGCGATGCCCACATTGCATTCGAAACCGAGTGACTCGGCCTTGGCCCGCGCATAGGAGACAAGAGTTCCCAGCACCAGGCAGGCCAGAGCGGTGCCGCCGATGACCGGGTTCCCGCCACCCGTGAAGAACCAGAAGGCCACCGAGCCGAACAGTACCCCGTCCACCAGGCGGTCCAGGGTGGAGTCCAGGAAGCTCCCCCAGATGCTGTGACGGCCGGACAGCCTGGCCATGATCCCGTCCACCACGTCGGAGAAGACGAAGACCGTGATTGCGACGGTGCCCCAGAACAGCTGCCCCATCGGATAAAGCACCAGCGCCGAGACCACGGCTCCGAGTGTTCCCGTGATCGTCACGGTGTCCGGCCCGATACCGGCCTTCAGCAGGGCTTTTGCGAGCGGGGTGAAGAGGCGCGTGAAGAAAGCACGCGCGCCACGGTTGAGCATGAGGGTCAGCCGTCCTCGCCGTCGGGTGCGGAATCAGCGGGCCACGCCTGCGCCATCAGTTCGCGCACCTCGCCCAGAGTCTGGGTGATGGCCTTGGTCTGGGCGATGATGGGCAGGAAGTTCCCATCGCCTCCCCACCGTGGGACCACGTGCTGGTGGAGGTGCTCGGAAATCCCCGCTCCCCCGACCTTGCCCTGGTTCATGCCGATGTTGAACCCGCCCGGTCCGGAGACCTTCCGCAGGACGCGGATGGCCGTCTGGGTCAAAGCGGAGAACTCGGCGGTCTCCTCGACTGTGAGATCGGTGTAGAAGGAGACATGCCGGTACGGATTGATCAGGACGTGCCCGGGGTTGTACGGGTACAGATTCAGCACCACGTAGCAGAGCCGGCCACGGTGCACGATGAGTGAGTCCTCATCGCTGCGGGACGGGCCGACACAGAACGGACAGGCGTCCGGGTGGTCGAACTGCTCCTGACCGCCCTTGATGTAGGCCATGCGATGAGGAGTCCACAGGCGCTGGAACGCGTCCGGCACCCCGGCCAGCTGGAAGTCATCCGTGACGGATTCATCTGCCGCGGACTGACCGCCGTTCGCCGGGATGGCGCCTGTGGACTCCGTCATTACTGGTTGGTCCTGTTCTTCACGGCCTCGACGATGCGGCGGACGGCCTCATCCACGGCGACGCCGTTCTCCTGGCTGCCGTCACGGAAGCGGAACG
The DNA here is from genome assembly GCF_044748305.1 of Arthrobacter sp. NPDC090010. Classification (NCBI taxonomy): domain Bacteria; kingdom Bacillati; phylum Actinomycetota; class Actinomycetes; order Micrococcales; family Micrococcaceae; genus Arthrobacter; species Arthrobacter sp. NPDC090010. Next base: position 111,491 of record NZ_JBIVFT010000005.1, read on the forward strand.
AGACCGCGCCGTTCTCCGCGTCCTCGCCACCGGCGATGAGGACGAAGGGGATCTTGTCCTTGCTGGCGGTACGGATCTTCTTCGGGAAGCGATCGCTGGAGGAGTCCACCTCGACGCGGATGCCCTGCTTCTTGAGCTTGGCGGCGACGTCGTAGAGGTAGTCGTTGAAGGCCTCAGCGACCGGGATCGCGACGACCTGGACCGGAGCAAGCCACGCCGGGAATGCTCCCGCGTAGTGCTCGGTCAGCACGCCCAGGAAGCGTTCGATCGAGCCGAACTTGGCGGCATGGATCATCACGGGTTCCTGGCGGGTGCCATCGGCAGCCTGGTACTCCAGGCCGAAGCGTGCTGGCTGGTTGAAGTCGTACTGCACCGTGCCCATCTGCCAGGTGCGGCCGATCGCGTCCTTCGCCTGCACCGAGATCTTCGGGCCGTAGAAGGCGGCTCCACCGGGGTCCGGTACCAGTTCGACTCCGGACTCGGTCGCCACGCGTTCCAACACCTCGGTGGCCTCGGCCCACTGCTCATCGCTGCCGATGAACTTGTCCGACTCGGGGTCCCGGGTGGAGAGCTCCAGGTAGAAATCGTCCATGCCGAAGTCGCGCAGCAGCGAGAGCATGAAGCCGAGCAGGTGCTCCACCTCCGCCGGGGCCTGCTCCTTGGTCACGTAGGAGTGCGAGTCGTCCTGCGCGAAACCACGCACGCGGGTCAGACCGTGGACCACGCCGGACTTCTCGTAGCGGTAGACATGCCCGAATTCGAAGAGCCGCAAGGGCAGCTCACGGTAGGAACGTCCGCGCGAGCGGAAGATCAGGTTGTGCATCGGGCAGTTCATCGCCTTGAGCCGGTAGTCCTGACCAGGCTTGGTGATGTTGCCGTCCTCGTCCCGTTCCTCGTCCACGTGCAGGGCCGGGAACATGGTGTCCGCGTAGTACGGCAGGTGGCCCGAGGTGTGGAAGAGGCCGTCCTTGGAGATATGCGGGGTCCCCACGTACTCGAAGCCTTCTTCGATGTGCCGACGGCGGACGTAGTCCTCCATCTCGCGCTTGATCACGCCGCCCTTCGGATGGAACACGGGCAGGCCGGATCCGAGCTCGTCCGGGAAGGAGAACAGGTCCAGCTCCGCGCCGAGCTTGCGGTGGTCGCGGCGCTCCGCCTCGGCCAGGCGCTCCTGGTAGGCCTTGAGGTCTTCCTTGGTGGGCCAGGCGGTGCCGTAGATGCGCTGCAGCGGCTTGTTGTTCTGGTCTCCCAGCCAGTAGGCCGCTGACGAACGGGTCAGGGCAAAAGCGTTGGAGATGAGCTTGGTATTGGGCAGGTGCGGACCGCGGCAGAGATCGCACCAGACGGTCTCCCCGCTCTTGCGGTCCACATTGTCGTAGACGGTGATATCGCCGGCACCCACCTCGACATTCACGCCCTCGCCCGCGGAGTCAGCGGAGTCGGCCTTGCCGAGCAGTTCCAGCTTGTACGGCTCCTGCGCCATGGCCTCGCGCGCCTGCTCCGGAGAGACGACACGGCGTACGAACTTCTGGTTCTGGTTGACGATCTTCAGCATCATCTTCTCGAGGGCCTTGAGATCCTCGGGAGTGAACGGCTCAGCGACGTCGAAGTCGAAGTAGAAACCATCCTTGATGTACGGCCCGATGCCGAGCTTGGCGTCGGGGCGCAGCTGCTGGACCGCCTGAGCCATGACGTGGGCGGTGGAGTGCCGCAGGACGTTGAGGCCGTCAGGGGATCCGATGGTGACCGATTCGACGTCGGCGCCGTCTTCCAGGGGCTGGTCCAGGTCCTTCAGGACCCCGTCCACGCGCATGACGACGACGTCGCGCCGCTCGAAGAAGAGCTCCGCGCCGGTGGTCCCCGTGGTCACCCGGGTCTCTTCTGAATCGACTCTGAGGGTGATCTGTTGGGCTTCTGACACGGTGTCTCCTATTCATGTAGCGGCTTCATGACTTGCGGCATACGGGACCACAGCCAGCCACCGAACAGTCTAGTACGAGAGCGCGCCCCCGACGGCGAGGGGCGCCTACGCCGCCGCCGTCGTCACCGGCTGATCGGCCGAAACCTTCGCCAGGCGATCGAGCCGCTCGGCGGTCACCGCATCGGCAGGAGCGAACCAGACGATCCGGGTGCCGAGCGTCTCGTCGGTCCAGAGGCTCGTCATGTTGAGCCGCAACTCACCGAGTCGCTGATGACGGATCCGCTTGAGCGAGTTGCGCTCGTTCGCCACCTCACCACGGGACCACAGTTCGCGGAAGGCCGGAGAGGATCCCTGGAGTTCCTGGATGAACCGCTGCCACTCCGGGTACTCCCTGTGGCGACCGTACGAGGAACGCAGCCTCGCAGCGATGCGGCCCTGGGCGTGTTCCAGGTCGAAATAGGCCTGTTGCCACTCGGGATCGGTGAAGAGCAGGCGTGCGCAATTGCGTTCAGCAACCGGGATTTCGTCAAGATCGCCGAAGAGGTACCGGTACGAACGGTTGTACGCGAGGATGTCGAAGCGGGCCGTCTGCGCCGCGGCGGGAAACGGCATCAGCTTGGCGAGCAGTTCGAGATGGGCGTCGTGCACACACCTCAGAGGAGCACGTTCGGGAATCGCCACACCCGCCAGAGCGAAGAGGTGGTCCCGTTCGTCGTCGCTGAGCCTCAGCGCCCGCGCGATTGATGCAAGCACTTGTTCGGATGCGGCCACCGGCCGGCCCTGTTCGAGCCACGTGTACCAGGTCAATCCGACCCCGGCCAGTTGCGCGACCTCCTCGCGCCTCAGGCCCGAGACACGCCGTCGCGGACCGCGGACGAGACCGACATCCTCCGGCCGCAGACGAGCCCTCCTGGAACACAGGAAATCAGCAAACTCCTTGCGACGATCCGCCATCGACATCCGCCTTCCTCCTTCGTGATCGTCTCATGTCAGGGCTGTCACCCCAAGCGCCAGGCAGGTGCTCCCAGTACCAGGATAAGCAGGCTCCTGGCACCAGGATCCGAACGAGACGAGAGTAGTCGCATGACCACAGTCAGAGCAGTACATCTGCACCCCGCAGCACCGCAGGCCACTCCCACGTGGCGCTATCTCGGTCTCGTGCTCGGGCCCGGGGTCGGGTCTTACGCCTTCAACGCCGTCACCGTCTCGATGTCACAGCTGCACACGGAATTCGGCACCTCCGACGCCGAACTGGAGCTCGTCGTCGCGGGCTACGGCATCCCCTTCGCAGCCCTGCTCATCCTCGGAGGGCGTCTCGGGGACCGCTACGGGCGTCATCGGATGTTCACCGTCGGAATGGCGGCGTTCTTCCTGGCTGCGCTGGCCTGCTCCTTCGCACCGAGCATGGCCGTCCTCATCGGGGCCCGGATCGCGCAAGGGGTTGGCGCCGCACTGTGCACCCCACAGGTGCTCGCCACGATCCAGGCGACGAGCACAGGGGCGGCACGAGTCCGGGCGGTCTCCGCATTCGGAGCCAGTGGTGGAATCGGGGCCGCACTCGGCCAGGTCGCCGGAGGGGCACTCGCGGGTGTGTCGTTCGGCGCGATGTCCGGATGGCGTGCCGTTTACTGGCTCGCCGCGGCGATCGCGGTACTGGCCATCGTGCTCGCCGGCCTCGCGCCGCGCAGCAGCGCCCACGAATCGGTCGACATCGACCTCGCCGGCACCTTGCAGCTCGGGGGCGGTCTACTGCTCCTGGCCGCCGGACTGACCTTCGGCCCGTCCCTGGGCTGGCCCTGGCAGGTGATCGCGGCGATTCTCCTCGGTTGCGTCCTGCTCCTGGCGCTCTGGAGGCACCAGAACAGGATCGAACGATCAGGACGCATTCCACTTCTGCCGCCCAGCATCCTCAGGCTGCGTCCCTTGCAGCTCGGCCTGCTCGCCGCCGGGCTCTTCTTCGCCGGCTACGGTGCCATCCTCTATGTCATCCCGCGGGCCGTGGAACAAGGACTCGGCCTGACACCGCTGGGCGCAGGTCTGCTCCTGCTCCCTTTCGCCGTCGTGTTCACGATCGTTTCGCTCAACCTCGCCCGTATCCAGCGCCGTCTCGGCGAACGGACGCTCCTCTGGGGCGTCCTGCTGCAGACCGCGGCGCTTGTGGCGATAAGCTGCACCGTCCTGTTCGGATGGTCCCCTGCGTTGCCCCTGCTGCTGCAGCCCAGTCTGCTCCTTCTCGGTGCCGGTCAGGCACTCATCTTCTCGCCGCTCACCCAGGCCGTGGTGCGGGAGATCCCGGTGGAAGCCGCGGGCCTCTCCGGCGGCTTGTTCGGCACAGTGCAGCAGCTGGCCTTGTCACTCGGGGTGATCGTGATCGGCGGAATCAGCACGGCGGGCGGCTTCACGGGGAAGGCCGAGTTCACCGCCGGCGCCCTGCTGGACCTCGGTATCGCCGCGATGGTGGTCCTCCTGGCGCTCGCGCTGAACCGTCGTCGAACTCCACATGAATAAGCCGCCCGGGGGATGTCCGGGCTCCGTGAGCACGGCTACCATGCAGACATGAACCGTCGAGTGAACATCAGCAAAGCCCATTCCGACACCTTCGAGGCCCTGGGGAAGCTGAGCAAGGCCGCCACCAAGGCAGCTGCCGCCGCCGACCTCAGCCCTCTGCTCTGCGAGCTCATCAAGATCCGGGCCTCCCAGATCAACGGCTGCGCCTACTGCCTCAAGCTGCACACGAAGGACGCCGTCAAGCTCGGTGAGACGCAGGACCGTCTCGCGGTGCTGCCGGCCTGGCGTGAGAGCGACTACTTCACCGCCGTCGAGCGAGCCTCCCTGACCCTCACCGAGGCGATCACCACCGTCTCTGAGCATCAGGTCCCCGACGAGGTCTACGTCCCCGTCTCCCAGGTCCTGAGCGAAGAACAGATCTCCGCCGTCTCCTGGCTCGCGATCACCATCAACGCATACAACCGGGTCGCGATCACGAGCCACTACACCGTCAAGCCCTGAGGTCACCCCTGGGACGCCGTTTATCGTGCGGGTCGCCTCGCCCTCGCCTCGCCCTCGGCCGAGTCCGCTATGCAAGGCGTGAATCAGCTACCGCGGGTAGCGGATTCGCGCCCCAGATAGCGGACTCGCCGGAAGGAGCGGGAAGGACGGGCAGAGCTCGGGCGCCCGCACGGCAGACCTGCCACAACACGACGGCGGCGGCCGGGATTTCTCCCGGCCGCCGCCGTCGTCGTTCACGCTACTCAGATGTTGAAGCCGAGTGCGCGCATCTGGTCCTTGCCATCATCGGTGATCCGCTCCGGACCCCATGGCGGCATCCACACCCAGTTCAGACGCCAGTCGTCCACGACACCGTCAAGAGCCTTGCCCACCTGCTCCTCGAGCACATCGGTGAGCGGGCAGGCCGCCGTCGTCAACGTCATGTCGATCAGCAGCGCGCCGTCGTCCTCGGAGTACTTGAGCCCGTACAGCAGGCCCAGGTCCACCACGTTGACGCCGAGCTCGGGGTCGATGACGTCCTTGAGGGCCTCTTCGATGTCCTCAAGACTTGTCCTGGCCGCATTCACTTCGGTCATCTTCTCTCCCTTTCCGGGAATGGCGGTGGTGGTCAGACTGCTGCGGGCTCGGCGGCGGTGCCGGCGCCGGCCACGTAGCGATCGTAGCCCTCGTCCTCGAGACGGTCGGCCAGCTCGGGGCCGCCCTGCTCCACGACCTTGCCGTCCACGAAGACGTGAACGAAATCGGGCTTGATGTAGCGGAGGATGCGGGTGTAGTGGGTGATGAGCAGGGTGCCCATCTCGCCACCGGCATGGGCGCGGTTGACGCCCTCGGAGACGACCTTCAGCGCGTCGACGTCGAGGCCGGAGTCGGTCTCGTCGAGGATCGCGAACTTCGGCTTGAAGAGTTCGAGCTGGAGGATCTCCACGCGCTTCTTCTCACCACCGGAGAAGCCCTCGTTGACGTTGCGCTGGGCGAAGTCGGCATCGATGCGGAGCTGGTCCATGGCCGCCTTGACGTCCTTGGTCCAGGTGCGCAGGGCCGGGGCTTCGCCGTCGATGGCGGTCTTGGCGGTGCGGAGGAAGTTGGTCATGGTCACACCGGGGACCTCCACCGGGTACTGCATGGCCAGGAAGAGGCCGGCGCGGGCGCGCTCGTCCACGCTCATCTCCAGGACGTTCTCACCGTCCAGGGTGATGGAGCCGCTGGTGACGGTGTAGCGCGGGTGCCCGGCGATGGTGGAGGCCAGGGTGGACTTGCCGGAGCCGTTGGGGCCCATGATGGCGTGGGTCTCGCCGGTCTTGATGACCAGGGAGACGCCCTTCAGGATTTCCTTCTCGCCCTGCTCGGTCTCAATGCTGACGTGCAGGTCCTTGATTTCAAGAGTAGACATGCTGTTCTTTCTTGTTCCTTGGAAGCTTGACTGCGCGGACGGGATCTAGAGAACCCGCGCGCCGTTCACAACGTTGCTGGTGTCGACGTACACGTCCTCGCCCTCGATCTGGATGGCGAAGACGGGGACGGGATCGTAAGCGGGCAGCTGGAGGGGCTGGCCGGAACGCAGATCGAACTGGGAGCCGTGGCCCCAGCATTCGATCGTGCAGCCTTCCACATCACCCTCCGAGAGGGAGACGTCGGCGTGCGAGCAGGTGTCACCGATGGCGTGGATCTCCCCCATCGAGTCCTTCACCACGGCTACGGGGTAACCGTCGATCAGGACCCTGAGGGCCTGCTTGGGCGAGATCTCGGTGCTCTTGCACACCAAGGTCCCCTGCGGCGTTTCCGGCACTGCATTCCTCCTAGTTGTCGCCTGCGGCCAGTTCGCTCTCGATGGCCTCGGTGAGGCGCTCTTCGAGGGCGGGGACCTTGATCTTCTGGACGATCTCGTTCAGGAAGCCGCGCACCACCAGTCGGCGGGCGACATCCTCGGGGATGCCACGGGCCATGAGGTAGAAGAGGTGCTCGTCGTCGAAACGGCCGGTCGAGGAGGCGTGACCCGCACCCGCGATCAGGCCGGTCTCGATCTCCAGGTTCGGCACGGAGTCCGCCCGGCAACCGTCGGTCAGCACCAGATTCTGGTTCTTCTCGTAGGAGTCGGTGCCCACGGCCTGCTTCTGGATGAGGCAGTCGCCCACCCAGACGGTGTGTGCGCCCTTGCCCTGCAGCGCGCCCTTGTAGAGCACGTCCGAGGTGCAATTGGGCACATTGTGGTCCACGAAGGAACGGTGCTCCAGGTGCTGACCGGCGTCCGCGAAGTACAGGCCCAGCAGCTCGGCCTCGGCCTGCTCGCCGGAGAAGCGGACGTTGGAGTTCAGGCGGACCACCTTGCCGCCCAGGGTCACGGCGATGTGCTTGTACACGCCCTCCTTGGCCACGACGGCGTCGTGCTGGGCCAGATGCAGCGCATCGTCTTCCCAGAGCTGCACGGAAACGACGGTGAGCTCCGCAGCCTCGCCCACGAAGATCTCGACGTTGCCGTTGTGGTTCGCGGAACCCTCGTGTTCGAGGATCACGACGGACTTGGAACCCGCCCCGGCCTCAACCACGATGTGGCTGTTGGAACGCTTGCCCGCGCCCTGACCGCTCAAAACCACACGGATCGGCTCTGCCGGCTCGGCACCGACGGGCACGACGACGTGCAGCGCCTCGGGCGCGTTGGCGGAAGCCACCGCTGCGGCCCGGTCAGCGGGGACCAGGGTGGTGCCGCGCGGAGCTTCGGCGATGGCCAGCGGAGCGGCCTGGAAACCTTCCGGGGCCTCCACGACGGTGCGCAAAGCGTCGTCGTCGGACGCGCCGTCCTCGAGCAGCGGGAGCAGCTCACGGACGGGGGTGAAACGCCATTCCTCTTCCCGGCCGTCAGGCAGGGCGAAGTCGGCCACGTTATGGCTGGTCAGACGCTCGGCACGGGAAGCCATGACGGTGGTGCCGTCATTGTGCTTGTGGTCGACCTTGCTGGAGACGAGCTGCTCGCCCTCCTCCGTGAAACCGGCGATCGACGGTGCGCCGATGCGGGCCTTCTCAGTTGCTTCGGCAGTCATTAACCGACGGATCCTTCCATCTGGAGTTCGATGAGGCGGTTGAGCTCGAGAGCGTACTCCATCGGGAGCTCACGGGCGATCGGCTCGATGAAGCCGCGCACGATCATGGCCATGGCCTCGTCCTCGGGCATACCGCGGGACATGAGGTAGAACAGCTGCTCCTCGGAGACACGCGAGACGGTCGCCTCGTGGCCGAGCTGCACATCGTCCTCACGGATGTCGATGTACGGGTAGGTGTCCGAGCGGGAGATGGTGTCCACCAGCAGTGCGTCGCAGCGCACCGTGTTGGCGGAGTGCTTGGCACCCTCGCGGACCTGGACCAGGCCGCGGTAGGCGGCACGGCCACCATTACGGGCCACCGACTTGGAGATGATGGAGCTCTTGGTGTTCGGAGCGATGTGCACCATCTTGGAACCGGTGTCCTGGTGCTGGCCTTCGCCGGCGAAGGCGATGGACAGGGTCTCGCCCTTGGCGTGCTCGCCCACGAGGTAGACGGCCGGGTACTTCATGGTGACCTTGGAGCCGATGTTGCCATCGATCCACTCCATGGTGGCGCCCTCTTCGCAGATGGCGCGCTTGGTGACCAGGTTGTACACGTTGTTCGACCAGTTCTGGATGGTCGTGTAGCGGACGCGGGCGCCCTTCTTCACGACGATCTCGACGACGGCCGAGTGGAGGGAATCCGAGGTGTAGATCGGGGCGGTGCAGCCCTCGATGTAGTGCACGTAGGAGTCCTCGTCGGCGATGATGAGGGTGCGCTCGAACTGGCCCATGTTCTCCGTGTTGATACGGAAGTAGGCCTGCAACGGGATCTCGACGTGCACGCCCTTGGGGACGTAGACGAAGGAGCCGCCGGACCACACCGCCGTGTTCAGCGAGGCGAACTTGTTGTCACCCACGGGGATGACGGTGCCGAAGTACTCCTGGAAGATCTCCGGGTGTTCCTTGAGCGCGGTGTCCGTGTCCAGGAAGATGACACCCTGGGCCTCCAGGTCCTCACGGATCTGGTGGTAGACGACCTCGGACTCGTACTGAGCGGCGACGCCGGCCACGAGGCGGCTGCGCTCAGCCTCCGGGATGCCCAGCTTCTCATAGGTGTTGCGGATGTCCTCGGGGAGCTCTTCCCAGGACCCGGCCTGCTTCTCCGTGGAACGGACGAAGTACTTGATGTTGTCGAAGTCGATGCCGGAGAGGTCCGCGCCCCAGGCGGGCATGGGCTTGCGGTCGAAGTACTTGAGGCCCTTCAGGCGGAGATCGAGCATCCACTCGGGTTCGTTCTTCTTGGCAGAGATGTCCCGGACGACGTCGTCGTTCAGGCCACGGCGTGCGTTCGCACCGGCGTCGTCCTTGTCGGCCCAGCCGTATTCGTAGTTGCCGATACCGTGCAGCTCCGGGTTCTTTTCCAGAATCTCGGAGATCACCGTACCCTCAGCCACTGGCTTTTCTGCTAGTTGGTCCGTCATCACGGCCTTTCTTGCTGGTGGTTGCGTCCGGTAGGAATGTGAGTGGTGCAGACGTGGCCACCGTTGGCCAGAGTCGACAGACGACGCACGTCCACACCGAGCAGCCGCTCGAATGCCTCGGTCTCCTTGTCACAGAAGACCGGGAATTCGGCGGCCAGGTTCTGAATGGGGCAATGCCCCTGGCACAGCTGAACAGCCGTCAGCTGCGGCGGGAGAGGTTTCTTGCTCACCGGATGGATGCTCAGGACATTCGCATTGGCCACGAAGCCGTCCTGATTGAGCGCCTCGACCAGCGCCTTGGACTTCTCCTCGACGGAAGGCCCGGCAGCCTGCAGAGCGGGGGCGTAGCGGGCTTCCATCTCTGCGAAACGCCGCTCGGCGAACGCCGCGATCGCAGCCTCCCCGCCCAGCGAAGCGAGCTCCTGAAGAGCCGTCCTGGCGATGTCCAGGTAGTCGTCACCCCAGTGCTGCTGCCCCTGGGAGCTGATGACGTAGCGACGCGCAGGCCGGCCTGCACCGGCGCCCGACTTGACCATGCGCTTGACCTCGATGACGCCGTCGCGCTCCAGCTGGTCCAGGTGCCGCCGCACTGCGGCGGGCGTGTAGCCGAGCAGCCTGCCCAGTTCAGCGGCGCTGATGGGGCCGTGTTCCAGCACGGCGGCGCGCACCTTGCCCCGGGTGCGGTCCTCGGCTTCGACGAGGGAACCCTGCGCGGATCCGCGCGCAGGGCGCACACCGGTCTGAGCGGCACCCTTGCCAGGGTCCGCGTTCAGGCTCCGGGGCTGCCCGTTCGTGGAAGTGTCCATGGAATACACAACACAATCATCATCAAATAAGTTCCCGCCTTCCACTAAGGCTAGGCTGACCTGTCGATTGTGACCAGAGACCCTCGTCACACCTGTTCCCTGACCGCTGCGCGGGCCCCGTCGGCCACCCCTTCTACCTCACGTAGAATGCTATGGTGCGATCCGCTGCTCCCCCCGTCCTCGTGATCGACTCCCTTGTCAAGGATGTCGGTCCAGTCACCGCCCTCGACGGGCGCATGATGCGCGTCGTCGCGGGCCTCTCGATGACCGCCCATGCCGGAGAGGTCACTGCACTTCTGGGGGTGAACGGAGCCGGGAAGACCACCACCTTGGAATGCGCCCAAGGGCTCCAGCGCCGCACCGAGGGGAGCGTCGAACTGCTCGGCGAGGACCCCGACGTCGCCGGCCCTGCTCTTCGCGCCCGGGTCGGCGTGATGCTCCAGGACGGCGGGCTGCCGCCGTCGGCGCATCCGATCCCGCTCCTGCGTCATGTGGCGCGGATGTACCAGGACCCGTGGCCTGTCGACGACCTCGTGGAGCGGCTCTCCATCGCCGAGTTCGCCCGCACGAACGTCCGTCGTCTCTCGGGCGGTCAGAAGCAGCGCCTCGCCCTCGCTGCGGCACTCGTGGGCCGCCCCGAAGTGCTTTTCCTCGACGAACCGAGCGCCGGCATGGACCCCCAGTCGCGTCAGCTGGTCTTCCGCCTCATCCAGGAGCTGCGCGACGCCGGCATGGGCATCGTCCTCACCACGCATCTGATGGACGACGCCGAGAAGCTGGCGGACTACGTCTACATCGTGGATGCTGGACGCATCGTCGCCGAGGGGACCGTGCCGCAGCTGCTCGCCAGACCGTCCGGTGACGATGACGACTCCAGGACGGTGGAATTCGAAGCCGCCCCCGGCCTGAGCCTGAACCTCCCGGAGTCGCTGCGGATACGCGAGGGCCGCCCCGGCTTCTACTCGGTCGAAGGCATCACGGCTCCCGGAGACCTCAAGGCCATCGCTCAGGCCTGGGAGGATGCGAACGTGTTCCCCCGCGCACTGTCCATGTCCACGCCCACCCTGGAAGAGGTCTTCCTGGATATCGCAGCCCGCAGCGCCGATACGGGTGCCGCAGCGGAAGGAGACCGGCAGTGAGTCAGACCCAGTCCCCCTTTCTCCCGTCGCTGAATGGCGCCCAGCGCCCGGCAACGACGACGGCCCGCATCCTGGCGCAGGGCCGCTACGAGACGATCACCATGCTGCGCAACGGCGAGCAGCTCGTTCTCGCGATCATCATGCCGCTCATGGCGTTGTTCGCCCTGCGCTTCACCCCTCTCCTCGACGGACTGCCCGGAACCCGCATCGACATAGCCGTGCCGGGCGTCCTCGCCCTGTGCACGCTGTCCACGGCTTTCACCGGCCAGGGCATCTCCACGGGCTTCGACCGCCGCTACGGGGTTCTCAGGTTCCTGTCCACGACTCCCCTGGGCCGCGCCGGACTGATTTCCGGGAAGGTCATCGCCGTCCTTTCAGTCCTCGTGCTGCAGACGGTGGTGGTCTCCGCCATCGGTCTGATCCTCGGCTGGGCTCCCGCACTGGGTGGCCTGCTGCTCGCCGTCCCCTTGCTGGTGCTCGGCGCCGCGGCCTTCACGTCGCTGGGTCTCCTGGTGGCCGGAACGGTCCGCCCCGAGGCGACCCTGGCTTTGACCAATCTCCTGTGGATCATTCTGGGCGCCCTCGGCGGAATCGTGGTTCCTCCCGGCCGACTGCCCGGGCTGCTGGGAGAGGTGGCCCCGTTCCTTCCCTCCGGGGCACTCGGTGACGCCCTGCGCGCGGCGCTGCAGCATGGCGCCGTGGACCTCACCGCCGTGATCGTCCTGCTCCTCTGGACGGCCGTGGCCGGTGTACTCGCGGTGAAGTGGTTCAAATGGAATTGATGAAGTTGAAGACGATGGATGAGGTATCCGCATGAACACGAGGACCAGCACGAACGGCCTGATCGGCCGGTTCGTCCAGTCGCTGCCGACAGAGGTGGACTCCCGCGTCCGGGGCTTGTCCATCGCTTCACTCGTCGGTCAGGTGATCCTGATCGGCACCGGCGGCGCGGTGCGTCTGACCTCCTCCGGGCTCGGTTGCCCCACCTGGCCCAGGTGCACCTCTGACTCCCTGGTCAACACCCCGGAGATGGGCATTCACGGCATCATCGAATTCGGCAACCGGACGCTGACCTTCGTTCTCGCGCTGATCGCCCTTCTCATGCTCGTTGCACTGTGGCGGATCCGGCGAGAGCGCAAGGATCTCTTCCTCCTGTCACTCGGCCTTTTGGCCAGCATCCCCGCCCAGGCGATCATCGGTGGCATCACCGTCCTCAGCCAGCTCAATCCGTGGGTCGTCGGTCTGCATTTCCTTGTCTCCATGGCTCTCGTGATCTTCGCGATGCTCCTCGTCAACCGGGCCTATGGGCGCACGGGGCACTTCATGACACGTGCTCTCGCCCCCCTCCCGGGTGCCGCGGCCCCGGTCACCGCCGCCACCGCGTTCTTCGCGGCGCTGGCCGTGGTGCTCGGGGTCATCGTCACCGGCGCCGGACCGCATGCCGGTGACGCCAATGCTCCGCGCAACAACCTCGACTGGGATCTGGTGAGTCACTTCCACGCGGTTCCGGCCTATCTCGTGACGGCAGGCGTGCTCGTCTCGGTGGTGCTCGCCTTCCGAGGCGGCATCCGTGGCCCGTTCCGCACGGGTGCCCTGATCTTGCTGTTCGTGACCCTGCTGCAGGCGACCATCGGCTTCATCCAGTACTACAACGGCATTCCGGCACTTCTGGTGGGAAGTCACATGGTGGTCGGCGCCCTGCTCATGGCCGCGGCGACCAACCTGGCCGACATCGGCCGGTGGAGCCCGAAGGCCTGATAAAGCACGTACTCTCCCGATACGGAGGGCCTCGCCGGAAGGCGGGGCCCTCCGTGCGTCCGGTCGGCATATCAGGTGTGCACGACGAAGGCCCGGCCGTCAGGCCGGGCCTTCGTCACTTCAGAGTGATGGGGCTTCTCAGAAGCCGGACATGAGCGGCGCACCGACGAAGGGGTCGACCGCCAGTGCCAGGAACAGCACCGTGAGGTAGCTGATGGATCCGTGGAAGACCTTCATGGCCCGCTTGTTGTCCACGTTCTCCTGCTGGGCCTGGCTGTACAGGGAGTGCGACTCCCACAGGAACCACGCACCCGAAAGCAGGGCGACGACGGTGTACACCCAGCCCGCGCCGCCCACCGGCACGAGGAGCAGCGAGCACGCCACCATGGCCCACGCGTAGAGCACCACCTGAACGGAGACGACCTTGGCCCCCGCGATGGCACCGAGCATGGGCACCTCAGCCTTACGGTAGTCCTCGCCGTACTTCATGGAGAGCGGCCAGTAGTGCGGCGGGGTCCAGAGGAAGATCACCATGAACAGCACGAGCGCCGGCCATTCGACCGTGTCGCGGACCGCGGCCCAGGCGATCAGCACCGGGAAGCATCCTGCCGCTCCGCCCCAGACGATGTTCTGTGCCGTGCGGCGCTTGAGGATCAGGGTGTAGATGACCACGTAGAAGAAGATGGCTCCGAGGCCCAGCAGCGCGGACAGGCCGTTGGCTCCGAACCAGAGGATCAGGATGGAGGCGATTCCCAGAAGGGTCGCGAAGATCAGTGCTTCACGCGGCGTCACTTCACCGGTGACCAGGGGACGGTTCTTCGTCCGCTTCATGACCTTGTCGATATCGCGGTCGATGTAACAGTTGAACGCCCCAGCACTGCCCGCCGCGAAGGCGCCGCCCACCATGGTCGCCACCATGAGGCCGATCGAGGGGAAGCCGCGCTGCGCGAAGAACATGGTCGGCAGCGTGCTCACCAGGAGAAGTTCGATGACCCGCGGCTTGGTCAGAGCCACATACGCTTTGAGCTTGCGGCTGAAACCGCCTCCCTGAGGCAATGACGGCGTCTGGATGGCGGGTTCTGATGTGCTCACGGCTGCGTTGACCTTAGTTTCTGCTTCGCGATTGATGAAAGGCCATCCGCACCCGCCCCACTGGGGAGCGCACAGTCCTGACCCGCTGTTTATTCTACCGCGCATAGAGAAAGTCGGGACCCGAGGCGCACCCGGCGCCCCGTGAGCTTGGACATCACTACGGAAGCAGCGTTCATCTTTGGCATAAATCACACTTAATCAGAGGGATGCCACCAGAAGTCCGACGGATCGGGCTAAGCTGATCTCAACTCGGCTTCCCGAGCCGGCTCAGCGCATTCGCGCCGGGTCCCGGACTGGAAGCCGCTGGTTATTCAATGGTGAACGAGGGTGCGGACTAATCTCCCGGCGGGCGCCACAACAGTGCCCCTGGCACAGGGCCTGCAGGGTGGCCGCACTCTCGAGGACACAAAGAGAAGGGGCCCGGTTTACGTGTCACAAGTGGAAGAACAGCAACTGTCCTGGACCGATCTCGACCAGCGTGCGGTTGACACCATTCGCGTTCTGGCCGCTGATGCGGTGGAGAAGGTCGGCAACGGACACCCCGGCACGGCGATGAGCCTGGCCCCGGCGGCGTACCTGCTCTTCCAGAAGCTGATGCGGCACGATCCGAAGGACCCCCAGTGGATCGGCCGCGACCGCTTCATCCTCTCCCCCGGCCACACCTCCCTGACGCTGTACATCCAGCTCTTCCTCTCCGGTTATGGCCTGGAGCTGTCCGACCTCGAGGCTCTGCGCACCTGGGGTTCGCTGACGCCAGGTCACCCCGAGTACAAGCACACGGCGGGCGTTGAGATCACCACCGGCCCTCTCGGCCAGGGACTCGCGTCCTCGGTCGGTTTCGCCTACTCCCAGCGCCGCGAACTGGGCCTTTTCGACGCCGACGCCGCACCCGGCGAGTCCCCCTTCGATCACAACATCTGGGTCATCGCCTCCGATGGTGATCTGCAGGAAGGCGTCACGAGCGAGGCTTCCTCCCTTGCCGGCCTTCAGGAACTCGGCAATCTCGTCGTCATCTACGACGAGAACCACATCTCCATCGAAGACGACACCGACGTCGCGTTCACCGAAGACGTCCTGAAGCGTTACGAGGCTTACGGCTGGCACACCCAGCGCGTGGACTGGACCAAGACCGGCGAATACGTCGAGGACGTCCAGGAGCTCTACAGCGCTCTGCTGGCCGCCAAGGCTGAGACCGGCAAGCCGTCCATCATCTCTCTGCGCACGATCATCGGTTACCCGGCCCCGAACAAGCAGAACACCGGCAAGATCCACGGCTCCGCGCTGGGCGGCACCGAGGTGAAGGCGCTGAAGGAGGTTCTCGGCTTCGACCCGGAGAAGTCCTTCGAGGTGGACCCCGCAGTCCTGGCACACACCCGCGAAGTCGCCGATCGCGGCGCCGAGGCCCACGCCGCCTGGAACGAGAAGTTCTCGGCGTGGCAGGCCTCCAACCCTGAGGGCGCTGCCCTTCTGGAGCGCATGGCCGGCCAGGAACTGCCTGACGGGCTCGACTCCGCACTCCCGGTCTTCGAAGCCGGCAAGGATGTCTCGACCCGTGCCGCGTCGGGCAAGGTCCTGAACGCCATCGGCCCGGTCATGCCCGAGCTCTGGGGTGGTTCCGCCGACCTGGCGGAATCGAACAACACGACCATCGAGGGCTCGCCTTCCTTCATCCCCGAACGCCGTTCCACTGGCGCATGGAAGGGCAACCCCTACGGCCGGGTGCTGCACTTCGGCATCCGTGAGCACGCTGCGGCGTCGATCGTCAACGGCATCACCCTGGGCGGTCACACCCGTGCCTTCTCGGGAACCTTCCTGATCTTCTCGGACTACCAGCGTCCGGCGATCCGTCTCGGCGCACTGATGGGCGTCCCCTCGCTCTATGTCTGGACCCACGACTCCATCGGTCTGGGCGAAGACGGCCCGACGCACCAGCCGGTCGAGCAGCTCGCCTCGCTGCGTGCGATCCCCGGACTCGCCGTGGTCCGCCCGGGCGACGCCAATGAAGTCTCCGTCGCCTGGAAGACCATGCTCGGTCAGCACGATCACCCGGCCGGCATCGTGCTGACCCGTCAGAACATCCCCACCTACGAGCGCGGCGAAGGCGACGCCTCCGGCGACGTCTTCGGCTCTGCCGAGGGGGTGGCCCGTGGCGGTTACGTCCTGGCTGACGCGAGCAAGGATGGTGCTTCTGTCGCACCGGAGGTCGTTCTGATCGCCACCGGTTCCGAGGTCCAGCTGGCCGTCCAGGCCCGTGAGAGCCTCCAGAACGAGGGCATCCCGACCCGCGTCGTCTCCATGCCGTGCGTCGAATGGTTCAAGGCTCAGGACGCCGGCTACCAGGAGTCCGTGCTTCCTGCCGCGGTCAAGGCGCGCGTCTCCGTCGAGGCCGGTCTGGCCCTTGGCTGGAAGGAATTCGTCGGGGATGCCGGACGTTCCATTTCACTGGAACACTTTGGTGCGTCTGCGGATTACAAGACCTTGTTCGCCGAGTTCGGTATCACCGCTGAGGCCGTGACGGCCGCTGCGAAGGAATCCCTGGCCGCCGCCGCGACCGCCTGAACCACACCCCACGTATTCAGAGAAGGTTTAAGTACACCCCATGACTACTCCCACAGCTGAACTGTCCACCGCCGGTGTGTCCATCTGGCTTGATGACCTCTCCCGCAAACGCCTGAACACCGGGAACCTGCAAGAACTCATCGCCACCAAGAACGTCGTCGGTGTCACCACCAACCCGTCCATCTTCCAAGCCGCCATCACCAGCGGCCAGGACTACGCCACCCAGATCGCTGAACTCGCCGCCGCCGGGGCCGACGCCGAAAAGGCCGTCTTCGAAATCACCACCGCCGACGTCGCGGACGCCTGCGACGTCTTCGCCGAACTCGCCACAGCCACCGACGGTGTCGACGGTCGCGTCTCCATCGAAGTCGACCCGCGCAAGGCCTGGGACACCGCCGGGACCATCGCCGAAGCCAAGGAACTGCACGCCAAAGTCGGCCGCGACAACGTCCACATCAAGATCCCCGCCACCCAGGAAGGCCTGGAAGCCATCACCGCGACCATCGCCGAGGGCATCAGCGTCAACGTGACCCTGATCTTCTCCCTGGACCGCTACCGTGCCGTGATCAACGCCTACCTCAACGGTCTGGAACAAGCCAAGACCAAGGGCCTGGACCTGTCCACGATCCACTCCGTGGCATCGTTCTTCGTCTCCCGCGTCGACACCGAAATCGATGCGCGCCTGAACACCCTGGGCACCGACGAAGCCACCGCCCTGAAAGGCAAGGCCGGTCTCGCCAACGCCCGCCTGGCCTACCAGCTCTACCAGGAACTCTTCTCCTCCGAACGCTGGGGCCTGCTCGCCGACGCCGGGGCCCGCCCCCAACGCCCCCTCTGGGCCTCCACCGGGGTGAAGGACCCCGCCTACCCCGACACCCTCTACGTCACCGAACTCATCGCCACAGACGTGGTGAACACCATGCCGGAGAAAACCCTGAACGCCGTCGCCGACCACGGCGTCATCACCGGCGACACCATCACCAACACCTACCAGGAGTCCAACAACACCCTGGACGCCCTGGAGAAACTCGGGATCTCCTACAACGACGTCGTGACCAAACTCGAGACCGAAGGCCTCGAAAAATTCGTCACCAGCTGGAAGGAACTCCTCACCGACGTCCAGGCCGCCCTCGACACCGCACCCAAAGAAGGCTGAGAAGTCCATGAGCACCCTGAGCTACGACGCCGCCGGCGCGGCAGCAGATGCCAAGTCCCGTCACATCGATGAGTTGGTCCAGGACCGGGTCGCAACGCGCATCCTGGCCAAGGACGCGACTCTCTGGGGTCCCGAGGCCGAGTCCGAGTCGGCGATCCGTCTCGGCTGGGTTGAGACCCCTACGGTGTCAAGACCCCTCGTGGCGGAGATCCTCGCCCTCCGTGCGGAGCTGCAGGACGAAGGGATCTCCCACGTCGTGTTGTGCGGCATGGGCGGTTCCTCGCTGGCTCCCGAGGTGATCACCGCGACGGCAGGCGTCGAGCTCACGGTGCTGGACAGCACCGATCCGGAGCAGGTGGCGGCGGCACTTGCCGACCGCCTTCAGGAGACGGTCGTGGTGGTCTCCTCCAAGTCCGGTTCGACCGTTGAGACGGATTCCCAGCGGCGGACCTTCGAGGCGGCTTTCGAGGCAGCGGGAATCGATGCCAAGCGGCGCGTCGTGATCGTCACCGATCCGGGCTCGCCGCTGGACGTTTCCGCCCGCGCGGCAGGCTACCGGGCGGTCTTCAACGCCGATCCGAACGTCGGCGGCCGCTTCTCCGCCCTCACGGCCTTCGGTCTCGTGCCGTCCGGCCTGGCCGGCGTGGACGTCGAAGCCTTGCTGGACGAAGCCGAGGAGACTCTGGAGATCCTCAACGAGGACGACTCTGACAACATCGGCCTGGCTCTCGGCGCAGCACTGGGCGGCACCTCTCCCCTGCGCAACAAGATCGTGATCGTCGACAACGGCTCCGGCATCGTCGGTTTCGCCGATTGGGCTGAGCAGCTCATCGCAGAGTCCACCGGGAAGATCGGCAGGGGTCTGCTGCCCGTCGTCGCACCCACCGACGCGCCGGAGCTCACCTTGGACGCGCCCGATGTGCTCGTGGTGCGGCTGGTCTCCTCGGAGGACGACGACGCCGCGGCCACCGGTGACGAGGTGGCCATCGCAGGCGGCCTGGCCGCCCAGATGGTCGTCTGGGAGTTCGCGGTCGCCGTCGCCGGGCGATTGCTCGGCATCAATCCCTTCGATCAGCCCGATGTCGAAGCCGCCAAGGTGGCTGCCCGCGGTCTCCTCGATGCCCAGCCCGCACCCGTCCCCGCCGACTTCACGGACGGGGTCATCGAGGTGCGCGGTGGTCAGTGGCTGGCCGATGCCGAGGTGAACGAGACCGTCGAGTCCGCACTCAAGGCACTGCTGGGACGGCTCGGTGACGACGGCTATGTGAGCGTCCAGGCTTATCTGGACCGGATCGCCTACCCGCAGCTCGCGGACGTCCGCAATCCGCTGGTCGCCGCGACCGGACGTCCGGTGACCTTCGGCTGGGGGCCACGCTTCCTGCACTCCACCGGTCAGTTCCACAAGGGCGGCCCCGCTCAGGGCGTCTTCCTGCAGATCACCGCGGCGAGCTCCACGGATGTCACCATCCCGGAACGGCCGTTCACCTTCGGAGAACTGATCACCGCTCAGGCGGCGGGCGACGCGCAGGTGCTGACCGAGCACGGTCTGCCGGTCCTGCGTCTGCACTTCACGGACCGGGCCGCGGGGGTGGCCCAGTTCCTCGACCTCATCAGCCGGCTCGGCGCATAAGCCCCGCCTCCCCACTCAGCTAAGGCTCACCACGCATCATGCCAACCTTTGAACCCGGCGCTCAGGCCGGCGGTCCCAGGAACCCCTTGCGGGATCCGCGGGACCGCCGTCTGAGCAGGATCGCCGGACCATCGTCGCTCGTCCTCTTCGGCGTCACCGGCGACCTCGCCCGCAAGAAGCTCATGCCCGCCGTCTACGACCTCGCCAACCGAGGGCTCCTTCCCCCCAGCTTCGCGCTGGTGGGCTTCGCCCGCCGGCAGTGGGAGGACGAGGACTTCGCGGCCGAGGTTCTCGACTCCGTCAAACAGCATTGCCGCACCCCCTTCGACCAGAGCGTCTGGGACCAGCTCTCCCAGGGCATCCGCTTCGTCCAGGGTGAGTTCGACGATGACGATGCCTTCCTGCGTCTGAAGGCCACCATCGAGGAACTGGACCGGGAACGGGGCACGCGGGGCAACCACGCGTTCTACCTGTCGATCCCGCCGAAGGCCTTCGAACTGGTCTGCACCCAGCTCTCCAAGCACGGCCTCGCTCAGGCCGAACCCGGCACCTGGCGCCGTGTCGTGATCGAGAAGCCCTTCGGCCACGATCTGGAGTCGGCTCGTGCGTTGAACGACATCGTCGAATCGGTCTTCCCCCCGGACTCGGTGTTCCGCATCGACCACTACCTGGGCAAGGAGACCGTCCAGAACATCCTGGCCTTGCGGTTCGCCAATCAGCTCTTCGAACCGATCTGGAACGCCAACTACGTGGACCACGTGCAGATCACCATGGCCGAGGACATCGGCACCGGTGGCCGTGCAGGCTACTACGACGGCGTCGGCGCCGCCCGCGACGTCATCCAGAACCACTTGCTTCAGCTGCTCGCCCTCACCGCCATGGAGGAGCCCATCTCCTTCAACGCCGAGGATCTCCGGGCCGAGAAGGAGAAGGTTCTGGCCGCGGTGAAGCTTCCGGACGACCTCTCGCTGCACTCGGCGCGCGGCCAGTTCGCCGGGGGTCTGCAAGGCGGCGAGGAAGTCCAGGGCTACCTCGAGGAGGACGGCATCCCGGCGGACTCCACCACCGAGACCTACGCGGCCATCCGTCTGGACATCAACACCCGTCGATGGGCCGGGGCACCGTTCTACCTCAGGACCGGCAAGCGTCTGGGGCGCCGGGTGACGGAGATCGCCGTCGTCTTCAAGAAGGCACCCAATCTGCTGTTCCGCGAGAACGGCGACGAGGACTTCGGACAGAACGCCGTGGTGATCCGCGTCCAGCCCGACGAGGGCGCCACGATCCGCTTCGGTTCCAAGGTTCCCGGCACCCAGATGGAGGTGCGGGACGTGTCCATGGACTTCGGCTACGGGCACTCCTTCACGGAGTCCAGCCCCGAAGCCTACGAGCGACTCATCCTCGATGTACTGCTCGGCGAGCCTCCCCTCTTCCCGCGGCACCAGGAAGTGGAGCTGTCCTGGAAGATCCTCGATCCCTTCGAGGAGTACTGGGCCAGCCTGTCCGAGCAACCTGAACCTTACGCTCCTGGAAGCTGGGGGCCGGCCTCCGCCGATGAGCTCCTCGCCCGGGACGGACGCAGCTGGAGAAGGCCATGATCGTTGAACTTCCCGACACCACCACATCCAAGATCTCCAAGGAGATCACGAAGATGCGTGAGCAGGGCGGTGTCATCGCCCTCGGACGCGTCCTGACCCTGGTCGTCATCACCAGGAACGGGCTTGAAGACGAAGCCATCCAGGCGGCCAATGAGGCGAGCAGGGAGCATCCCTGCCGTGTGATCGTCCTGGCGGCGGGCGAGGCTGACAGTCCCGACCGTCTCGACGGCGAGATCCGGGTCGGCGGCGACGCCGGCGCCTCCGAGGTCATCGTCCTGCGGGGCTTCGGCCGGCTCGCCCAAGAGAGCGAATCGCTCGTCTCCGCGCTCCTGCTTCCGGACGCCCCGATCGTCGCCTGGTGGCCCCATGGTGCACCGCAGGACACTTCGGGCACCTCCATCGGACGGATCGCCCACCGTCGCATCACCGATTCGGCGAACGAGTCGGATCCCGTCTCCGCGCTGGAGAACATCCGTCGCACCTATGCGGCCGGAGACACCGACCTGGCCTGGACTCGCCTGACCAATTGGCGGATCCAGCTGGCGGCGGCCTTCGACCAGGTCGATGAGTCCCCTGTCACGGCTCTGGAGGTCGAGGGCGCCAGTGACTCGGCCAGCACGATGCTGCTCGCTTCCTGGCTTGGACTGGCCTTCGAGGTCCCCGTGACGATCGTCGAGGACCCCGCGGGCACCGGTATCCGCCGGGTGCTGATCCGCCGGGCTTCGGGCGACGTGCAGTTGCACCGGCCCGGCCTGACCGTCGCCGAGCTGACCCAGCCGGGCCAGCCGCTGCAACGGATCTCCCTGCCGCGTCGGAATCTTCAGGACTGCCTGGCCGAGGAGTTGCGCCGCTTGGATCCGGACGAGGTCTTCGGCGAGGTCCTGACCGAAGGACTGCCCCGCATCGTGCAAAGGAGCGCATGAAATGACCCAGGAACCCCGAGTCAGCGTCCACCCGGATTCCCAGGTGCTGATGGCGGCCATCGCGGCCCGGCTGGTCACCAAACTGGTGGATGCCCAAGACCGCTTCGGCGAGGCGACGGTCGTCCTGACCGGTGGAACCGTCGGCATCGGTACCCTGCGGGCGGTGGCGGCTTCCGCGGCCGCACCGGCCGTCGATTGGCGGAAGGTCAACTTCTGGTGGGGCGATGAACGTTTCGTCGCTGCGGCGGACACCGATCGCAACGCGGTGCAGGCACACGAGGCCCTGCTCGACAGCCTCAATGTGGATCCTTCGCGGGTGCATGTTCCGGCTTCCACGGACGACGTCGGCACGGTCGAGGAGGCGGCAGCGGACTATGCGGCCCGGCTCGCGGAGGCGGCCCGGGCGGAGCATGCCGCCGATGTCTCGGATGCACGTCCGGACGAGGCGCCCGCCCTGCCGCGTTTCGACGTGCTGCTGCTCGGGGTCGGACCGGACGCCCATGTGGCGTCGCTCTTTCCCGAGATGGCAGGCATCCGGGAGCAGGAAGCTCTCGTGGTCGGTGTGCACGACTCCCCCAAGCCGCCTCCGCAGCGCATCTCGCTGACGCTCCCCGCCATCAATACGGCCGATGAGGTCTGGATGGTCGTGGCAGGCGAGGACAAGGCAGGAGCGGTCGGGCTGGCCCTCGCCGGTGCCGGCACCGTCCAGGTGCCCGCGGCGGGTCCGCGAGGCCGCAACAGGACGCTCTGGCTGGTCGACGAGGCCGCAGCCGCAAAGGTCCCGGAGAAGCTGATCCGCAAAGAGCCCCGCGGGCTCTGAGCCGAGCCGCACGGATATGCGAAGGGGCGGGAGCCATGGGCTCCCGCCCCTTCGCATATCCTGCGAGACGACGAAGGCCTCCCGGCACACGTGCCGGGAGGCCTTCGCAGGCTCAGACGGTTCCTAGGAACCGGCGCCGCTGAACTTCATGATCAGGCCGAGGCCGATGATCACCACGGCCCAGGTCACGCCCAGGATCACGGTGAAGCGGTTCAGGTTCCTCTCGGCCACACCGGAGGAGTTCAGCCCGGAGGTCATACCGCCGCCGAACATATCGGACAGGCCGCCACCGCGGCCCTTGTGCAGCAGGATCAGCAGGGTGAGGAGGAAACTCGTCACACCCAGGAGGATCTGCAGGATCACTTGAAGAACGCCCACATCGGCCTTTCTGCGTCGTGGTGGAGGAAGCCGCGGGCTCAGGCCCCGGCGTGCTCCTCGAACCTGACAATGTTAGCAAATTCGCCGGCGTCCAGGCTCGCCCCGCCGACCAACACGCCGTCGACGTCGTTCTGGCCCAGAATCGCGGCGGCATTCGCGGCCTTGACGGAACCGCCGTACAGCAGGCGCGTGCGGTCTGCGATCTCGGCGCCGAAGATCGTGGCGAGCTCCGCGCGGATCGCTGCGCACATCTCCTGAGCGTCCTCCGGACCGGCCACCTCGCCGGTGCCGATCGCCCAGACGGGCTCGTAAGCGACGACGAGGGTGGCACCCTGCTCAGGGGTCAGACCCGCGACGCCGGCCCGGAGCTGCGCGAGCGTGTGCTCGACGTGGGTGCCCGCCTGACGGATCTCGAGCCCTTCGCCGACACAGAGCACGGGAACCAGCCCGTGACGGTAGGCCGCCTGCACCTTGGCGTTGAGAACCTCATCGCTCTCCTGGTGGATGGTGCGGCGCTCACTGTGTCCGACCAGGACGTAACGGCAGCCGAGCTTGGCGAGGAAGTCCCCGGAGATGTCCCCCGTGTATGCCCCGGAGTCGTGCTGGGACAGATCCTGCCCGCCGTACACGACGTCGAGGTCGTCACCCTGCACGAGAGTCTGGACACCGCGGAGGTCCGTGAACGGCGGGAACACGGCCACCTCTGCACGGGCGTAGTCGTGCTTCTTGTCTTCCAGGGTCCAAGCGAGCTTCTGGAGCAGGGCGATGCCCTGCAGGTGGTCCATGTTCATCTTCCAGTTGCCGGCGATGAGCGGGGTGCGCGCGGGGGTGGTCACAATGGCCTCCGTGAGGTACGAGAAATATATGGGTGTGAGAAGGCCGGCGGAGGATCAGACCTCCGCCGGCCCGTGACTCAGCGGTCCAGGACGCTCAGGCCCGGGAGTTCCTTGCCTTCAAGGTATTCCAGGCTGGCGCCGCCACCGGTGGAGATGTGGCCGAACTGGTCATCGGAGAAGCCCAGGGTGCGGACCGCGGCCGCGGAGTCGCCGCCGCCCACGACCGTGAAGCCCGAGGTCTCCGTCAGTGCCTGGGCGACGGCACGGGTGCCGGCCGCGAAGGCCTCGAACTCGAAGACACCCATGGGCCCGTTCCAGAACACCGTCCGGGCGCCCTTGATCTGATCAGCGAAAGCAGCTGCCGATTCAGGACCGATGTCCAGGCCGATCCCGGAGGCCCCGAAGGCGCTCTCCTCGATCGCATCCGCGGCGACGATCTCATGCTCCGCGTCCGCGGCGAAACGGCTGGCCGCGACGACGTCGGTAGGCACCACGAAGCGGCTGCCAGCGGCTTCCGCGCGGGCCAGGTAGTCCTGGACCACGGGGATCTGGTCCTCCTCCAGCAGGCTGGAGGCCACCTTGTGGCCGGCCGCTGCCAGGAAGGTGAACAGCATGCCGCCGCCCACCAGGAGGGTGTCGGCCTTGCCGATCAGATTGTCGATGACGGCCAGCTTGTCAGAGACCTTCGAACCGCCGAGAACCACCACATAGGGGCGTTCCGGTGACGCGGTGAGCTTCTGCAGCACCTCGACCTCCGTGCGCACCAGATCTCCCTGGTAGGACGGCAGGAGCGTGGCGATGTCGTAGACGCTGGCGTGCTTGCGATGGACGGCGCCGAAGGCATCGTCCACGTAGGCGCCGTTCTCACCGGTCAGCGCGGCGAGTTCCTGCGCGAAGGCGAGCCGCTCGGCGTCGTCCTTGCTGGTTTCCCGGGCGTCGAAGCGCACGTTCTCCAGGACGAGCACCTCGCCGTCGGCCAGGCCGGCGGACAGCTCGCGTGCCGACTCCCCCACCGTGTCAGCCGCAAGGCTGACCGGGAAGGTGGCCAGCTCGGCCAGGCGGTCCGCGGCGGGCTTCAGAGAGTACTTCGCTTCGGGCGTGCCCTTGGGACGACCGAGGTGTGCCGAGACGAGAACGCGGGCACCCCCGTCGACCAGTTTCCGGATGACCGGAAGGGAGGCGCGGATGCGGCCGTCGTCCGTCACTGAAGAGCCGTCGAGCGGCACGTTCAGGTCACTTCGGACCAGAACGTGCCGCCCGCGGACACCTTCAGCGAGGAGCTCGTTGAGGGTGTGAGACGTCATGATTTAGAGCTTAGCCCAGCTTGGAGGCGACGAGCTCGGTCAGGTCGACAAGACGGTTGGAGTAGCCCCACTCGTTGTCGTACCAGGAGACGACCTTGACCTGGTTGCCGATCACCTTGGTGAGACCGGCATCGAAGATCGAGGACGCCGGATCCGTCACGATGTCCGAGGAGACGATCGGGTCCTCGGTGTACGTCAGGTAGCCCTTGAGCGGACCGGACTCCGAGGCGGACTTCATCGCGGCGTTGACCTCGTCCACGGTGACCTCGCGGGAAAGAGTGACGGTGAGGTCGGTGGCGGAGCCGGTGGGAACGGGTACGCGGATGGCGTAGCCGTCCAGCTTGCCCTTGAGCTCCGGCAGGACCAGGCCGATGGCCTTGGCCGCACCGGTGGAGGTGGGAACCATGTTGATCGCGGCGGCGCGGGCACGGCGCAGATCGCGGTGCGGGCCGTCCTGGAGGTTCTGATCCGCGGTGTAGGCGTGGATCGTGGTCATCAGGCCACGCTCGATGCCGAAGGCGTCGTTGATGGCCTTGGCCAGCGGGCCCAGGCAGTTGGTGGTGCAGGACGCGTTGGAGATGATGGTGTGCGCCGCGTTGTCATACAGCTCGTCGTTCACGCCCATCACGATGGTGATGTCCTCGTCCGAGGCGGGTGCGGAGATCAGCACCTTCTTGGCGCCGGCCTCGACATGCTTGCGGGCGTCGGCGGCCTTGGTGAAGAAACCGGTGGACTCGATGACGATGTCGACGCCCAGTTCGCCCCAGGGCAGGTTCGCGGGATCGCGCTCGGCCAGCACCTTGATGTGCTTGCCGTCGACCACCAGGTCGCCGTTGTCCACCTCGACGGAAACGCCCAGACGGCCGGTGACCGAATCGTACTTGAGCAGGTGCGCGAGGGTTTCGGGGCTGGTCAGATCGTTGACGGCCACGATCTCCAGGTCCGCGCCCTGTGCGAGTGCCGCGCGGAAGTAGTTGCGACCGATGCGGCCGAAGCCGTTGATGCCAATACGGGTGGTCACTGTGCAATCTCCTTCATGCGCCCCCAGGACGCACGTATCGAGTCGGAGCAGCTCCGACATAAAGACCCCGCACGTCGTTGGGCAGAGAGAATTACAGATGAAAGGTCCCGCAGCCACGTTGCTGAAGGCACGAGGCCTTCCGTGATCCATCTTACGGACTGGGGGTCCCCCTGGGGCAAGCGGGCGCTCGAAAGGCCCGGAAAATGTGATTTATGTTACGGAAGGGGCCCCGTCCATCAGGACGGGGCCCCTTCCGTACGTCGAGGAATCAGACCTCAGGAGAGGGTGATCAGGCCCGAAGCACCCGTGCGGGCGGCTTCGAAGCGCTTGGCGACATCGGCCCAGTTGGCGATGTTCCAGAAGGCCTTGACGTAGTCGGCCTTGACATTCACGTAGTCCAGGTAGAAGGCGTGCTCCCACATGTCGAGCATGAGCAGCGGGGTGGTGCCCACGGCGACATTGCCCTGCTGATCGTAGAGCTGCTCGATGACCAGGTTGCCACCGATGGGCTCGTAGGCCAGGAAGGCCCAGCCGGAGCCCTGCAGCGCCAGAGCAGCGGCGGTGAACTGCGCGCGGAAGGCGTCGAAGGAACCGAAAGCGTCGTCGATCGCGGCGGCCAGCTCACCCTCGGGCTTGTCGCCGCCGTCCGGGGAGATGTTGTTCCAGAACACGGAGTGGTTGATGTGGCCACCGGTGTGGAAGGCCAGATCCTTGGAGAGACGGTTGATGTTGGCGAAGTCGCCCTTTTCACGAGCCTCGGCCAGGCCTGCCAGTGCAGCGTTCGCACCGGCCACGTACGCAGCATGGTGCTTGCTGTGATGCAGCTCCATGATGCGGGCCGAAATGTTCGGCTCAAGCGCGGCGTAGTCGTAGCCGAGTTCGGGGAGTACGTACTCAGTCACTGATTCCTCCAATATTCGTAAGGTTGAGTCCTGTGGTGACTCGTTGCCGATCCGGGGAACGAGCCCCGGAAATCCATGGGGTGTGGACCCCACCTCGCACAACACCGTGGCAGAGGTGGTCATTCCACGCTTCCTTGCACTACTTCATGTGACGGGCGGGGGGCTTGTCTACTCGTCCAGCATCTCCGGTGTCACATTCGCCTCGGTATTGGGTATCCCCAGCTCGATCGCGCGCTTGTCGGCCATGGCCAGCAGGCGACGGATCCGGCCGGCGATGGCGTCCTTGGTCATGGGCGGATCGGCCAGCCGGCCCAGCTCGTCCAGACTGGCGTTCTTGTGTGCCACCCTCAATTCCCCAGCGTACTTGAGGTGGTCCGGCACGTCTTCCCCCAGGATGTGCAAGGCCCGCTCGACGCGCGCACCGGCGGCCACGGCCGCCTGAGCCGAGCGGCGCAGATTCGCGTCGTCGAAGTTCGCGAGCCGGTTCGCCGTGGCACGCACCTCCTTGCGCATCCTGCGCTCCTCCCACACCATGAGGGCGTCGTGCGCCCCCATACGGGTCAGCAGAGCCGCGATCGTGTCACCGTCACGGATGACGACGCGGTCCACACCCCGCACCTCGCGGGCCTTGGCGGCGAGGCCGAGCCGACGGGCGGAGCCCACCAACGCCAGGGCAGCCTCCGGACCGGGGCACGTGATTTCGAGTGCCGAAGAACGCCCCGGTTCGGTCAGGGAACCATGGGCCAGGAAGGCACCCCGCCAGACGGCCTCGGCATCGGCAGCCGAACCGTTCACCACCACAGGAGGCAACCCGCGCACAGGCCGGCCCCGGGAATCCAGCAGCCCGGTCTGCCGGGCCAACGACTCACCGTCGACGACCACTCGCACGACATAACGCGAGCCGCGTCGCAGACCTCCGCCGGAGACCACGATGATCTCGCTCTGATGACCGTAGACTTCGAAGATCGCCGCCCGGAGGCGCCGCGCGGTGGCCGCGAGGTCCACCTCCGCTTCGATCACGATCCGGCCCGAGATGATGTGCAGTCCCCCGGCGAATCGCAGGAGGGCCGAGACCTCCGCCTTCCGCTCCGAGACCTTCTTCACCTCGAGCCGGGACAGTTCTTCCTTGACGGATGCCGTCAGCGCCACGCGTGCTCCTACTTCCCGTTGAAAACTTCGTGATACGCGGTGGCCAGCCGCAGACTGTCGTGCACGGCCGCCGAGCGCGGACTCCGTACCGTGGCGAAATGCACCTCGGCGCCCAGCCGTCCGGCCTCCGCGATGAACTCGTCCCGGTCCCCCACCGAGCCGGGATCCGCGATGACCACGTCGAAGCCGACGTCGGGCGCGTGTTTACGGAGCACGCGAAGATGCTCCGAGGCGCTCATGCCGGCCGTCTCCTTCGTCTCCGTCGTGAGGTTCATGGCGAGAGCACGGCGCGCGGCCGTTCCGGCCAGGGCCGACCTCAACTCCGGCAACAGCAGATGGGGCAGCACCGAGGTGTACCAGGACCCCGGCCCGAGCACCACCCAGTCCGCCAGCTCGATGGCGCTCAGTGCCTCAGCACACGCCGGAGCGCTCTGCGGCAGAAGTCTCACATCGTCGAGCCGGCCCGCGACGGCGCACTCGGCCTGGCCGCGGATGGTCCGGCTCACGGTGCTGCCGTCCTCCCCGATCGAGTGGGTGTCCCCCTCGATCGTGAGCGGGACCGTCGACATGGGCAGGACCTGGCCTCGCGCACCCAGCAGCGCGCCGGCCCATTTGAGCCCGTCCACCGGATTCCCCAGCAGCTCCCACAGCGTGATGATGAGCAGGTTCCCCATCGCGTGCTCGTCGAGGGCTCCGCTGCTTCCCGGACGCCCCTTGAAACGATGCTGCATCACATCACGCCAAGTCCGGCCCCAGTCGGTGTCATCACAGAGCGCCGCCAGAGCCATCCTCAGGTCCCCCGGCGGCAGGCCGCCGAAGTCCTTGCGCAGCCGCCCGGAGGAACCGCCGTCGTCGGCGACGGTCACGACGGCGGTCAGAGAGGTCGTCAGCAGCCGCAGAGCGCCGAGCGTGGCCGAGAGACCATGGCCCCCGCCCAGGGCGACCACCGCGGGGCCGCCGTCCTTCTGCGCTCCTTTGCGGCCCCCGGGGGGAACCAGCGGGAGCTGCCCCGTGAAGATCGACACTACTCGCGCCCCAGATCCCGGTGACTCGTGGTGACGGTCACCTTGGGAAGCTGGGCGAGGCGCTTGGAGATCTCCTCGGCCATGGCCACGGAGCGGTGTTTGCCGCCCGTGCACCCCACGGCGATGGTGGCGTAGTGCTTGTTCTCACGGCGGTACCCGGCCAGCACGGGTTCCAGTGCCTTGACGTAGCGGTCCAGGAACTCCGACGCGCCGGCCGCAGCCAGCACATAGTCGCGCACATCGGCGTCCTGGCCCGTGTGCGGGCGCAGTTCCGGCACCCAGTGAGGGTTCGGCAGGAAGCGGACGTCGGCCACGTAGTTGGCGTCCACCGGCAGGCCGTACTTGAAACCGAAGCTCATGACATTCAGACGCAGCACCACAGGGCCGGACTCGGCGAAGAGCTCCGTGACCTCGTTGGCCAGACCGTGCACGTTGAGGCTGGACGTGTCCAGCACGATGTCGGCCTTGTGGCGGAGATCCCGCAGCAGCTCACGCTCCGCGGAGATCCCGTCCAGGATGCGGCCTCCGGCCTGGAGCGGGTGAGGCCTGCGGCCCTGTTCGAACCTCCGCACCAGGACGTCGTCCGCGGCGTCGAGGAACAGGACGCGGTACTTCACACCGCTCGCGGACAGGGTGCTGAGCGACTCGAGGATGTTGGCCGAGAGGCCCTTGCTGCGCAGATCCACCACGGCGGCCAGTTTGGGAATCGCCGGCCCGGCGTGCGAGACGATCTCGGTCAGCATGTTCAGCATCTTCGGCGGGATGTTGTCCACGACGTACCAGCCGTGGTCCTCGAGGGCGTCGGCAGCGGTGCTGCGTCCTGCCCCGGACATCCCGGTGATGATGAGCAGTTCCGCGTTGTTCTCCACGGGGACGTCGGTCCCTTCCTCGGACACAGGGCCTGTCACTTGGTCGTCAGACATGGATCTGCTGCTCCTTGCTCACTGCTGGCGATGCCGCCGGCGCGATGCCGCGGTCTTCTCAAGCCTAGCGAACTTCCGCGGCCCGCGTGCCCGCCGGAGGCTACGGTTCCAGGATCTCGCCCGTGGTGTAGTTGATCGCGGGCGCCGTCTCCTGCGCCTCCGCACTGTGCAGATGTGCGTGCACCGCGGTGGCCAGCACCGTCCCGACGCCCTTGGCCTCGGTCAGCTCCTGGACGCTCGCAGCCTTGATCTTC
Source organism: Arthrobacter sp. NPDC090010 (assembly GCF_044748305.1). Lineage (NCBI taxonomy): Bacteria > Bacillati > Actinomycetota > Actinomycetes > Micrococcales > Micrococcaceae > Arthrobacter > Arthrobacter sp. NPDC090010. The sequence goes on from NZ_JBIVFT010000005.1 coordinate 142,189, forward strand.
TTGAGCGAACCGAAATGGCTCAGCAACGCCTTCCGCTTGCTTTCACCCAGGCCCGGCACGCCGTCCAACGCCGAGACCGTCATGGCCTTGCCGCGCCGCTGACGATGGAAGGTGATGGCGAAGCGATGGGCCTCGTCCCGGATGCGCTGCAGAAGATAGAGCCCCTGCGAGGTCCGTGGCAGGATGACCGGGAAGTCACTGTCCGGGATCCACACCTCTTCGAGTCGCTTGGCCAGTCCGACCACCGTCACCTCGGTGATGCCCAGTGCATCGAGCGCGCGCTGGGCGGCGGCCACCTGGGGCTTGCCGCCATCGACGACGACGAGGTTGGGCGGGTAGGCGAACTTTCCAGGCTGCGCAGGAACCGAAGGATCCGTCCCCACCGCGTCCTCCGCGGCCGTCTCGGCCCCGTCGGCATCCGGTGCAGCATCGAGGTCCGTGGGCACGTGCACACGGTCCCTGAGGTAAGCCTTGAAACGCCGGGTGAGCACATCGTCCATGGCTGCCGTGTCATCGTGGGCGGCGGCGCCCGTGATGGTGAACTTCCGGTACTCGCTCTTGCGCGGCAGACCGTCCTCCACGACCACCATGGAGCCGACCACATTGGTCCCCTGGACGTGGGAGATGTCGAAGCACTCGATCCTCAGCGGCGGCTCGTCCAGCTCCAGGGCCTCCTGGAGCTCCTGGATCGCCAGGGAGCGTGTGGTGATGTCGCCTGCCCGGCGCGTCTTGTGAAGCTTCAGTGCCTGCTCGGCGTTCGCCCGCACGGTGTCCAGAAGCTGGGCCTTGTCCCCCCTCTGCGGGACCCGGACGTCCACGCGCGCGCCGCGCAGCCCGCTGAGCCACTCGGCCAATTGGAGCGTGTCCGGCGGCAGCACGGGAACAAGGACTTCGCGAGGGATCCGGTCCGTGTTGCCGGCCTCCTCACCGTAGGCCTGCTGCAGCAGGTGTTCCACGAGCTCGCCGGGAGTGGTGTCCTCCACCTTCTCCACCACCCAGCCACGCTGGGAGCGGATGCGTCCACCTCTGACGTTGAAGACCTGGACCGACGCCTCCAGTTCGTCCTCGTGGATGGCGAAGAGGTCGGCATCGGTCGAATCGGAGAGCACCACGGCGTTACGCTCGAAGACCTTGCGCATGGCGGCGATGTCATCGCGGATCCTGGCCGCCTGCTCGTAATTGAGTTCGGCCACGGCGGCCTTCATGTCTGATTCGAGACGGTTGAGGAACCGGGTGGCCTCCCCACCCATGAACGCACAGAAGTCCTCCGCCAGCGCACGGTGGTCCACCTCGCTGATCCGTCCCACACAGGGTGCGGAGCATTTGTCGATGTAGCCGAGCAGGCACGGACGCCCGCTGGCCTCCGCCCGGCGGAAGACGCCGGCGCTGCAGCTGCGCACTGGGAAGACCCGGAGGAGGGTGTCCATGGTCTCCCGGATCGCCCCGGCCGTGTAGGGTCCGAAGTACTTCGTCCCCTTACGCCGCTCCCCTCGCATGACCTGCACTCGCGGGAACTTCTCGCCCATCGTGACGGCGAGGTAGGGGTAGCTCTTGTCGTCCCGGAAGACCACGTTGTAGCGCGGTTTGAACTCCTTGATCCAGGTGTACTCCAGTTGCAGGGATTCGAGTTCGCTGCCGACCACCGTCCATTCGACGCTCGACGCCGCATGGACCATCGCAAAGGTCTTCGGACTCAGGCCCGCCGGTTTGGCGAAATAGGAGTTGAGCCGCGCGCGCAGGCTCTTGGCCTTGCCCACGTAGATGACGCGGCCGTGCTGATCCCGGAAGCGGTACACCCCGGGCTCAGTGGGGATCTCCCCCGGCTTCGGCCGGTAGCTCGCCGGATCAGCCATGGCTCTCCTTGTTCCTGCAGGCGGTCACTCCGCCGATCGTGTCTGGTTGTAGCCCGAGGCGCGCTCCTGGCCGCTCAGGGCTGCGATGGCGTCCATGATCCTGTCCGTGGCCTGCCGACGAGCAGGAAGCGAGTGGTCCGGGCCGGTCTTCTCGAAGTACAACGGCTCTCCAACCACCATCGTGAAGTGCTGGGGTTTCAGGGCGTTGCTGTCGGCGGGCTGGAGCTTGTCCGTGCCGATCAGACCGACGGGGACCACCGGGGCGCCCGTGGTCAGCGCAAGCCAGCCGACGCCGGTCCGTCCCCGGTAGAGCAGACCATCACGTGAGCGGGTGCCCTCCGGGTAGATGCCGACGCCGTTGCCGTCCTCGAGGATGCCCAGAAGGGTCTTGAGAGCTTGCACGCTGGCGGCCTGCTCGCCGCGCTCCACCGGAATCGATCCGACGGATTCGAAGAACGCCTTCATGGCCTTGCCCTTCAAACCCTTCCCTGTGAAGTACTCCGCCTTGGCGAAGAAAGCGACGGGCCGCGGCATCAGTGCCTGCACGATGACGCTGTCGAAGAACGAGAGGTGGTTGGGTGCCACGATGAACGGGCCGTCCGTGGGCACGTTCTCCAGCCCCGTGACCGTTGGCCGGCAGGAGCCCTTGATGAGGGTCCGGGTCGTGAAGCGCACTGCATCAAATACGGCCATGGTCGGCTCCCTCCACCACTGCACCCTCCGAACGGCGGGTGCCGTTCAGCTGCTCGAAAAGCTCTTGCGCGGAGTCGACGACGGCGACTGCCCCCGCCTGCTCCAATTCGCCGGGAAGAGCAAAGCCCCAGCTCACCCCTACACAGTCAAGGCCATTGGCCGAAGCACCCTCGACATCCTGGTACCTGTCACCGACCATCATGGCCGTGTCCGTGCCGAGTTCGGCGAGGGCAGCCGCCACGATCTCCCGCTTGCCCAACGGTCTCCCCTCGGCCGAAGCCAGGGTCTCGTCATCGGACGAGCCCTGAATGGTGTCGAAGGCATCGGCGAGGCCGTGGAGTGCCAGAAGATCACGCGCCAACGTCCGCGGCTTCTGAGTCGCGACTGCGACCGCGAAACCCTGGGTCCTCAGGCGCTCCAGGAGTTCGCGGATTCCGGGGTAGACCAGACTGGCCGCCATGCCCGCAGAGCGGTAATGCCGTCGGTAAGCAGCAATGACCTCCTCTACGCGGTCCGCCGGAACTCCGGCGAATTCCTGCAGAGCGTGGCTCAGCCGCGGGCCAACCATGGCCTGCAGAGCCGTCTCCTCGGGTACGGGGAGCCCCGCTTCAGTCAGTGCCAGGGCGATACCGCCCGTGATTCCGCCCGCCGGGTCTACGAGAGTCCCGTCCAGGTCGAAGATCACGGCGGGTCGAGTGAGAGTCACCGAGGTAGTTTCTCATGCCCCGTCCGGAGACGGAAAACACGTATGAACGGCCGCGTATGCATCGGAGAATACATGCCCGGGCAGGACTACTTCCGGGACGAGGTGTCGAGGATCTCCGCGAGGAACTCGCCCGTGAACGAGCCCGCAGTCTCGGCGACCTGCTCCGGGGTGCCCGTGGCGATGATTCTTCCGCCTCCCGATCCGCCGTTGGGACCGAGGTCCACGATCCAGTCCGCGCTCTTGATCACGTCGAGGTTGTGCTCGATGGTGATCACCGTGTTCCCCTTCTCCACGAGCCCTTGCAGAACCATCAGGAGCTTGCGGATGTCCTCGAAGTGCAGACCGGTGGTCGGTTCGTCGAGAACGTAGATGCTGCGTCCGTTGGAACGCTTCTGGAGCTCAGCCGCGAGCTTGACACGCTGCGCCTCACCACCCGAGAGGGTCGTTGCGGGCTGGCCGAGCCGGACGTAGCCGAGCCCCACGTCGACGAGGGTGTTCAGGTGTCGCGCGATCGGGGTGAACGCCGCGAAGAACTCCGCACCTTCCTCAATAGGCATGTTCAGCACATCGGCGATCGTCTTCCCCTTGTAGTGGACCTCCAGAGTCTCCCGGTTGTAGCGGGCACCATGGCAGACCTCGCACGGCACGTAGACGTCCGGCAGGAAGTTCATCTCGATCTTCAGGGTGCCGTCACCGGAACAGGCCTCGCAGCGGCCGCCCTTGACGTTGAAGGAGAAGCGACCCGGCAGATAACCGCGGACCTTGGCCTCAGTGGTCTCGGCGAACAACTTGCGGATGTTGTCGAAGACGCCGGTGTAGGTGGCCGGGTTGGAACGCGGAGTCCGGCCGATGGGGCTCTGGTCGACATGGACCACCTTATCCAGGTGCTCCAGGCCTTCGACCCTCTTATGCCGGCCGGCCACCTGCCGGGCGCCGTTGAGCTTGTTGGCCAGCACCTTGTACAGGATTTCGTTGACCAGCGTGGACTTGCCGGAACCACTGACACCCGTCACGGCCGTCAGCAGCCCCAACGGGAACTTCGCGGTCACGTCGTTGAGGTTGTTCTCCCGGGCTCCGACCACGACGAGCTCGCGCTTCTTGTCATAGCGACGCCGTTTGCCGGGAATGGCGATGCCCTTACGGCCGGAAAGATAGTCACCGGTCAACGAATCGGTGTTCGCGAGCAGCTCACGGTAGGTGCCGGAGTGCACGACCTGGCCGCCGTGCTCACCGGCTCCCGGGCCGATGTCCACGATCCAGTCGGCTTCCCGGATGGTGTCCTCATCGTGCTCGACGACGATCAGCGTGTTGCCGAGGCCGCGCAGCCGGGTGAGCGTCTCGATCAGGCGGCGGTTGTCGCGCTGGTGCAGGCCGATGGACGGCTCATCCAGGACGTAGAGGACTCCCACCAGACCGGAACCGATCTGAGTGGCGAGGCGGATGCGCTGGGCTTCGCCACCGGACAGGGTTCCCGACGGACGTTCCAGATTGAGGTAATCCAGCCCGACGTCGAGCAGGAACGTCAGCCGCGCGTGGATCTCCTTGAGGACCTGCGCAGCGATCTGGGCCTCGCGGGCGCTCAACTCGAGGCTCCCGAGGAAGTCCACGCAGTCCCGCATCGGCATGGCGCACACCTCGGCGATGGACCGGCCGTTGATCAGGACGGAGAGGGAGGCTGGATTCAGACGGGCGCCGTTGCAGGCCGGGCACGGGATCTGCCGCATGTACTCCTCGTAGCGGTCCCTGGCGAAGTCCGATTCGGTCTCGGTGTGCTTGCGGTGCACGTACTGCACGACACCCTCGAACCCGGTGCTGTATTTGCGCTCCCGCCCGAAGCGGTTGCGGTACTGGACCACCACCTTGTGGTCCTTGCCGTTGAGCACCGTCTGGCGAACGGCCTTGTCGAGCTTCTCCCACGGGGTGTCCATGGAGAAGCCCAGCTCGTCCGCGAGCCCCGACAGCAGGTGATTCCAGTACTCCTGGGTCGCCGTTCCCAGAGACCACGGCGCGATGGCACCCTCGTTCAGGCTGAGTTCGGAGTTGGGCACCACCAGTTCCTCGTCAACTTCAAGCTTCGTGCCGATGCCGGTGCATTCCGGGCAGGCGCCGAAGGGGTTGTTGAAGGAGAAGGACCGCGGCTCGATCTCGTCGATGGCGAGGGGATGCTCGTTCGGGCAGGCGAGGTTCTCGGAGAATGCACGCACGCGACCGTCGTCGTCCACGTCCAGGTCAACGAAGTCGGCGAGCACGCGGCCTTCCGCAAGACCCAGTGCCGTCTCAACGGAATCCGTCAGGCGCTGCCTGATCCCGTCTTTGACCACCAGACGGTCCACGACCACCTCGATGGTGTGCTTGTACTGTTTGCCCAGCTTGGGCGGATCCGTGAGCTGGATCTGTTCCCCGTCCACTCGCGCCCGGGAGAAGCCCTTCGCCGACAGCTCTTTGAAGAGGTCGACGAATTCGCCCTTGCGTCCCCGGACCACCGGGGCCAGCACCTGGAAACGAGTCCCCTCGGACAGCTCCAACAATTGGTCCACGATCTGCTGGGGGGTCTGCCGTGTGACCTCCTCGCCGCAGATGGGGCAATGCGGACGTCCGACGCGTGCCCAGAGCAGACGCATGTAGTCGTAGATCTCGGTGATGGTGCCGACCGTTGACCGGGGGTTCTTGCTGGTCGACTTCTGATCGATCGACACGGCCGGTGAGAGGCCCTCGATGAAGTCGACATCGGGCTTGTCCACCTGGCCGAGGAACTGGCGGGCGTAAGCGGACAGCGACTCGACGTACCGGCGTTGCCCCTCCGCGAAGATGGTGTCGAAGGCCAGGGACGACTTCCCTGAGCCGGAAAGACCGGTGAAGACGATCATGGCATCGCGCGGAAGATCCAGATCCACGTTACGCAGATTGTGCTCGCGGGCGCCCTTCACCACCAGGCGCGAGGAGGGATGGTGTCCCTGGCCACCGGCACCGTTGAGGTGCACCGCGTCGTGGCCCTGATGGGACTCGGTCTTGGTCATGAGGTCTTCACCGCTGGCATGAGGCACGAAGCCATGCTAATCGAAAACCTGTTCGAATTTCCATGTCTCACCCATGTGGCAGGGTGGTGTTCACCATCACTTCCGAACCTGCGAGGTCATCAGTGCAGCTTCCTCCCCTCATTCCCGCCCCGCGCGTCGTCCGTCAGCATGCGGACAGCCTGTCCGTTCCGCCCCGGCTGGGGTTCCTCACCGAGGTCGACACGAAGGATCCTGCCTGGCAGCTCCTGCGTCATCAGGCCGAGGACTGGCTCGGCTGTGTCCTGACGGACGGCCGATCCGGTGGGCCGGATCTGAGAGTGCTGATGGACCAGGACTTGGCGGACGGGGCCTATCGCCTCGACATCGGGGACGGGATCGAGGTCTCGGCGTCGGATCTGGACGGGGTGCGTCATGCCTGGCAGACTCTGCGCCAGCTCGCCGGGGTGACCGCCTTCGCCGCACGACCGAACTCCGTCGCTCCGGTGGCGTTGCCCGCGTTGAGCATCGAGGACGAGCCGCGTTTCGGCCACCGAGGCGTGCTGCTGGACGTCGCACGTCATTTCATGCCACTGAGCGAACTGCTCCGTTTCCTCGAGCTGATGGCCGCCCACAAGCTCAACGTCCTCCAACTGCACCTGAGCGATGACCAAGGCTGGCGCTTCGAGGTCAAGGCCTATCCCCGTCTGACCGAGGTGGCGTCCTGGCGTGCCGACACGCCGGTCGCCTTCGATACCCCGGCGCTGGAACACGCACTCATGGCCGGGCGGCCGCATGGCGGTTTCTACACCCAGGAGGAACTGGCCATGGTCGTCGAACATGCGGGACATCTCGGGATCACCGTGGTTCCCGAGATCGATCTGCCCGGGCACAGCGTGGCCGCGATCGCCGCATACCCGTTCCTCGGCGTCGAGGCCCCTGAGGTCGAGGTCAGCACTCGCTGGGGCGTCAGTGACTGCATCCTGGACCCTTCGGAACGGACGCTCGATTTCTTCCGGACCGTTCTGGACGAGCTCATGGAGGTGTTCCCCTCCCCCACCATCCACCTGGGCGGGGACGAGGTCCCCTACACCCGCTGGGAGAACTCCGCCCCGATCCGCGCCCGGGCCGAGGAACTCGGACTGAGCTCCGTCGGCTCGCTGCACGGCTGGTTCCTCGGCAGACTCGGCGATCACCTGGGATCGAGGGGCCGTCGCATGGGCGTCTGGCATGAGGCCATCGGAGAAGCACTTCCCCGGACGGCCGTCGTGAACGCCTGGCTCGGAGCGGACACGGTGGATCTCAGTCTCACTGCGGGCCACCCCACCGTGGTGTCCCAGCACGAGTTCACCTACCTCGACTACCGGGAAAGCGATCTGGCCGGAGAACCGAGCCCCTTCTGGCCGGTATTGCCACTCGAGAAGGTCCATTCCTTCGACCCAGCCCCGGCACGCGTGTCCGGGCTGGAGGAGCTCCACGGCGGCCGGGTCCTGGGAGTGCAGGCCCAGCTGTGGAGCGAGTACCTCACCGATCAGCGGCTACGCGATTACCACGCCTTCCCGCGGCTCTGCGCCTTCGCGGAGGTGGCCTGGTGCCTGGACAAACCCGCGTTCGAGGATTTCATCGAGCGCCTGACGGGCGACGACGAGGAAGCGGGACATCTTCAGCGCCTCGCCGCCGCGGGAGTCGAGTACCGGCGTCTGGAAGGGCCCGAGGCCTGGCGGGCGCGTCCGGACGTCGCGGCCTTCAGAGCATCGGTGGACAGCCGGACGGACTGAACCGACAACGCGGTGGGACTCTGAGGGAGCGACCTCAGCCCCGCTCCTCATAGGCCGCCGTGAACAGACGGACGGCGTCCTTGAGACTGAGACCCCCTCCGCGCGCGGCCTCAGCGAAGGCGGCAGCTGCTTCCTGGAGTTGCTGCTGCCTTCCGTCGCGGGGCAGCACGACGGTACCGTGACGACCGCGGGTCTCGACGACGGCGGCCGCTTCGAGCTCCTTGTATGCCCGCGCCACGGTGTGCGGGGCGACGTCGAGCTCCATGGCGAGGGCTCGGACCGCAGGAAGCCGCTGGCCTGCCGGGAGCGAGCCGCCGTCGGCGAGATCCACCACTCGCAATTTGATCTGCTCGAACAGTGCGACGCCGTTGTCCTGCTTCGGCCGCCAGCTTCCGGGGAACGCGGCCATTCAGCGTTCACCCGCCCCGGCCGGGACGCCCTTGTGGGCGACGCTGAAGATCCGGCGGAACGGGAAGACGGTCCCGTGCGGGGTCACAGGGTAAGCCGTGCGCAACCGCGCTGCGTACTCCGCTTCGAAGCGTTCGGCGTCCTCGGGTCCCAGGGCACCCAGAACGGGCCGCAGGCCTGTCCCGCGCACCCACTCCAGAACGGGGTCGGGACCCGCCAGAAGCTGCTGATAACTGGTCTCCCAGGCATCCGCCTGCCAGCCGGCGTCCAGAGCGATCCTGAGGTAATCCGCCGGCTCGGACACGGCATCGCGGTGCCGGAGCACTCCGGCGAGCTTCCCGGACCATTCCGGAGACTCCGCCAGCTCCCGCATCAGGACATGGGAAGGAGCCCCGAAGTTCCCGGGCACCTGGAAGGCGACCCAGGACCCGGTCTGCATGCGGTCGAACCATTTCGCCAGCAGCGCCTCGTGCCCCGGCACCCATTGAAAGGCCGCGTTCGAGACCAGCACGTCGACATCGCCCGGTTCCCATGAAGAGATGTCACCCAGCTCGAAACGCAGCTTGGGGTGCCGTGCCGCGTGGTCCGCCGCGGTGGACAGCATGCTCTCGGAGGAGTCCACTCCGACGATCTCCGCTTCCGGCCAGCGCTCGGCCAGAGTCGCGGTCAGGTTCCCCGGCCCGCAGCCCAGATCGACGACCAACCGCGGGGACTCGGCATGAATCCTCTGTGTGAGGTCGAAGAACGGGCGGTCCCGGTAGTCTCCGAACTGGACGTACTTGACCGGATCCCATTCAACGCTCTGGGTCATTGCCGCTCCTGCCGAAGAAACCCGCGGGCGCGGGTGTGGGTCAACTCTCAGTGCGAGCGTACCCCAGCGCCTGCCCGCCGGCCCGCGCTCCGCAGCGGGCGGCCGGTAGGCTGAGACGGTGAAGCTCCTTGAACTGCTGCCCGCGTCCGCCTCCACGGACGACGCCGCGTACACCGCGTTCGTCGAATGGGTCGAGTCCAGGGGGCTGACGCTCTATCCCGCTCAGGACGAAGCCTCTCTGGAGCTCGCCACCGGCGCCAACGTCATTCTCGCCACGCCCACCGGCTCCGGAAAGTCCATGGTGGCCATCGCCGCCCATTTCTACGCCATGGCCCGCGGACAGCGCAGTTACTACACGGCGCCGATCAAGGCTCTCGTCTCGGAGAAGTTCTTCGCGCTCTGCGAGATCTTCGGCGCCGAGAACGTGGGCATGGTGACCGGTGACTCGTCGGTCAACGGCAACGCCCCCATCATCTGCTGCACCGCCGAGATCCTGGCGAACATCGCCCTGCGTGAAGGCTCCGAGGCGGAACTCGGCGCGGTCATCATGGATGAGTTCCACTTCTACTCGGATCCGCAGCGAGGCTGGGCCTGGCAGGTTCCGTTGCTGGAGCTGCCACAGGCGCAGTTCCTGCTCATGTCCGCGACTCTGGGCGACGTCGCCCGCTTCGAGAACGGTCTGACGGAACTCACCGGACGCCCGACCGTCACCGTCAGCTCCGCCGAGCGCCCGATCCCCCTGCACTTCTACTACGGCCTGAAGCCGATGCCCGAGACTCTTGAGGAACTCCTCGAGACCCGGCAGGTACCGGTGTACGTGGTCCACTTCAGCCAGCTTGAGGCCATCGAGCGTGCCCAGACCCTCATGAGCGTGAACATGTGCACTCGCGAGGAGAAGGACCGGATCGCGGAGCTGATCGCCGGCTTCCGCTTCTCCGCAGGCTTCGGCAAGACGCTCAATCGACTGGTCCGTCACGGGATCGGGGTGCATCACGCCGGCATGCTGCCGAAGTACCGCCGTCTGGTGGAGCAGCTCGCACAGGCCGGCCTTCTGAAGGTCATCTGCGGGACCGACACGCTCGGCGTCGGGATCAACGTCCCGATCCGGACCGTCGTGCTCACCGCCCTGAGCAAGTACGACGGCGTGCGGACACGCCTGCTCAATGCGCGGGAATTCCATCAGATCGCCGGCCGGGCCGGCCGGGCGGGCTTCGACACCGCGGGCACTGTCGTGGTTCAGGCCCCCGAACACGTGATCGAGAACGCCAAGTCGATGGCCAAGGCGGTCGCGAAGTTCGGTGACGACCAGAAGAAGCTGCGCCAAGTGGTGAAGAAGAAGCCTCCGGAGGGCTTCGTCTCCTGGGGCGAACCGACGTTCAACCGGCTCGTGGACTCGGTTCCGGAACCGCTCAGTTCGAGCTTCACCGTCACGCACGCCATGCTGCTGAACCTTCTGGAACGGCCCGGCGATCCTTTCACCGCGGCTCGGCATCTGCTGGAGAACAACCACGAGCCCCGCCCGCGGCAGCTTGAGCTGATGCGCAAGGCGCTCGGCATCTACCGCGAACTGCTTGCGGCAGAGGTCGTGGAGCGCATCCCGGAGGGGGAACGCGGCAGGGACGGACGTACGGTCCGGCTGACCGTGCACCTGCAGGACAACTTCGCCCTCAACCAGCCTCTCTCCCCCTTCGCTCTGGCGGCGCTGGATCTCCTGGACACGGAGTCGCCGTCGTATGCGCTGGATGTCGTCTCGGTGATCGAGTCCACGCTGGACCAGCCGCGCCAGATCCTTTCGGCCCAGCTGAAGAAGGCGAAGACGGATGCCGTCACCGCGATGAAGGCCGAAGGCATCGAGTACGAACAACGGATGAAGGCTCTGGACGAGGTCACCTACCCCCGTCCGCTGGCCGAACTGCTGCTCGACGCCTTCGACACCTACCGCCGGGCGGCTCCCTGGGTCGGCGACTTCGAGCTCTCCCCGAAATCGGTGGTCCGGGACATGTATGAGCGGGCCATGAGCTTCGGCGAGTTCGTCCAGTTCTACGGGATCGCCCGCAGTGAGGGAATCGTTCTGCGCTATCTGAGCGACGCGATCAAGGCGCTGCGGCAGACCGTCCCTTCGGATGCCCTGCGCGAGGATCTGGAGGATCTCATCGCCTGGCTGGGTGAGCTGGTCCGTCAGGTCGACTCGAGTCTGCTGGACGAGTGGGAAGAGCTGACCCACCCGCAGAACCACTCAGAGGATCCGATCATCCCTCCGTCTCCTCCGAAGCTCACCGACAACATCCGGGCCTTCCGAGTCATGGTGCGCAACGAGATGTTCCGCCGCGTGGAGCTTTTCGCGGATGAGGACTCCAAGGCGCTCGGAGAGCTCGACGGCGAGGCAGGCTGGGACGCCGACCGTTGGGAGGACGCCCTGGACGACTACTTCGATGAGCACGACGACATCAGCACCGGCGCAGATGCCCGGGGGCCGCAATTGCTCATCATCACCGAGGGCGCGCGCAGCTGGGAGGTGCGGCAGATCTTCGCGGACCCCGCAGGGAATCACGATTGGGGCATCTCAGCCTCCGTGGACCTGGCCGCCTCCGATGAGAGCGGAAGCGCCGTCATCAAGGTCTCCGACGTCAACAGGCTCTGAGCCCGCGACGGCCCCACTAAGCTGATCCTCATGAGCCGTATTCGTGAAGCAAGCCGTGCCGATGTGCCCGCAATCCACCAGATGATCGTCGATCTCGCGGTGTATGAAAAGGAACCCGACGCCGTCCGGAACACTCCGGAAGAGCTGGAGAAACACCTCTTCGATGGCATACCGGCCGTCTACGCCGCCATTGCCGAGGACGATCACGGACGGACGCGTGGTTTCGCGCTGTGGTTCTTGAACTACTCCACCTGGGAGGGCGTCCACGGCATCTACCTTGAGGACCTTTACGTGAAGCCGGAGGCCCGCGGGGAGGGGCACGGCAAGGCACTGCTCACCTACCTTGCAGGCCTGGCCTCGAGCCGTGGCTACGCACGCATGGAATGGAGCGTCCTCGACTGGAACGAACCGTCGATCGAGTTCTACCGTTCGCTCGGTGCCTTCCCCATGGACGGCTGGTCGACCTTCCGTCTCAGCGGCGACGCCCTGCACTCGGCCGGGGCCCTGTTCGATTCCACGCCTCATGCGGCAGCTCGGGGCGAGGACTCGGCGGCGATGCCCGCATGAGCGCCGCCGAGGCACAGTCCGCGTCGGCAGTACCGGGCGCCCATCGTCAAGGTGGGGAACACGAGTTCCGTGGAGTCCGGACGGTCGATCACTTCTTCACCGTGCCGTTGCGCCCAGCAGAGCCGGACGGCGAACAGATCGAGGTGTTCGCCCGGGAGTACGGCTCATCCGGGCGGAGCCGGGAGCAGCACGAGCAGCTGCCCTGGCTCCTCTTCTTCCAGGGCGGACCGGGCTTCCCGGGCAATCGCTGGACCGGTCTGAGCGGATGGGCCAAAGCGGCCACGGAGCATTTCCGTGTGCTCATGCTCGATCAGCGCGGCACGGGTCTGTCCACCCCCGTCGAGGCCAAGTCCCTTGCGTCCCGCGGCGATGCGGCCGCCCAGGCGGAGTACCTCAGTCATTTCCGGCAGGATTCCATCGTGGCGGATGCCGAAGCCATCCGCCGGGCGCTCGGAGTCGCCCAGTGGAGTCTCTTCGGACAGAGCTTCGGGGGCTGGTGCTCCCTCGCCTACCTCTCCACGGCGCCGGAAGCACTCCGGGAGGTTCTTCTCACCGGCGGCCTGGCACCACTGCACGGCTCGCCGGACCGGGTCTACCGGGCCACCTTCCGTCGGATCGAAGCCCGCAACCGCGAGTACTTCGGCTGGTATCCCGAGGACCGCGCGACGGTGAACCGGATCGCGGACCACCTCCGCCAGGTGCCCGAGTATCTGCCTCGCGGCGACCGGCTCACCGTGGAACGCTTCCAGATGCTCGGCATGTACCTCGGCGGCAACACTCGCGTCGATGCGCTGCACTACCTCCTGGAGAAGGCGTTCATCACCACCCCGGACGGCGATCGGCTCTCCGATTGGTTCCTGGCACAGTTGCCGGCCTATCTCGATTTCGCCGGCAACCCCCTCTACGCCACCATCCACGAATCGATCTATGCCCAGGGCGAGGCCAGCGACTGGTCCGCCTGGCGCGTGCTGCAGGAGAACCCTCAGTTCTCCCCCGATGCGGACGAGGTCCTGCTGACCGGTGAGATGATCTACCCCTGGCTCTTCGAACAGGATCCGAGCCTGCAGCCCCTGGCCGAGGTCGCCCACATCCTGGCCGGCAAAACCGATTGGCCGCGGCTCTTCGATCGCGAGGTCCTGGCCCGGAACTCCGTGCCGGTTGCCGCTGCGGTCTATGCGGACGACGTCTTCGTGGACCACGATCTCTCGCTCGAGACCGCCGCCGCCGTGCGCGGCACTCAGACCTGGGTCACCCCGGACTTCCATCATGACGGTATCGCCGACGACGGCGAGGCCATCTTCCGCAGGCTCCTCACCATGGCTCGGGACGCGGCACCCGAGTCCTGAGCTTTCGGCTGCAGGAAACAGCGCGACGCCGGGCGGAAGCTTCATGCTCCGCCCGGCGTCGTGCGTCCGACTCCGGCTCGTGCCGCTCGGTCAGGAGCGATGCCCGTCGTCAGCCGGCGTCGTCTGCCCGGGAGCCGTGGTTCCGGCATCCTTCGGCTCAGTGCTCATCGGCTCAGTGCTCGTCGACTCAGTGCTCGTCGACTCAGCCGCGACCGTCTCGGCCTGGTGCGCCACGCGATCGGCCGTCCGGCTGATCTCATGCACCTCCGGCTCCCTCCCGGCACGCTTCTTGGAGACCGCGAGGCTCGCGACGACGGCCAGGAAGATCGTGCCCAGGATGAACAGCAGGGAGAAGGAGGTGGGGATGTCCGGCGCCCACTCGATGTGCTGGCCACCGTTGATGAACGGCAGCTCGTTCTCATGCATCGCATGGAAGATCAGCTTGAAGCCGATGAAACCCAGGATGAGTGAGAGCGCGTGTTTGAGGTAGATCAGGCGCTCCATCAGACCGCCGAGGAGGAAGTACAGCTGCCGCAGGCCCATGAGAGCGAAGATGTTCGCGGTGAAGACGATGAACGGGCTCTGCGTCAACCCGAAGATCGCGGGAATCGAGTCCAGGGCGAAAATCAGATCGGTGACGCCCAGGGTCAGGAACACCAGCAGCATCGGGGTGAAGTGCCGCTTGCCGTTGATCTTGATGGTCGCCTTGCCACCGTTGAATTCGTTGTGCATCGGCAGGATCTTCGAGAACCAGCCCACCAGACGGTTCTCCCCGCCTTCGCCCTCTTCTTCGCTGTCGTCCTTGGCCTGCTTGTAGGCGGTCCAGAGCAGGAAGGCGCCGAAGATGTAGAACACCCAGGAGAACTGCTCGATGATCACTGCCCCGAGCAGGATGAAGATGCCACGCAGCACCAGCGCGATGATGATGCCCACCATGAGGGCTTCCTGCTGATACTTCCTGGGTACCGAGAAGCGCGCCATGATGATGATGAACACGAACAGATTGTCGATGCTCAGGCTGTATTCGGTCACCCAGCCCGCCACGAACTGGCTGCCGAACTCGGGACCGGTGAAGAGGAACATCAGCCCCGCGAAGATCAGGGCGAGGAGAACGTAGAAACTGACCCAGAGCCCGGCCTCTTTCATGGAGGGCTCGTGCGGGCGCTTGAGGACCAGAAGCAGATCGGTCAGGAGAACGAGGCCGAGGACGATGAAGGAACCAACCTCGAACCAAACGGGAAGATCAAGCACAATAGTGCCTTTCGCAGGGTACGGACAATCGCCGTAAGTCTCTCCGGCCCTGTTGCGACAGGACCTGCACAGCCCGGCGAGGCGCCATTGCCTTGCGTGTTGACGGACTGAGCACGCGGGATACTCCCCTACTCGTTTTCCATTCTATCCCAGTTCGACCCCGCCACGACTCAGGCGTGTCCTGCTGCCCGCATCTGGCGCAGTTCCTTCTTGAGATCGGAGACCTCATCGCGCAGCCGCGCCGCCAGCTCGAACTGGAGCTCCCCTGCCGCAGAGTGCATCTGCTCGGTGAGTTGCTCGATGAGTCCGACCAATTCGGTGGCGGGTGCGGCGGCAAGCCCGTCGCGCCGAACCGTGGCGTTCCCCTTCTCCGCAGCGGCCTTGGCCCCCTTGCTGTTCGGCTTGGTCCGGGCCAGAAGCTCCTGGGTGTCGGCATCCTCCCGGGCCAGCTGATCGGTGATGTCGGCGATCTTCTTCCGCAGAGGCTGCGGGTCCACGCCGTGCTCACGGTTGTACGCCACCTGGATCTCGCGGCGTCGGTTCGTCTCCTCGATGGCATGCTCCATCGAGTCGGTGATCCGGTCCGCGTACATGTGGACCTGACCGGAGACGTTACGGGCCGCGCGGCCGATGGTCTGGATGAGCGAGGTCGAAGACCGCAGGAATCCTTCCTTGTCGGCATCCAGGATCGCCACGAGAGAGACCTCGGGAAGGTCCAGGCCCTCACGGAGCAGGTTGATGCCCACCAGGACATCGAAGGTGCCCAGCCGCAGCTCTCGCAGCAATTCAACACGGCGAAGGGTGTCCACATCGGAGTGCAGGTACTGCACCTTGACGCCATGGCTGAGCAGGTACTCCGTGAGATCTTCCGCCATGCGCTTGGTCAGGGTCGTGACAAGGACGCGCTCGTCCTTCTCCACCCGGTCCCGGATCTCCCCCAGCAGATCATCGATCTGTCCCTTGGTCGGCTTGACCACGATCTCCGGGTCCACCAGGCCGGTGGGACGGATGATCTGCTGCACCACGCCGTCGGACTTGCCCAGTTCGTATTTTCCGGGGGTCGCCGAGAGATAGACGGTCTGTCCGATCCGCTCCAGGAACTCGTCCCACTTCAGAGGCCTGTTGTCCAAAGCCGAGGGCAGGCGGAAACCGTGTTCCACCAGAGTCCGCTTACGGCTCGCGTCGCCTTCGTACATGGCGCCGATCTGTGGAACCGTGACATGCGATTCATCGATGACCAGCAGGAAGTCGTCCGGGAAGTAGTCCAACAGGCAATGCGGGGCGGAGCCCGCGTCGCGGCCGTCGATGTGCCGCGAGTAGTTCTCGATGCCGTTGCAGAAACCCATCTGCTGCATCATTTCGAGGTCGTAGGTGGTGCGCATGCGCAACCGCTGCGCCTCAACGAGCTTGTTCTGCGACTCCAGGACCTTCAGCCGCCCGGCGAGTTCGTCCTCGATGGCGGTGATGGCACGGCCCATCCGTTCAGGGCCGGCCACATAGTGGGACGCCGGGAAGACGTACATCTCGGTCTCTTCCCGGACGACCTCCCCGGTGACCGGATGGAGTGTGTAGATGCTCTCGATCTCGTCACCGAAGAACTCGATGCGCAGCGCCAGCTCCTCGTACATCGGAATGATCTCCACGGTGTCACCCCGGACCCGGAAGGTTCCGCGGTGGAAGTCGATGTCGTTGCGAGCGTACTGCATCGCCACGAAGCGACGCAGGAGATCATCCCTGTTGAGTTCCATCCCCCGGCGGAGCGTCACCATGCCCGCGATGTACTCCTCGGGTGTGCCGAGTCCGTAGATGCAGGACACCGTGGCGACCACGATGACGTCCCGACGTGTCAGCAGGGTGTTGGTGGCGGAGTGCCGCAGCCGTTCCACTTCCTCGTTGATCGAGGAGTCCTTCTCGATGAAGGTGTCCGTCTGAGGCACATACGCCTCAGGCTGGTAGTAGTCGTAGTAGGAGACGAAGTACTCCACCGCGTTGTTGGGCAGCAGCTCTCGGAACTCGTTGGCCAGCTGCGCCGCGAGGGTCTTGTTCTGGACGAGAACCAGGGTCGGGCGCTGGACCTGCTCGATCAGCCAGGCGGTGGTCGCGCTCTTGCCGGTACCGGTGGCACCCAGGAGCACGATGTCCTTCTCACCGTTCTGGATGCGCTCGGTCAGCTCCGCGATGGCGGTGGGCTGGTCCCCTGCGGGCTGATATTCACTGACGACCTCGAAAGGCGCCACGACACGGTTGATCTCCTGGGCGAGGCTCATAGAACAAATGTACTACTGCGCCCTGACAGGAATTACTCCGCGGCCGCTTTCGACCGCAGCTTCGCCCAGAGCGCATCGACCTGCTCCAGGAGAGCCTCACGGCTGCCGTCGTTCACGAGCACCACATGAGCCACCGCATTGCGGTCTTCACGGCTCGCCTGCGCTGCGATCCGGGCCAGCGCGTCCTCCCGCGCCATCCCACGATGCTCCATCATGCGGGCGATCCGGACCTCATCGGGAGCATCGACCACCACGATGACATCGAAGTCGCCCTGCTGTCCCGTCTCGACCAGCAGAGGAATGTCCTGCACGACGACGGCCTCCGGGGACGACGTGGCGACCAGCTGGGCTGCGGCCTCCCGCACCAGGGGATGGACGATGCCGTTCAGCCGCGCACGCTGAGCAGGCTCCGCGAACACCAGGGCGCCCAGCGCGGCACGGTCCAAGGACCCGTCCGTAGCGATCACGCCTTCACCGAACGCCGCACGGACTGCGGCGAGCCCCGGCGTCCCCGGCTCGACCACCTGGCGGGCGAGCACATCCGAGTCGATCAGGACCGCCCCGTGCTCCGCCAATCGCGTCGCGACGAGTGATTTCCCGGACGCGATCCCTCCGGTCAGGCCGATTCTCAGCATGCCTCCAAGCCTAGCCCGCCCTCTCCAGGGTTCTGGAGAAGGAGACTCAATCCAGCACTTTGCCCTTGGTCTCCGGCATCACGAAGACGACCACGAGGCATGCGAGCGCTGCAGCCACGGCCACGTACCAGAAGAAGAGCTGTCCGAGTCCCAGGCCACCGAGCCAGGTCACCACAAGGGTCGCCGTTCCACCGAAGCTTGCGACGGTCAGGTTGTACCAGGACCCGATGCCGGTGGCTCTCAGATGGGTGGGGAACAGCTCGGAGGCGAATGCCGGGTTCAGGGCCGCGTGCATGGCGTACAGGCCGAGCCCTACGAGGTAGACCACGAACATGTTGCCGAAGCCGGGACCGACCAGGTGCGACAGTGGGACGGTGCACAGCGCCGTGCCCGCCGTCATGGTGATGAGAATCGGTTTGCGTCCGATGCGGTCGGACAAGGCACCGATCGGATACTGGAGAGCGACGAACACGGCGGTCGCCAGGGACAGGGCCCAGAAGACTTCGGCCTTTCCGGCACCACGGAAGGTGATGGCATAAGGAGCCAAGGCAGAGAAATTCGTGTAGTAGCTCAACGTCCCCACCATCGTCAGCGCCACCAGGATGAGCACGGAACGAGGATGCTTGCTCAGAGTGGCCCTGAGCGGCCGCTTGATGCTCTGGGCCAGTGTTCTGGCCTCCTCGAACTTCTCAGACTCCGTCATGTCGCGTCGCAGCCACAACCCGACCAGCCCGAGCAGTGCTCCGATGAGGAACGGGACCCGCCAGCCCCACGACGCGAGTGCTTCCGCGCTCAGCACGGTGGTCATGAGCGCCCCGAGCAAGGAGGCCAGCAGTACGGTGAACCCGGTGGACATGTAGAAGAAGGCGGAGTATCTGCCTCGGCGCTCGGGCGGTGCGATCTCGCCCAGATAGGACGAGGCGTTGGACACCTCGCCTCCCAGCGAGATCCCTTGGGCCACCCGGGCGATGAACAGCAGCGCCGGGGCGAACCATCCGGCCGCCTGGAAGGTCGGGAGGACGGCGATCAGGAGAGAACCTCCCGCCATGAGGGTGATGGTCAGCAACATGCCGGCCTTGCGTCCCCGCGTGTCGGCGAAGCGTCCGATCAGGATGCCGCCAAGGGGCCTGAAGAAGAAGGCCAGTGCGTAGGTGAGGAAGGTGGCCAGCAACGCGCCGCTCGCCGTTCCGGGGAAGATCTGACCCGCGAAGAAGACGGCGAACGTGGCATACACGGTCCAGTCGAACCATTCGACCGCATTGCCCACGCTGGCCGCGATGATGGTCTTGACCGGCATCCGGTGCCGGTCTCCAGCCCCATCCCGGGGCGAGCGCCGAGTGGAAATCATTGACATCGTCTTTCCTCTTTCACTCATCGTGCATGGTGGGTTCAGCCGGCTGCGTACGGGTCCGCCACACCCACGTACTGGGTGTACAGGTATTCCTCGATCCCCTCGTGGCTGCCTTCTCTGCCGAGCCCGGAGAGTTTGACCCCGCCGAACGGCGCGGCGGGATTCGCGACATTGCCCGCGTTCAGCGCCAGCATCCCCGTCTCCAGTCCTTCCGCCACCCGGAGACTCCGATTGACATCCCGGGTGAAGACGTACGCCATCAGTCCGTAGTCGGAATCGTTCGCCATGCGCAAGGCCTCCTCCTCCTCCGAGAAGGTGAGGATGGGCGCCACGGGGCCGAAGATCTCCTCCTCCAGAATCAGCGAGTCGGGAGCGAGTCCGGCCAGGACCGTGGGCTGGTAGAAGTACCCCGGCCCCTGGACCGGAGCACCGCCGGTGAGCACCGTGGCGCCGCGGTCCACGGCATCCGTCACCAAGCCGTGGACCTTGGCCAGGGATGCACCGTCGATGAGCGGTCCCATGGTGACGCCCGGCTCCGTACCGCGGGCTGTGACCAGAGCCGCGACTTTGGCGGAGAACTTCGCGGAGAACTCATCGACCACGCCACGGTGCACGATCAGCCGATTGGCCGCGGTGCAGATCTCTCCCATATTGCGCATCTTGGCGGCCATGGCCCCGTCGACGGCGGCATCGATGTCCGCGTCTTCGAACACGATGAACGGAGCGTTGCCGCCGAGCTCCATGGAGGTCCTCAGCACCCGCTCTGCCGAAGCGGCCAGCAGACGCTGGCCCACCGTCGTCGAACCCGTGAATGAGAGCTTGCGCAGGCGCTCGTCCTTCAGCAGAGGTCCGGTGGTCTCCCCCGCCGTCGACGTCGGGATCAGGTTGAGCACTCCGGCCGGGACTCCAGCCTCCTGCATCACCTGGGTGAAGAGCTGGGCGGTGAGCGGTGTGAGGTTCGCTGACTTCAGGACGACCGTGCATCCGGCGGCGAGGGCGGGGGCGACCTTGCGTGTCGCCATGGCCAGCGGGAAGTTCCATGGCGTGATGAGCAGGCAGGGTCCGACCGGACGCTTCTGCACCAGGAATCGGTTGTGCCCGTCGGGCGCAGTGGAGAACCGTCCTGCGATGCGCACGGCCTCCTCGGAGAACCAGCGCAGGAACTCGGCGCCGTAGGCGGCTTCCCCCCGTGCCTGGTCCAGGGGTTTCCCCATCTCCAGGGTCATGAGCAGGGCGAAGTCCTCGCTCCGGGCCAGCACTCCGTCAAAGGCCGCACGGAGGATTTCGCTGCGCTCCCGCGGAGCCGTACGGGCCCAGGAGTCCTGGGCCGAGGAGGCGGCATCGAGCGCCGAGAGAGCATCGTCAGGCCCGGCGTCGGCGATGCTCATGAGAATCCGTCCTGTCGCGGGATCTTCGACGTCGAACGTCCGCCCGGAGATGGCCGGACGCCATTGGCCTCCGATGAAGAGCCCATCAGGAACCGAGTGAAGCAGCTCCAGTTCACGGTCTGTGAGGGGCGGTGCGCTGACCTGGGTTTTCATGCCTGATGACTCCTTGAACTCGTCCTCACGGATGAAGCGAGGCTGATGGGGGCAGGATGCCTGCCGGAATGGCCGAGACCGTCGAAGAGCGCACACATGAGGAGGAGCCCTTCACGACCGATCGATTCGAGAAAGTGTTCGTCCGGCGCATGTTGGCGGCACCCCGGATAGGAATGCGGCACCCAGAGAGTGGGCAGCCCGAGCGTCTCCGCGAAGACCTTGTTCGGCAAGGATCCCCCGATGTTGGGGAGCACCGCGATGTCCTTGCCGATGGCCTCACGCATCACCTGAACAGCCCAGCCGACCCAGGGGTCTGAGACCTCGGTCCGGCTCGCCGGGAAGTCGTTGATCTCGCTGACCTCGACCATGCCGTAACCGTGGTCATCCAGCCACTGCCGCAGGATCGCGGGGAACTCCGCCCGGGCGCTCCCCGCGAGATAGCGGAGCTGGAGAACGGCGGTAGCCTGGCCAGGAATGGCGTTGACCGGATCGTCGGCGTCTCCCGCCTGCAGGGCGAGGACTTCCAGGACGTTGGATCCCCAGACCCGTTCCGCGAGGTCCAGGCGCGGATCGAACCAGGCGAGATCCGGCTCCGGATCTTCGGGGTCCGGAGTGAAACGGAGCGAGGACAGCGCCAGCATCGTCTCGGGCGACTGCTGCGGCGTCTGCAGACCCGGCACCAGCAGACGCCCCTGACCGTCGACGATCGATTCGACCGCACCGGTCACCGTGGTGGCGGCGTTGCGCAGCACCCCGCCCCAGTTTCCGGAGTGGAGGGCATCTGCCCGCAGGTCCGCGGTAAGCCTGAAGGTGTACGCCCCTCTGTTCCCCAGGAACAGGGTAGGTGTCCGCGCATCCACCCTCGGGCCGTCGGAGCCGATCATGACGTCTGCACGCAGTTCCTCGCGGTGCTCCCGGACGAACTCGTCCAGTGCGGGCGAACCGATCTCCTCGCCGCCTTCGAAGAGGAAGATGAGGTTGAAGCCGAGACTTCCGCGCCGCTCCAGCAAGAGCCTGACTGCACTCAGGTTCACCTGATGCTGCCCCTTGTTGTCGGCGCTTCCTCTCCCGTACCACCTGCCGTCCTCGTCGCTCAGCCGCCACGGGTCCCGGCCGTTCTCCCATTGACCCGCCATCCCGTTGACCACGTCACCGTGTCCATAGCAGAGCACCGTGGGGGCGGCCGGGTCCTCCATGCGGCGGGCGATGAGGAAGCTGTTGCCACTGCCCCGCCAGTCGGGATGGACTTCGTGCACGAAACCGAGTTCGCCCAGTTCAGGGGCCAGGACGCGTTCAAGGTATGCCGTCAATGCAAGGTTTATGCCCAGATGGGAGACTTCCGTCGGGACTGCGATCTTGTGTGAAAGCTCAGCAAAGAAACGTCCGGAGTCGAAATGATCCCGCACCATCTCACCGAATTCGTCCGCCATTGGTCCTCAGTCCTTCGTCTATTCGTCGCCGTTCAGAGACTCAGATTATGTGCCACGAGTGGCGTGAACCAGTGCCGTTTTGTGTCATCTCGTTGCAAAAAACGCACGCCTTGGCCTTTGATGGAGACATGCACCTTCTCCCGACCTCGCTCCGCTACTTCCAGGAGGTCGCCCGGACCGGATCCATCGCAGTGGCCGCGGACACCCTGCACGTCTCGGCATCGGCCATCTCACGGCAGGTCGCAGCTCTGGAACGCCAGATGGGGGTGGCTCTCTTCGAACGCCATGCCCGCGGCATGGACCTCACGGCACCGGGCCGGCTGCTCCTCAGCCACGTCCGGAGGACCGGCAAGGAAGGGGCCCGGCTGATCGAGGAGCTGCGCACTCTCAGCACCTCGCGGCGTCAGGTGCTCAGAGTGGCCAGTTGCGAGGGCCTCGCCCGCCGGAGGATCCCCGAGGCGTTGTGCCTGTTTCAGCAGGAGCATCCCGACGTGGACATCAGGCTGACCGTGCTGCCGTCGGCGTTCGCCACCCATCGCGTGCAGGAAGGTGAAGCAGATGTGGCCGCCGTCTACGCGATCGCTCCGCCCCGTGACATCAGCGTCTTCGCGTCCTTCCCCGCCCCGGCGCACGCAGTACTGCCCCGGAAAACGGGAGAGGGCCTGTATGGCGAACCGATCCCCTTGGCAGCGCTCTGTGAGTACCCACTGGCCCTTTCGTCCCAGGGCATCACACAGCGGGAACTCTTCGATCTGGCCGTCGGCATGGAAGGACTGACGCCGCGGATCGCCATGGAAACCGATCACGTCGGAGTGCTCATGGAATTCGTCCGCTCTGGAACGGGCGCCACCCTGCTCAGCCACTTCGCGCTCGATCAGGAGACGGATGACTTCGCTACGCTCCGGGCCATCGATCACCCGGTGCTCGGACAGCGTCACGCCCAGGTGCATCTGCCCCCGCCCGGCGACCGGAAGACGTGGGCGGAAGCGTTCGCTGCTCATCTTGCGACGGTTCTGGCCGCGCATCCGCTGAAGCAGGGCCTCGGTTGAGCGGTCAGGCAGTCACCGGCCGTCCGTCGAAGAGATGCAGCATCGTCTCCGCGAGGTCGAGCAGCCTCCAGTCCTCCCCGCGGCGGCCGATCAGCTGAACGCCGATGGGAAGCCCATGTCGACCGCACCCGATGGGAAGGCTGACCGCAGGAACCCCCAGCGCCGTGGCGGCGCGGCAAAGGAAGAGGTCGCCGGTGCCGGCGGCGTGGGGAGCCTCCCCTTGCGCACTTGGAATCAGGACCGCGTCCACCCCGCCCAGCCGCGCTCCCCATTCCGATTGCCACCGGGAGATACGCACCATGGCGTCCAGCGCACGGTCCATGGGAATCCCGGCGCCCTCTTCCAGATACCGCCGCAATAAGGGTGACAAGGCCTCGGCGTCCCGTTCGACCAGCGGCTTCAGGCTCTGCCACGCTTCGTAGGCCATCAAGATGGACTGCTCGCCCGCCAATTCGGCGAGCCACCCGTCGACCGACGAGTCGACGACGTCGAAGCCCGCCGCTGCGAGCCTGTCACCGGCGCCGCGGACAACCGCCCGGCAGTCCGGGTCGAGGAAGGACCATGCGCCACCCGATCCCAACGCGACCCGAGGCCGCCCCCGACTGCGCCGGGATCCGTCGGGGGCACCGCCGCCGAGCGCGTCGAAGAACGGCTTCAGATCTTCGACCGAACGGGCGAAGAGGCCAAGAGTGTCGAAACTGCGGGACAGCTCCCGGACACCCCTCCTGTCCAGAACGTTGAACCCGGGTTTGAATCCGACGACCCCACAGTACGAGGCCGGGCGGAGCACCGAACCCGCGGTCTGAGTTCCCAGGGCTACGGGAACCAGCCCTGCGGCCACCGCAGCGGCGGATCCGCTGGAGGATCCGCCAGGAGTCCGTGCAGGATCATGCGGATTCCGTGTCGCCGGCGGATTGAACAGGGCGAATTCGGTCGTCACCGTCTTTCCGACGATCACCGCGCCCGCTCCGCGAAGGCGCCGCACCACCTCCGCGTCCTGCTCCGGGCGGTGCCCCTGGTACAGCGCGGACCCGTACTCCGTGACTTCGTCCTCCGTGTCGATCAAGTCCTTGACCCCCACCGGAACGCCGTACAGCGGCAAGCTGCCGTCTCTCCCGCTCAGGGCTGCGGCACGGCGCTGCACGGTCTCCGGCAGCACCCGGCTGAAAGCGCGCAATGCACCGTCACGCTCGGCGATATGGTCGAGCACCTCGTTCACGAAGGGGCCGACGGCGTCCGGCTCGGCCCTGAGACGCTCGGCAAGGACCGTCACGGGAGAGAAGCCCTCACGAAGGAGCAGGGCATCGCGCGTTTCAGATGACATGAGGCGCCACCAGGATCGCGAGGCCGAAGATGACGAAACCCACCAGGAACGCGATGACCGTGTAACCCATGACCTGACGGACGTTGAGCTTCGCGATGGAGAGTGCCGGGAGCAGCCAGAAGGGTTGGATCATGTTCGCAATGGCCTCGCCGAACGCCACCGCCATGGACATCAGCCCGAGATACCCGGCAGAATCCTGACCCATCGCCAGTGCCGAATGAACCGCGATAGGACCCTGGACCCCCCAATGGCCGCCTCCGGAAGGGACGAAGAGCGAGATGACGATCGACCCGATGAACGTCATGAAAGGCAGGGTCGACGGATCGGAGCCCGCCACGATTCCGTGAGCCAGGACGCCGTCGAGAGATGGCCCGTCCTTCACCGCCGCATAGCCGAGCAGACCCATGATCCCGCCGTACAGCGGGTATTGCAGGAGCAGCGGCCCGGACGCTTTCGCGGCGGTTCCGAAGGCACGGATGAACCGGATGGGCGTCTTGTGAAGCAAGGCGCCCGTCACCGTGAAGAGCATGATCATCGAACCGATGTTCAATTGCCATCCACTCTGGATGAAGTACCAAAGGCCGGCGGCGAAGAGCAGCACGTTGAGGATCCAGAGGTTCTCCAGCCGCTCGGCGAAGGACCTGGGTCCTGCCGCCCGGGACGGCGGCTCGGGCTCGACGAAGAGTTCCGGATCGGCCTGAAGGCTTTCGCTGGGGGCCATCCTGCGGATCATGAGGCCGAGCACCGCCATGGACACCAGCACCGGAACCCAGCTGTAGGGCTGGAAGATGGTGTCGCCCAAGGGAACGAGTTTCCCGGTCATCTGGTGGATGACGTTGATGGGGCTGGAGGGATCCGTGTTGGCCAGGGCGATGGACGAGGAGAAGCCCTGGGTCCACACCATGTAGCCCATGTACCCCGAGGCGATGAGATAGCCGAAGTGAGCTTCAGGAAGACGGCGCGCCACCTCCTTCGCCACAAGTGCGCCCGCCACCAGACCAAGCCCCCAGTTCAGCAGGCAGAAGACGGAGCCTACGGCGAAGCACAGAAGGGCGCCTTGCACCTGATTCTTCGGTTTGGATGCGAGAGCTTTGAGCCCCCTCTTGACCACCGGCGCTTCCGCCAGCGTGTAACCGGTGACCAGGATCAGCACCATCTGCAGAGCGAAGGTGAAGATGTTCTTTGGCCCCCAGACGCCGGAGTACCAGGCTGTCACCATTCCCGGCGCCGACGCTCCTGGCACCAGGACCGCGACCAGAACCACCACCAGGATCGTGAGAAGCACAGCGAACAGATAAGGGTCCGGCATGAATCGTTCAACATAACGAACACAGAGCGCGGTGAATCGCTGGAGAAGTCCGCGCCGCAGGCGATGCTCGCCCGTCCAAACTGACATTGGATTGACCTCTGACTATGGGGAGGCCTCGACCATTACGTCAATGACCTAGTGGACTGTCCACTGATCAAGTAATACCGCCCCTCATGATCGTGGTCAAGATCACAATGATCCCGTCGGCCAGTCAACGGGACCATTGTGAAAATGCGGTCAGCCCTCCCCCAGGGCCCTTCCCTTGCGGATCGCACTGAGATGCGAATGCATCGCCGCGGCAGCAAGAGCCGGGTCACCCGCCCGGATCGCCTCAGCCACCGTCCGGTGCTGGATCATCGACTCGCGCGGGCGCCCCGGTTGCCCGAGGGACTCGACCCGCGTCTCCCTGATGAGCCCGGATATCTCTCCCATCAGCTTGGCCAGAAGCTGAGAATGCGCGGCCTGGGTGACGGCCGCATGGAATCGCTCATCACCGTCGACGCCGCGCTCCCCGGCGTCGAGCTCGCTCAGCATGAAATCCAGTGCCGCATCAATGGCGGCCATGTCAGCCTCGGTGCGTCGCTCCGCGGCCAGCGCGGCCAGTTTGCTCTCCAGTGCATCCCGCGCGTCCAGGATGTCCGGCAGGCGTTGAGCGTGTTCCCGAATCGCTTCCACAAGCTTCACATCGGCCGACAAGGAGGTCACGATGGCGCCATCGCCATGCCGGACGGAGATGGCGCCGACCACCTCCATGGCCACGAGCGCCTGACTGATCGTGGCCCGACTGACACCGAGTTTGACGGCGAGCTCGCGCTCGGGAGGAAGCCGGTCCCCGGGCCGAACCTCGTTATCCGACATCCAGGTGACGATCTGACGGGCCACCGTTTCATAGAGCCGCGGCCTCGCAACCGGCTTCAGACTGTCCAACTGTTCCTCCCCTATCGACACCCCTAGGGTACTTGACAGGCCTCACGCTTCTCGATTGGCTAGTCCAATGAACCAATTAGGCAATTCGCGTGGTCCTCTGACGGGAATGCTCGTTGTGGACCTGTCCCGTGCACTGGCCGGACCGCACGCCACCATGATGCTCGGCGACCTGGGTGCCCGCGTGATCAAGGTCGAAACTCCGGGCCGAGGGGATGACACCCGCGGCTGGGGCCCTCCCTTCGTGAAAGGACAAGCCGGTCATGACGCCGAGTCCACATACTTCCTCTCCACGAATCGGAACAAGGAGTCCCTCGTCCTGGACCTCAAATCGGCCGAAGACCGCGAGGTCCTTCTCCGGCTCGTGGACCGTGCGGACGTCCTCGTGGAGAACTTCCGGACGGGTGTTCTGGAACGGCTTGGCCTGGGGCTTGGAACCCTCCTGGAACGCAACCCCGCGCTCGTGGCCCTCTCGATCACGGGTTTCGGTCACGACGGCCCGGAAGGCGGGCGCGCCGGGTACGACCAGATCGCGCAGGGTGAAGCCGGCCTGATGTCCTTCACCGGGCCGGCCGGACAGCCGATCAAGGCGGGCACACCCATCGCCGATCTCCTGGCCGGAATGTACGGCGCTTATGGTGTGCTCGCGGCCCTCCACGAAAGGACGTCGAGCGGATCAGGACAGATCGTGCGCACCTCCTTGCTGGCCGCCTCCGTCGGAGTTCACGCCTTCCAAGGCACCCGCTGGACCGTCGCGGGCGTCGTACCGGTCCCTGAAGGCAACCACCACGTGGCCATCGCCCCGTACGGCTCCTTCGCCTGTGCCGACGGAATCGTCCAGATCGCCGTGGGCAGCGAGAAACTGTGGCGGGCGTTCTGCACTGGTTTCACCCTCGATCCGGACCACCCCGAGTTCGCGGACAACGGCTCCCGAGTGCACAACCGGGCGGCCCTCGTCCGGCTCATCGAGGAAACCTTCTCTCATTGGACCTCAGTGGAACTCCTGGGAAAACTGAACGCACTCGGCATCCCTGCCGGACGCGTGCGGTCGCTCGATCAGGTCTACAGCTGGGAGCAGACGCTCAGCCAGGGCCTCCTCATCGAGGTTGACCACGCAAGTCTGGGGCCGGTCCGGCTGCCCGGTCCCCCCTTGCGGTTCTTCGCTGCCGACGAGACGGAGCGCATCCGGTCCGAGCACGGGGCTCCCCCGCTCCTCGATCAGCATGGTCCGGCCATCCGCGCCTGGCTCGATGCCCCGGAAGCCGCTCATGCCTAGGGGGTGGGACGCCGGGCGCTTCCTGGACGCGCTCGCCGATCGAGACAGCATCCGCGTTTTGGACCGGCCGGCCGATTATGACGGTCACGATGCCGGCTACCGCCTTGAACTGCTGGAGGCGGCCAGTGGCTCGGGCTGCGACGAAGCGGTGACAACCGCCGAGATCCGTCTCGATGGACATCGTCTGGTGGTCCTGGCCAGCGAGTTCCGCTTCCTGGGCGGGTCGCTGGGCATCACCGCGGCCCAGCGCCTCGTCGCGGCGCTTGAACACGCCACCGCTCACCGCCTTCCCGTCCTGGCCCTTCCGTCCTCCGGGGGCACCCGAATGCAGGAAGGCACCCCGGCCTTCCTGCGGATGATCGACGTCGTCGATGCCATTCACCGGCATCGCTCGTCGGGGCTGCCCTATCTGGTGCACCTCCGGCACCCCACCACCGGTGGAGCCTTCGCCTCCTGGGGTTCGCTCGGCCAGCTGACGACGGCGACGCCCGGGGCGCTCATCGGATTGCTCGGCCCTAGGGTGACGGAAGCCTTGAACGGGGCCGCCTTCCCGCACGACATCCAGACCTCCGAGAATCTCCACCGGCACGGCATCCTCGACGCCTTGGTCGAGGAGGAAGGGCTGAGAGATCACCTCGCCGCCGTGCTGAGCTGTCTCGTTCCGGGGCAGGACGGCAACGATTCCCCGGCGTCACTCCCCTCCGATGAACAGACCGCCGTCGACGGACCGCCGGATCCCTGGGATTGCGTCCTGAGCACCCGTGCCGCAACCCGCCCCGGTCTTCAGGAACTCTTCGCCGCCACCACCTCTCCGGTGTTTCTGCGCGGCACGGGAGCAGGAGAACGGGACGACAGCATCGCCATGGCACTGTGCCGTATCGCCGGACGTTCCTGCCTCATCGTCGGGCACGACCGCTCAGCGTCCACCGCCCCCGGGCCGGCGGCCCTACGCGGCGCACGACGGGGCATACGCCTTGCGGGAGAACTCGGATTGCCTCTCATCACCGTCGTCGACACCTCGGGCGCAGAGCTCTCCGCCCGGGCGGAGAACGGCGCGCTGGCCGGCGAGGTCGCCCGCTGTCTGGGCGAGCTGCGGGCAGCGACGGTTCCCACAGCCACCGTGCTTCTGGGGCAAGGTTGCGGCGCTGCCGCGCTGGCCCTGTTCTCGGCACGCCACACAATCGCAGCGGCCGATGCATGGCTCGCACCGTTGCCATTGGAAGGGGCGAGCATGATCGTGCACCGGGACACCGGTCATGCGCCTCAGATGGCAGCCCAGCAAGGGATCAGCGCGCACCAGTTGGCACGCACGGGCCAGGTGAACCGTCTGCTGTCGGGAACGGGCCACGAGACCTTGATCCCACAGGTGATGAAGGAACTGCAATTGTTCCTTCATCAGTGCTCTGCTCTGACCGTCTGAGCCGGAGCCGAACCACCGGCGCGGCTAGGATGATCAGGTGCCCCATGCCGAGGAGAGCCGCGCGACGCGCTATACGACACTCGCTGCCGGGCCGGATTTCCGCCACGAACTGGAGATCAAGCGCTCCCGCTTCATCACAGTCCTGCGACGCGTGAGCAGCGAGGACGAGGCCAGGGCCCTGGTCACCGAGTTGCGTCGCGAGTTTCACGACGCCCGTCACCATTGCAGTGCGTTCATCCTCGGTCCCGATCGCATGACCCAGCGGTCGAACGACGACGGCGAGCCGTCAGGAACCGCCGGCATCCCGATGCTCGAGGCGCTCAGCCGACGCGAGACGGCACCGGGCGTGCAGGATCTCAGTGATCTGTGCGCCGTCGTCGTCCGGTACTTCGGTGGCATCCTGCTGGGCGCCGGCGGCCTCGTCAGGGCCTACTCGGATTCGGTCTCACAGGCGGTGGATGCCGCGGCTCTCGTGACCCGGCAGCGGCTCCGGCTCGGCGAGATCTCCGCAGGCTTCTCCTCGGCCGGGAAGCTGGAGAACGAACTCCGCGCGGTGGGTCTTCACGTCACCGGCACGGATTACGGTGCAAGCGGGGCGATCATCCGGATCGCGTTCCAGGATGACCTGGAAATCCTTCGGAAGGCACAACAGACCGTTCTCTCCCTCAGCGCGGGCGCCTCTGAACTCGTCCCCGGACAGACCGAATGGGTGGATTTAACGCCCGGTTCCTGAAATGAATCCTTCAGTAACCATTGAAAAGCCTGGGAGCGGCGACTAGAAACGATGACAGGCACTCGCCTGCGCCGGCCATCGGCCGGCACTCACTCGTTGGAGAGGACCTTCACCCATGAGGTTGAAAAACCGCCACTGGCCGCTGCGCCCGGTCGCCTGTGCCGTCGCATCCCTCGGGATGCTTCTGGCCGGCACCGGAGGAGCGGCCACCGCCGCAAGCAACGACGCTTCCACCCCGGTTCCAGTCAATCCGCCGGACGGCACAGTCATGAGCTACGTCGTCAATGCCGGACAGGCCAATCCCGGGCAGACGCGCAAGGTCGAAAAAGCCGTCACCGACGCTGGGGGCGTCGTGGTCCAGAGCTGGCCCGAGATCGGCGTCGTGATCGCTCAGTCGGACCGGGCCGCCTTCCGCGACCGGCTCAAGGCCACCGGGAAGAACGCGGTGGAGTCCGTCGGTGCCACCCGCACTGCAGAAGTCACGGACAAGGTCACGGGGCCGCAGGTTCCCTGGGGCCCCGGCGCCTCCGGCTGGAACAAGGGAAAGAACAAGCCCATCAACGGAGATGAGCCGTCCACCCTGGTGCCGGCCGAGTCGACGGATTCCATGGAGTCCCAGCAGTGGGACATGGCCCAGATCAAGTCGGACCTGGCCAATAAGGTCACCGACGGCAGCCGGAAGGTGCTCGTCGGTGTGCTGGACTCCGGCATCGACCCGAACCATCCCGACCTCAAGGCGAACATCTCGGTCGCCGACTCGGTGAACTGCACCGCCGGCGGGCGCCCCGACCAGCGCGCCGGCGGCTGGTACCCGACCACGTCCGACCATGGAACGCATGTGGCAGGCACGATCGCAGCAGCCCGCAATGGCGTGGGCATCGTCGGCGTGGCACCGAACGTCCGTCTCGCCTCGGTGAAGGTGGTCAACGACAACGGCTTCATCTACCCCGAATACGCGATCTGCGGCTTCATGTGGGCCGCCCAGCGCGGTATGGACGTCACCAACAACAGCTACTACATCGACCCGTTCGAGTTCTGGTGCGATGATCAGCCGGACCAGGCAGCCGTGCGCGAAGCCGTGGCCCGCGCCGTCAATTGGTCCAATGCGAAGGGCGTGGTCAGCGCGGCCGCCGCAGGCAACTCCAGCGTCGACTTCACGATCAACACCAAGGACGACGGCAGCCCGAACGACGCCGCAGCGCCGACTCCGCGGACCATCAACCAGGGCTGCAAGGACATCCCGACGCAGATCCCCGGCGTTGTGGCGGTCTCCTCCGTGATGCGCACCGGGCAGCTGTCCTACTTCTCCAACCGCGGCCTTGGTGAGATCGACGTCGCCGCTCCCGGTTCAAGCATCCTCTCGACCATTCCCAACGGGAAGTACGGTCTCAAGAGCGGAACCTCCATGGCGTCCCCGCACGTCGCCGGAGTGCTCGCACTCATGAAGTCCGCCCACCCGGGTATGACGCCCGCCCAGATGGTGGCCAAACTGCGTGCGGACGCCACTCCCACCCCGTGTTCAGCCCCGCAGGCCGGCGTCGGCGCCGCCTGCGTCGGCACGCCGGAGCTGAACAGCTACTACGGCTACGGAATCGTGAACGCCCTCAAGGCCGTTCAGTGACCCCTCGCTGAGAAGGAAGGGCCCGGACCGTCGGTCATCCCGACGGTCCGGGCCCTTCTTCGTCCTCGTCCCGGCAGCCGCGCACCCATGGCGGCGGCCGGTGCCCCGTGGCAGGATGTTGGCCATGGAGATCACCTTCCTGCAGCCCGAGGGCTTGGTTCACAGCCCTGCCTTCAGCCATGCGGCGATTGTCCCGGCCGGAGCCGCCACGGTCTACCTGGGCGGCCAGAACGGCGTCGACGCCTCCGGAGCGGTCATCTCTGCGGATGTGGCCGAGCAATCCCTCCGAGCAGTGGAGAACGCCCGGGTGGCACTCGCCGCGGCCGGGGCCGGCCTGGAGGACGTCGTCCAATGGACGGTGCTCCTCCACATCGACGCCGATCTCCGTGCGGCCTACGGTGCCATCGCCCCGCTGCTCGCGCGCGAGGGCGCTCCTCCACTGGTCACCGCCGCACGTGTCGCGGGTCTCGGGGTGCCCGGCGCGCTCGTCGAGGTGAGCGCGGTCGCGGCGATCCCCGGTTGAGCCGCTTTCAGCCGTTCGGCACGCCCTGAGTGAAGCGCGGCCCTGAGCCGTCAGGGTTCTCCCACAGCACCGCCGGGTCGATCGGTAGCGGGAGGCTGAACGGTGTCCCGAAATCCCGGTGATAGTCGGCGTCGTCACTGATGACCACCACCGCTTCACGGTTCAGTTCGGAGATCACGACGGCGATCGGCTGCGGATGATCCTGCACCGCGAATGTCCAGCGGCGGGCCAGGTAGGACAATCCCATCTCTCCCAGACGCTCCTCGGCCTCGGTGTACTCGGCAGGCTCCCCGCAGGGGCGGCCGAGCAGGTCGTAGGGCTGGAAGTCCTCCCCGACCATGTCCAGGTACCCGACGGTCTCACCGTCGTCCGGACGCAGTGCCGGGAACCAGTTCTCAGGAATCATGAAAACACCCTCTCATCGTTAAAGCGGAAGGCCGCCACGGTTTCCCGTGACGGCCTTCCTGGCGTTTCAGATCAGCGCTGTGATCAGTTGCCGGTCAGCTTCTCGCGCAGAGCGGCGAGAGCCTCGTCGGAGGCCAGGGTGCCGGACTCGGCAGCCGGAGCCTCAGAGGAGTAGCTGGTCGGAGCGGAATCGGCCGAACCGGAGGTGGCGGCAGCGGCGTCGTCGGCCACGTGCTGTGCAACCTGCTTCTTGTGAGCCTCCCAGCGAGCCTGGGCGTCAGCGTACTGCTGCTCCCAAGCGGCACGCTGGGTCTCGAAGCCCTCAAGCCACTCGTTGGACTCCGGATCGAAGCCCTCCGGGTACTTGTAGTTGCCCTCTTCGTCGTACTCGGCAGCCATACCGTAGAGCGCCGGGTCGAACTCGGTGCCTTCCGGATCCACGCCCTCGTTCGCCTGCTTGAGGGAGAGGGAGATGCGGCGACGCTCGAGATCGATGTCGATGACCTTGACGAACAGCTCGTCGCCCACGGAGACGACCTGCTCGGCCAGATCCACGTGGCGGACAGCCAGCTCGGAGATGTGAACGAGGCCCTCAATGCCGTCCTCGACGCGCACGAACGCACCGAACGGAACGAGCTTGGTGACCTTGCCCGGAACAACCTGGCCCAGCGCGTGAGTGCGGGCGAAGGTCTGCCACGGATCTTCCTGGGTGGCCTTCAGCGACAGGGAGACACGCTCGCGGTCCAGCTCGACGAGCAGAACCTCGACGGTGACTTCCTGGCCGACCTCGACAACCTCGGACGGGTGGTCGATGTGCTTCCAGGAGAGCTCGGAGACGTGCACGAGGCCGTCCACGCCGCCCAGGTCCACGAAGGCACCGAAGTTGACGATGGAGGACACGACGCCCGTACGGACCTGGCCCTTCTCGAGCTTGTTGAGGAAGGTCGAGCGGACCTCGGACTGGGTCTGCTCGAGCCAGGCACGGCGGGACAGGACCACGTTGTTGCGGTTCTTGTCCAGCTCGATGATCTTGGCTTCGATCTGCTGACCGATGTACGGGGCGAGGTCGCGGACGCGACGCATCTCCACGAGGGAAGCCGGGAGGAAGCCACGGAGGCCGATGTCCAGGATGAGGCCACCCTTGACGACCTCGATGACGGTACCGGTGACGACACCGTCCTCTTCCTTGATCTTCTCGATGTCGCCCCAGGCGCGCTCGTACTGAGCACGCTTCTTGGACAGGATGAGGCGGCCTTCCTTGTCCTCCTTGGTCAGGACGAGGGCTTCGACCTCGTCGCCGACCGCAACGACGTCGCTCGGGTCGACGTCGTGCTTGATGGACAGCTCGCGGGAGGGGATGACACCTTCGGTCTTGTATCCGATGTCAAGCAGGACCTCATCGCGGTCGACCTTGACGACAGTGCCCTCGACGAGATCGCCATCATTGAAGTACTTGATGGTGGCGTCGACGGCGGCGAGGAAATCCTCTTCGGACCCGATGTCGTTGACTGCGACGACAGGGGTACCGGACTTCTCGGTAGAGGTGATGGTCATGTAGTAGGGGCTCCGATGTGGATAGTTGGTCGGTCAGGCAGATCCGCCACGCTCAGGGCGTGGACGACGAAGGACCATCCTGAAGTGTTGGATTGAATGGTGTTGCACTGAAGCCGGCACTGGGCCGACAGACAGCACGCGTGCGCGTAACGCACGCCTTACCAGTCTATCGTCCAGCGGCGAGCCCGGTCAAAGGACGCGTTCAGAGATGAAATGCGGTACTCAGATGCGCGAACCGCACCCCTCGGGCGAGCAGTCCCGGTAGGGCGGCCGCGTAGCCCGGTGCGGTGCCGGAACCCGGCTGATTGGCATGTGAGATGACCACGTCACCGGGCTTCACAGCGGCGAGTTCCCGTGCCACGACGTCGGCCGGGAAGGTGGCTCCGGCGTCGGCGTTGACCGAGAAGTTCGCCGGCAGCAATCCCAGCCGCCGGACCATGGCAGCGGTGATCTCGTCGTAGTAGGCCGTGCCCGGCCGGAATGCCTGGGGAGGTTTCGGCAGGAGACCGCCAAGCATCTCCTGACTGCGGGCCACCTCGTCGTAGGCGGCGGACAGGTCCTCGGTCCCCGGAATCCCGTAGGCGCTGGAGCCGTTCACCGAGAGCGGCCTGTGGCGCCAGCCATGGTTCTGGAATTCGAACAGCGGGTCATGTGCCAGATCCCGGAGCAGGCCGGGGTTGGCCTTGGCCCAGCGGGCGTTGACGAAGAATGTCGCAGGAACAGCAAGGCGCCGGAGGGTTCCGAACAGAACACCGTCATGACGCGAACCGCCGGGCCCGCCGCAGAGATCGAAACTCAGCACCACGAAAGGGGTCTTACTGCCACCGGCGACCCCGGTGACATCCAGTCCCCACTGCTTCGGGACACGTCCACCGAATTCCCGCAGGATCGATGCCTTGGAAGGCAACCGGCGCCGGGGAACCACGGACTCGGTGGCAGCCCGTGGTCTGGCGCGTCCCCCGCCGGCGTTCGGTCCCGGCCCTGGCGTCGATGCCGGTCCGGACGTTCCGGCGGGCACGCCGCAGGAGACCAGGCCGACTCCGGCTGCGGCGGTTCCGAGCCCATGCAGCAAGGCGCGGCGGCTCACGGGTGCGGGGATCCCGGCCACGGAGGGAGGATCCGCGTGAGGCGGATGCGGAGGATTCACCGCCTCATTGTAGAGTCCGGACCTCTCAGAAATGCGAACGGCAGTGAACCGGGCGTTCCGGCGTCAGGAAGAGGCCCAGACGCTCCACCGCACCGGGCACATGCTCCTCGATCCGGCCCGCCTCCGCGAGTGCCGCGACGGGCACCCCGCCCAAGTACACGGACGCCAGCTCGGCTGCGCCCAAGGAGAGTTCGAGGGTCGCGTCGTCGGCGTCGTCGAGCATCTCCGTGACCGTGGCGGTGCCGCCCACGACCACCAGTCGGTAACTGCCGTCCACCAGGCCCAGAGGGTCCTCCACACGGAAGACGAGACTCCCGTCCAGCGGATAGCGTTTCGCCTCCAGCGCCGCCTTGACATCGAGGATGCGGAGCCACAGCATGTCGCGTGGATCCCGGCCCTTCAGGCACCGGGGATCCACCAGGGCCCACTCAAGCGGGTCCTCCACGGGGGCGTCCTCCATCTCGATGCGCTCCACGAGATCAAGACTCGCCAGGAAGCGCCACAGGCCGAGGTGCGCATCGGGCGTTGCCGCCACCAGGTCCACGACCTCCATGGCGTAGGGCTCCGAGTCCCAACCCTTGAACTTGTAGGCGACATACCCGTCCGGCGTGCCGGATTCGTCATAGTGCAGAGCGGCACGGAGGTCCTTGGACTCCTCGCCCTTGTGGTCCACGAGCCCGGAGACGAGCATGGTGTAGAAGCGCGCCCGGCCGATCGAGCCCGGTGTCTGCTGATGCGCCTGTTCGAAGATCCCCTCGGCCAGCTCCAGGAGATTCCGCGGATCGATGAGTTCCACCGTTCCGGCCGGTTCGTGGCGCAGCGCGAATCGCGCGGAGACGTCGACCGTCACGGAACGTTCGCGGGTGGCCACCCCGAAGCCGAAGCGTCCGTAGATTCCGCCCTCCGACGCGGTGAGCGCGGCGATCGCCAGGCCCTTCTCCTGCGCGGCCCGGAGGTCCTGGGTCATGAGACCCTTCAGGATGCCCCGGCGGCGATGGGTCGGCCGCACCGTCACGGCCGTGATCAGGTGTGCGGGCAGCATCTGCCCGCGACCGACGTTGAGATCCTTGACGAAGGTGCCGAAAGTCGCCACCGGCATGTCCGCCGGGAGTGCCTGTGCCGGGACGGAGCCCTGGTACACGCCCGTCAGGATGCGGCGGTCATGCCGCAGATTCCGCAAGGCCTTCGCCTGCATCTCATCGCTGGGCGTTCCGTCGTGGAATCCCAGCCGGACCGCTTTGAACCATTCGGCGAAGCGTGAGGTCTCCTCCTCGGGAAGCGTCGCGGCTTCGAACGAACTGACAGTGTATTCCCCGATCGACTGCGTCATGCTTCGAGCCTAACGTGCCGGTCAGGGCCGTGACGAGCATCCGCCCTGTTCAAAAGGTTCAAGCCCCGGCAGGAGGACTCAGGCCTCCAGCAGCGAGCGGAACGGGGCATGCGCCAAGGGCGTCTCGATGGAGTAGCGGGCGACGACGGCGGCCATCACATCGGTCACCGAAAGGTGCGGTGCGAGGTCCTGGACTCCGCCGGCCGTCGCGGGGTCCCATTCGAGGCCGAGTGCTTCATATGCTCCCGTGAGGACGTGCCGGATCGGGGCCGAGTCCTCGACCACGATCACCGAGCTGAAGAGCCAGGCGCCTGCGACCACGCGCTGCGCCGTCCCCACCAGTTTCACCTGATGCGAGGGGAACACGGGGTCGTTGCCGTGGACGCTGAATTCCCCGGGGCAGTATTCTCCCGGGATCTCCCCCACGGCCGCCAGCACACCGACGGAACGCAGTGCCGCCGCCAACAGTTCGCCGTAGTGCGAGAAGCGGGCCTTCGCTCCCGCGATCGCGTCGGTACGGGGCTCGATGTGATCCACCACCAGGCATCCCGGATGGTAGGCCGCGGCGCGGCCGCCGGCCTTGCGCACGAGAGGCTTGAACCCGAGGTCCCGGCAGGCCTGCTCCGCAGCGGGGAAACCGGGCAGCTTCGCATCACGCTGGCCGAACGCCACGGTGGGTTCGGGCCGGTAGAGGCGCAGGGTGGGGCCGAGCCGTCCGTTCTGCGCCTTCCGGAGCAGTTCGATCGCGAAGTCCAGATCTTCGGCCGCACCGAGAGAGACCTCTTGATGGACGACCGTGAGCGGAAGCGTTTCCTCGTCCCGTTCGTCGCCGGCTCCGGCGTTCACTCCACGGCCCGGATCGTCAGGATCTGCTCGGCCCTGCCGAACGGACCGTGGAGATCGTGCAGCACGGTGGAGGTCAGGCCGATGCCGTCGGTGCCGAAGGACACCGAATTGTCCAGACCGAGCCATTCCCCCACCGGCTGCCGGTACATGTGGATCTGCAGATCCGTGTTGGGCCAGGCGTAGCCACCGGGTCCGGGCTTTTCCCGGGCCGCGATGCCGTTGGTGGTGTCCACCAGCCCCATCAGGCGGACCCAGTCCTCGGAGTCGGCCAGGTCGGTGAGCGGATGAGACGTCCCGACCCACACACAGCCCTTGCCCGGGCGATGATGAGGAGCCACCCGCACGTCCAGGGACGAGATGTATCCGCCGGGCCACAGGGACGCCACGTCGAAGGACTCGCAGTCCTCGAGGGCCGGAATGGGGTCATCCTCAGCCGCGGCGATCGCGGTGGTGTCGGTGGTGATCAGACGCCACGCTGCGGCTCGGATGGCCACCCGTTCGATGCCTTTGGCGTCCGGGGCCAACAGCTCGGCCTGAACCAGTTCGATGGTCTTCCCGGGCCGGAGCGTGCTGCACCGGATCGAGAACTCGCCGCCGGGGATGAGCCCGAGAATCTCGAAGGAGAGCCGCGCCATGCGCAGATCCGGCCGGGGCTCGTGACGGGCGAGTTCGTGCACCATGAGACCGCTGGCCGGGGCCATGTGCTGCTCATGAGGATTCCAGGCGCCCTGGGCGTGAACCGTGGATTGGTAGCGGCCGTCGCCGAGGGCGACGTAGTAAGAGTTCGCCTCGGCCAGTTCAGGCAGATTCACGCCGGTTCCTTCCTTGCTGCCGTGCAGCACGCGGACGGGTGGGCGACGAGGCCTCCAGTGCTAGAGGTCCCTAGGGCTGACGTCGGCGTCCACCGGGGTGACGGCCGGGCGTCTGGCGCGCAGCCGTCGTCGTACAAGAACCAACGCTACAACGCCCAGGACCACCAGCCCGACCACGACCCAGGCCCACGGCGATCCGGCCAGCAAACCCACCCAGGTGTCGATCAGCGCGAGGATGGCCGTGGCGTAGAGGAACGCCCAGATGATGGAGCCGAGCGTCACGGCCGGCAGGTAGCGCTTGAGGGGCATCCGACCCGCACCGGCGGTGAAGTTCACAGCGGTCTGCACACCGATGGTGAGGAAGGAGACGACGACGGCGCCCGGCCCCCACTTGGCGATCCACCGTTTGGCGGTGCCCGCGTCGGAGTTCGTCAGCCGTTCGGCCAGACGCGTCTTCTCCAGGCCGCTCACCGTTCCCCTGCCGAGCCAGTAGGTGGCGTTGGCGCGACACATGACGATCACGAACAGTGCCGGGAACGCCACGTGGAAGGGAAGGTTCAGGAGGAAGTCCATCCCTTCCATTTTGACGCATCCGCAAGGAATGCCCTGGTGACAAAGTGTCACCAAAAGGCGCTCCGGGTCGGAGGCATCAGCCGAGAAGGAACTCCCGCAGGATCGGCGCCACCTTATCGGCGGCGACGTTGTGGGTCTGCCCCGGCACCGCCTCGCTCCGGGCATCAGGAAGGGCGTCCGCCACCGCGTGGGCCGAGGCTTCCGCCCACGCGGGACTGGCCCCGCCGTAGAGCGAGAGCACCGGGACCGCCACGCCGGCGAGCGCTTCGGTGGGCACACTGCCGTCTCCCACGATCGTCAGGTCGTAGTAGACCGTGTGGCCGAGAGCCTCCATCGCGGGCCAGAACGGCATCTGCCGCATCTGCGGGTTCCACGGCGCTCCCGCGTGACGGATGAAGTTCTCCACGGCGTCTCCGGGCCGTCCCGACGCGGCGAGCCGTCGCTGCTCCTCCGCGAACGCCTGCCAGTCCTCTCCGCCCCCGGTGAGGAACGGAGGTTCGTAGCTGACCATCCCGAGCGCGGGAAGCCCCTCAGCCAAAGCTCGCAGGCCGAGCACCGCGCCCGAGGAATGCCCGTACAGGTATGCCTCGCCACCGCAGGCATCCACCAAGGCCCGGAGATCCTCCACCTCACGCTCGGCGGCCCACGGAGTACCCGCGTCCGAATCCCCCCTGCCGCGGCGGTCGTAGCGGACCACGGTGAAGGCATCCTGCAGCAGAGGAACGTAGGCCGCAGGCGAGTTGCGATCGTTGAGCGCGCCTCCGATCACGATGAGAGGCTTGGCTGTCCCCTCGGCTTCGTAGGCGATCCGGGTTCCATCGGCCGAGACGGCATAACTGGTCATGCATCCTGTCTACCGCTCCGGACAGGCCCTGTCACCTGCCGGCCGGGAGGAATCCCGGAATGGAGGAAGAAATGCGCTCCGCCTAGTGTTGTCAGAAACAGAGCACGACACGTCCCGAGAGGAACCCATGGACTTCACCCCCGCGTCCGGCACCATCACGATGTTCTCCACCGAATGGTGCGGGTACTGCAAGCGGCTGAAGAAGCAGCTCGACGCCCAGGGCATCGGATACCAGGAGATCAACATCGAAGAGGTGGCCGGCACGGCCGAACTCGTGGAGCAGATCAACGGCGGTAACCGTACGGTCCCGACGATCCTGTTCCCGGACGGGTCCTCCGCCACCAACCCCAGTGCAGCCGAGGTGAAGGAACGCCTCAGCGTCTGAGGCTCGCACGAAACGGCGGCCGGACACCATGAGGGTGCCCGGCCGCCGTCGTCTGCTCGCGCCTTGGGACTGCCCATGCGTTCGGCTTCTCATGCATTCGGCTTCTCATGGGCAGAGCAGGACCAGCCTGTCAGAAGGCTCCAAGAAAGCTCCCCTACACTCCTGCCATGCGCTCCGAACGACCGACGAACTCCTGGCAGTCCGTGAAGACCGGCCGTATCGAGGCACAGCGTTCACTGCCGGAAGACACCACGGTCTTCGAGACTCAGGCCCCGCCGGAACGACCGGTCCCGCGGTCTCCGCACGCCCTTCCGAAGCAAGCCCTTCCGAAACAGCCCCTGCAAGAGCGTCCGCCCCGGACCCCACGTCCCTCACGCCGCGAACGGCGGAAGAGTGTTTCCGCAGTGCCGGCTCCTGCCGGGCGCGACCGCACGCCGTTGAGCAAGCGGCAGCGCCGCCGTCGCGGCTGGAAGCGATTCGGCGTGGGCGTCTGCGTGGTGCTGGTGGTCCAGTTCCTCTCCGTGGTGAGTTTCAACTGGTTCACTCCCCCGCGCACCTCCTTCATGCTGCAGAGCGGCGAGCCGATCGTGTACCAGTACGTGTCGATCGACCACATCAGCCGTTTCACCCTGGCAGCCACGATCGCTCACGAGGATGAGCAGCTGGGCACCCGGGTGGGTGCCTTCACCTGGGATGAACTCACTCAGCGGGCCGAGGCCTGGAGTAAGGGCGAGAAGGATCCCAGCGGGTCCACGATCCCTCAGCAACTGGTGAAGAACATCTACCTGTGGCCTAACCAGGACCCGGTCCGCAAGGGCCTCGAGGCCGGCCTGTCCACCGAGCTCAGCCTCACGGTCCCGGCGAAGCGGGTCCTGGAGCTGTACCTGAACTATGCCCAGTTCGCTCCCAAGCTCTACGGCATCTGCGCGGCGAGCTGGTACTACTTCGACACGCCCCCGTGGGCCATGACCGAACACCAGGCAGGACAGCTCATGGGCGTGCTGCCTCTGCCCGAACGGGTCAAGAGAGCACCGGAGGGCGGCATCTACCTCGGCGAAGGAGTCGATCCTCTCGCCTGGGACCTGATCAACGGGGCAGCCAATGTATGGGTACCGCGCCAGATCGAGGGCATGGGCGGCTGGCAGGCCACGGTGGCGACGGTGGGCATCACGGACACGGCCGGCGATCATGCCGCCGAGCGGGACTCGGGCGATTCCTGCTCCACCATGCCCGCGGCCGTGACGAAGAGGATCGCAGAGGACACCACCGCTCACCACTGACTCACCGCTTCTCCACACCGCCGGCATGACTTAGGATAGCCTTAGTTTCCTAGTATAACTTTCCGGCAGGAGTGGCATGCCCCCAGAACGTTCCCCGCGCACCGGCGGCCGGGCCCCGCAGATCTCCCGCGAGGACATCGTCCGCGCGGGACGCGACCTCGGCCTCCACCGTCTGAGCGTGAAAGCCGTGGCCACGCAACTGGGAGTGACCCCCACGGCCCTGTACCGGCATGTCGAGGGGCGCTGGGGTCTGGAACGCGCCGTGGGAGAGAGCCTTCTGGCCGAACTGGAGCTCGTGGACGACCCCGTCCAGAGCCTCGAAGACCATCTGCTCTCCTTCGCCTGGCAGCTGCGCGTCTTCACGCTCGCCAACCCCGGCTTGGCCGGATATCTCCAGATACTCTTCCCCCGGGGAGACTCCGGGCACCGGCTCCTCTCCGCCGAGGTGCAAGCCCTCATCCGCCGCGGCTACAGCCCCGAGGCCGCTCTGGTGGTCAGCGGCGCCGTCGCCTCCCTGTCCATGGCGCTCACCTGCTCCGAAGAGCAGAGCATGAAAGCCGAAAGCGCCGACCTGCGAGGACTGGACCGCGAACGCCAGGCGACCCTGGCCAGACTGTCCCGGGACACCGGCTGGGGCGAGGCTCATGCCACGCTTCCCGCGGTCCCCCGTCCCGACTACGTCCGTCTGCTGCTGACGGTTTCCATCCGCGGGCTCGTCGAGGCCGCCCCGCCCGGCAGATCCGTCCCGGACGTGATCTCCGGCCTGCACTCCCCTTCCGGCACCACTGCCGTGACACCACCCGAGAAGGAGCCCATCGATGGCTAAACGAGGTTTCCAGGGCGCCGTCATGCGAGGCTTCGGCGCCCGCGATCACCGGGCCACCGTGACCGGCACCGAATCCCTGGCCCCCCATTTCCTCCGGGTCCGGATGATGTCGCCGACCCTTTTCCAGGACGCGACCGCGGATCCCACCGCTTGGCTCCGGTTCTGGTTCCCGGATCCGGACGGCGGGCCGACCGAGTTCCAGCGCGCCTACACGCTCTCCGAAGCCGACCCCGACGAGGGCACCTTCGCCGTGGACTTCGTCCTTCACACCCCGGCCGGGCCCGCCTCCAGCTGGGCCCAGAGCGCCGGGCCCGGGAGCACCGTGATGGTGACCTCCCTCGGGTCCTCGCGCTTCGACCTGCCGGAGGAGCTTCCCGCGGGATACCTCCTGGTGGGCGACTCCGCATCGATCCCCGGTATCAACGGCATCCTCCGGACCGTCCCGGCGGAGGTTCCCCTCGAGCTGTACCTGGAGCTGCATCAGGAGGAGGACCGTCTCATCCCGTTGGAGACGCATCCCCGCCTGCGGACGCATTGGGTCCCCCGCGTGGGCACCCCGTCCCTGGCCGCCGCCCTGGAGGCCCGGGACTGGTCCAATTGGTACGTCTGGGTGGCCTGCGAGTCCGGCTCCCTCAAGCACCTTCGGACCCGCCTGCGCGACGGCTTCGGCTTCCCCAAGTCGGAAACCCATGCCCAGGCCTATTGGTACCACGGACGCGCCATGGGCACCCTGCGCAGCAGCGGAGAACCGGAGAGCCAGGCGCCCGCCCCTGACAACGCCACCCCGCCCACACCGGATGCGGAAACAGCGCACCCCCGGGGGTCCGACGGCTCAGCAGAGGACGCACGGCCCGCCGGCTCCTGGAACGCGCAGGCGGCCGGCCGGCTGCTCCGTCCGCTCAAGCCGGTGCTGATCCTGTCGGGGATCTTCGAAGCGCTCGTCACCCTGCTCCAGCTGGCGCCCTTCCTGCTTCTGGTCGAACTGTCCCGCCTCCTGCTGCACTCCGCGGATGCCGCAGCGCTCTGGTCCCTCGGAATCTGGGCTCTCGTCCTGCTGGGGGCAGGGGCGCTGGCCGGTGCGGCCCTGATGTTCTGGCTGCACCTGGTGGATGCCCGCTTCGAACGGGGCCTGCGGCAGCGGCTGCTGGACAAACTGTCCCGTCTGCCCCTGGGCTGGTTCTCCCGGCGAGGTTCCGGCTCGGTCAAGCATCTGGTGCAGGACGACACGCTCGCCCTGCACTACCTGGTGACGCATGCGGTGCCCGACGCCGTCGGCGCGGCCGTCGCCCCGGTTCTGGTCCTGGTCTATCTCTTCGCGGTGGACTGGCGGCTGGCTCTGCTCCTCTTCCTGCCGATCCTGGTGTACGTGGTGACGATGGCCGTCATGCTGATCCAGTCCGGCCAGCGGACCGCGCAGGCCGTGCGATGGGCGGAACGGCTCAATGGCGAAGCCGGCGCCTATCTGGAGGGTCAGTCGGTGATCCGCGTGTTCGGCGGGGCAGCCGCTTCGACCTTCCTCGGCCGGCTGGACGAGTACATCCACTTCCTCAAGGAATGGCAGCAGCCGTTCACCGCGAAGAAGACCGTCATGGACCTGGCCACGCGCCCCGCCACCTTCCTCCTGCTGATCGCCGTGTCCGGCACCCTGCTGGTGACGAGCGGTTCACTCGACCCGCTGGCGCTCCTGCCGTTCCTGCTGCTGGGCACCACGTTCGGCGCCCGGCTGCTGGGCATCGGCTACGGTCTCTCGGGGCTCAGGGACGGGCTGCTCGCCGCACGACGGATCCAGGTGGTGCTGGATGAACCGGCCCTGGAGACCACGGTGCCGGGCGGCGGCCAGGCCAGGGGCACCGATCCGTCGCCCCGGGCGGTCCCGGCCGTCGAATTCGACGGGGCCGGCTTCTCCTACCGGCCGGGGGTGCCCGTCATCCGCGAGCTGTCCCTCACGCTGGAGCCAGGGACACTCACCGCCCTGGTCGGCCCCTCCGGCTCCGGCAAGTCGACCCTCGCCGCGCTCCTGGCGCGCTTCCACGACGTCGACGAGGGCGCGGTCCGACTCTCCGGACGGGACATCCGGGAACTGGAGCAGGATGAGCTGTATGCGCGTATCGGATTCGTCTTCCAGGACACCCAGCTGATCCACGGCACGGTTCGCGAGAACATCGCCCTGGCCAGGCCCGACGCG
Organism: Arthrobacter sp. NPDC090010; assembly: GCF_044748305.1. Lineage (NCBI taxonomy): Bacteria > Bacillati > Actinomycetota > Actinomycetes > Micrococcales > Micrococcaceae > Arthrobacter > Arthrobacter sp. NPDC090010. The sequence goes on from NZ_JBIVFT010000005.1 coordinate 186,826, forward strand.
GATCAGGATCGGGTTGAGCAGGCCGCCCGGGCCGCGCAGATCCACGATCGCATCCTCCGCATGCCACAGGGCTACGACACCCTGCTCGGCCCGGACGCGGCCCTCTCCGGTGGTGAACGCCAGCGCCTGACCATCGCCCGTGCGATTCTGGCGGACACCCCGGTGCTGGTCCTGGACGAAGCGACCGCCTTCGCGGACCCGGAGTCCGAGTACCTGGTTCAGCGGGCGCTGAACCGTCTCACGGCGGGACGGACCGTCCTGGTCATCGCCCACCGTCTGCACACCATCACCGGAGCTGACCGGATCGTGGTCCTGGACCAGGGACGAGTCGCCGAAAGCGGCACGCACGAGGAGCTTCTCGGCAGGGACGGCCGATACGCCAGGCTGTGGCACGCCAGCGGCTCCCAACCCCCGGGAACGCCGTCGGCGGCGCCGGAACAGACCAGTGAGGCCCTGCGATGATCCGTACCTTCCTGCTCCTGCTCCCTCAGGAGAAACGTCCTGCGCTGACCACCTACCTCGTCCTGGCGGTGCTGGGAGTCATGCTGCGCGCCGCCGGCATCGTGATCCTGGTGCCCTTCGTCGCCGCCCTGTTCGGAGCTGATCCCGGCCTCGCGTGGCCCTGGCTCGCTCTTCTGTCCGGGGTGACCGTCGCCTCCTGGGCCTGCGACGCCGTCGTGGCCCGTCTCGGCTTCGGGCTGGGCTTCGCCCTCCTCGACCACACCCAGCGGAACATGGCCGAACGGGTCGCAGGAATCCGGCTGGACTGGTTCGGCACGGAGAACACCGCAGCGGCTCGACAGGCCATCGCCGCCACGGGACCGGACCTGGTGGGCCTCGTGATCTACCTGATCACGCCGCTGCTGAACGCCGTGCTGCTCCCCCTGGCCATCGCCCTGGCACTGATCCCGGTGTCCTGGCCCCTCGCCGTCGCGGCGCTGGCCGGCATCCCCGTGCTTTTCGGTGCCTTCCGGCTCTCGGGACGCATCACCCGCCTGGCCGATGACGAAGCCGCCCGGGCCCACAGCGCCCTGACGGAACGGATCGTCGAGTTCGCACGCACGCAGCAGGCTCTGCGGGCAGCGCGCCGTGTCGCTCCGGCCCGTAGTCACGCCGGTGCCGCACTCGAAGCGCAGCACGGCGCCACGCTGCGCCTTCTGCTCCTGCAGGTCCCCGGCCAGCTTCTGTTCAGCCTGGCCAGTCAGCTCGCCCTGGTCCTGCTGGCGGGCACCGTGGTGTGGCTGGGTGTGCAAGGAACGCTGAGCGCTCCCGAAGCCATCGCGCTGATCGTGGTCACCGTGCGTTATCTGGAACCTTTCACCACTCTGAGCGAACTCGCACCCGGGATCGAGACGACGGCAACGACACTGCGCCGCCTCCGCACCGTGCTGGATGCCCCGTCCGCGGGAGAAGCGCCGACGGCTCCGCAGGAGGACCGCGCGGCTCCGGTCACCGGACCAGCCTCCGCCGATCCGGTGGCGATCAGCCTGAGGAGCGTCACGTTCGCCTACCCGGGCGACGAAGTCCCCACGCTGGAGAACCTCAGCCTGGACTTCGCAGCCGGGAGCACCACTGCGATCGTGGGGCCCTCAGGTTCCGGGAAGAGCACCGTTCTGGCATTGCTGGCCGGCCTGCGGGAACCGGCGTCGGGGCAGCTCACCTTCAACGGGGTGGAAGCGTCCCGGTTCTCCCCGGAGGACCGGCGTTCACTGGTCAGCATGGTGTTCCAGCACTCCTACCTGTTCCCCGGCACGGTTCGCGACAATGTGCTGGCGGGGCATCCCGGGGCAAATGGGGACGAGTTGGAACGGGCCATGGCCCTCGCCCGGGTGAACGCCATCACGGAGCATCTCGCAGACGGGGCGTCCACCCGGGTCGACGAGGCCGGGTCGTCACTGTCTGGAGGGGAGCGCCAGAGGGTGGCCATCGCCCGTGCCTTGATCAAGCCGGCCCCGATCCTGCTCATCGACGAGGCGACCAGCGCCCTCGACAACGAGAACGAACGAGCCGTGGTCCAGGCCCTGGGGGGCGATGCCGTCCCACGGACCCGGATCATCGTCGCCCATCGCCTGGCGAGCATCCGGGAGGCGGAGCGGGTGATCTTCCTGGAAGACGGACGCGTCTCGGAAGACGGCACGGTCCAGGAGCTGCTGGCCGCCGGCGGCCGGTTCGCGGAGTTCTGGCGGCAGCAGGAGGACGCCGCGGGGTGGCGCATCGGATCCGCCTCGTCCTGAGCAGCGCGCACGGCGCGGGGCGGTTTCAACGCCGCCCCGCGGCGTCTACCCCTGCTCCGGGTCGCCGTCGCGGGCCGGGGGCGGATGCGGGGCGCGCCATGAGATCAGGATGGCCGCCACGGGACCCAGCACCGGGAACGCCAGGACGGCCAGCGCCAGCAACAGCCGGTAAGCGGGGGTGACTGGCTTGCGGACCAGCAGGAGCACCCACGCCAGGATGGCCAGGACGACGAAGATGATCCCGATGATCGCGACGCCTGCTTCCCAGCCGCTGGGAATGAGTGGGTTGGGAGACTCGTTCATCGACCCGCCTTCAGCTCGGTTTCAGGGACCTTTACAGCCTAGCCGGGAGTCCGCTCTCACCCTTCCGCGGGCCGGGTCCCCCGGTCGGCGATACGGAAGGACGGGCGGTACCCTCGCAGCCGCACCTGGAGCCGGAGCCTGCCCTGTCTCGCCAGGATGACCGAGACGACCGCGGCCGCGGCGGCGGGCATCGCACCGGAGATGAACAGTGACACATGAGGGCCGAGGTGCTCGGCCAGGGAGCCCATCATCGGACCGCCCAGCGCCTGCCCGCCCATGAGCACCACCAGGTACAGACTCATGACCCTGCCGCGGATGGCGGTGTTGGAACTCGTCTGCACCAGTTGATTGGCCGCCGTCAGGAAAAGCAGCGAACAGAATCCCGAGCACACCATCATCACGCAGAAAGCGGGCAGCCCGGGGACCAGCGAGGCCGTGCACAGCATGACCCCGTAGGCGCCCGCGGCGAAGACGGCGGACCGCAACTGAAGCCGGCGGCGTCGCGTCGACGTCACCGCCCCCAGCAGCGCACCCAGCGCCAGCATGGCGTTCAGCAGGCCATAGCCTCCGGCGCCGACGTCGTACACCCGGTCCGCGAAAGCCGCGAGCTGGACCGGAAGACTCAGCGCGAAGAGCGAGACGAAGGCCGCCATGAGCCAGGGCCAGCGGATGGTGGGCTTGCGGAGGGCATAGTCCACGGCCTGCCGGACCATGCCCTTCTGCCGCGGTGCAGGGGCGCTCAGATGCAGGCGGTCCCGGTTCATGGCCGTCAGGCTCAGCACCGTGCAGCAGCAGGCCAGGGCGTTGAGCGCGAAGGCCCAGCCGGCCCCGACGGCGTTGAGGAGCACGCCGGCCAGGAAGGGGCCGATCAGGCCACCGAGCTGAAACACGGTCGAGTTCACACTGATCGCATTGCGCAAATGCTCCGGCCCCACGAGTTCGTTGACGAACACCTGCCGGGCCGGCTGATCCATGACGGTCACGAGGCCCAGGATCAGGGCGATCAGATAGCAGTGCCACACCTCGATCCGGCCGCTCAGGGCGAGGATCGCCAGGGTCGCGGCCAGCAAGGCCGCCATGCTCTGGGTCACCATGAGAATCCTGCGCTTGGGCAGCCGGTCCGTGAGGGCACCGCCCCACGGGCCGAGGAGAAGGGAGGGCAGGAACTGAAGCGCTGCGGTGACACCGACGGCGGTCACCGAGCCCGACAGCTGGAGCACCAGCCAGTCCTGGGCGATGCGCTGCATCCAGACCGCGATGACCGCCACGAAGTGCCCGGCGGTGAAGATCCGGAAGTTCGGAACGGAAAGGGAATTGAAGGTCTGCCGCCAGGGCAGCTTCTCGGTGACGATGGTGAGGGGCTGGGTTGCGGGTGATGCTGCGGCCGGTGGGGGCGTCACGGGGAGTCCTCGGTTCAGGTGCTCTGGGGCTTGACATCCACCGTAGGCTGGTGTGAATTCATTACAGAAGAGAATTGCGGCTATAAGTGCCATTGCGTTTCGCAATGACTCCCGAAGCCTGCGAACACGCGGTTTCCGTCACCACGCACCACCCCGGGAAGGGCCTGGAATGTTCGATCCTGTTCACCTGAGGTCCTTCCTGGCCGTAGCGGAGACCCTCAGCTTCACGAAGGCCGCCGAACGGCTCGGGCTGGCACAGCCCACCGTGAGCCAGCACGTCCAGAAACTCGAGACGGAAGCCGGGCGCTCGCTGATCATGCGGGACACCCGCGAAGTCCGCCTGACCGACAACGGTGACGCGATGGCCGGTTTCGCCCGGAGCATCCTCGCCGAGCACGATGCGGCGGGGCGCTACTTCGCGGGTTCGGCGATGCGGGGGCGGCTCCGCTTCGGGGCGGCCGACGACCTGGCCAACACCAGCCTGCCGAAGATCCTGCGCGAGTTCCGTCAGCTCTATCCCGAGATCAACCTGGAACTGACCGTGGGACAGAGCGATCAGCTGCACCGGCGGCTGAAAGCGGGGCAGCTGGACCTGATCTTCGTGAAGTGGGTGGCCGGGACGGCCGAGGGCGAGGTGGCCCGCCACGACACCTTCGCCTGGGTGGGGCTGGAGCAGACCACGCTGCCCCGTGACGCGCCCGTACCTCTCGTGGCGTACCCGGCGCCGAGCCTGAGCCGGCGGCTGGCCATCGACGCGCTGGAATCGCACGGACGGCGGTGGAAGGTCACGTGCTCCACCCGGCAGATCGCCGGCGTTCTCGCGGCCGTGCGCGCCGGCCTGGGCGTCGCGGTCATGCCCTCCACCTTGGTCCCCGAGGATCTGACCGTGATCACCCGGCGGTTCGAGCTGCCGTCGGTCGGCGATGTGGACTTCACCCTGATCCGGAACCCGCTGGCCAACGGCGAGGTCATCGATGCCCTGATCCGTGCGATCGTGGGACGCGGGCTGAAGTGGTGAGGTGGACTGCAGGTCAACTCCGCGCTAAATAGCCTCAACGAGAAGTTCGGAAACTAAATCCTCATCGCCTTCGGCCACACACGAACGGCGACGTCGAGAAGCTCCTTCATCCTGCGCCCTGCCGCCTTATTCCCCCAGCTCGATTCCCCCATCTGATCGACTAGGACAGAATCTTTATCGTTCACCCATTTAACCAAGACCGCTGACTTCCCTTGGAAGTCGTTGGGCAACATGCTATTAACATCCGAAGGCAGGAGAGTCAAGTTTCCCAAGCGCCCCACCCAAAAGTTCTGACGGGTATGGATTGATCTGGCACCTTGTGGCTCGATATGCTCAAGTGTCATTGAACGATCACGCGGGAGTCTACTTCCACCCCAATAGTCCTCGATTCGCTCGAGAATCCATCTAATGCGATAGACATCCTGCGGCCGCTGGTTAAAGTACGCAAGCTTTTCGAGGCCCGCGCGAAATTGCGGATCAGTAGGCATGAGGGAATTCGCGTCCCTCTTAAATGAACGCAGCGCTCGAATAACATCCTCCTTTGTTTTAGCGCAATCAACCGCATAGGCGGCCTTACGATAGGCCTTGCGAATAGTAGACGTTGATGCCTTTTGAGAAATCGACCAGCGGAACTGCAAATTCTCAATCGACCTAAGGAAATCTATCAAATTCAACTTCGAGACCACCGAATCTGGCCCAAAGATATAGTTCCGAAGCAAGGAGAAAAGAAGCGGCAGCGGAAGATTTGAAGATGCAACTAGGCAGCCGTATAGAACCTTATCAATCTCCTCAAACTTGTCCGGCCTCCAATTTGATTCGGGAACGACATCCTTCCAATGTTTGCCATTGGGCGAGGCGAGGCACTCATCAAAGTGCTGAAATATCTCGGCGGTTTGACTAAATATCCGAATGAAATCTCGAGCAGGCTCTTCCGGCGAGAGGTGTGTCGCCATGTACCCGTCGACCGACCGCCTGATTCTACTGACTGCAACAATCTCATTGTCGGCTTGGCGGCAAGTTGAGTTCCAAAAATACCCAAGAAAGTCCTCAGCGCCGACTTTGGACCATGAGCTCGACTCAATATTCCTGACGATCTCAGCCCATAGGGACTCTTCTTCACCACCTGCGCTTGGCGGGATAGCTGAGATTACCTGGTTCTTCACCAAGTCGACCTGGTTAAGACTCTTCCCTCGATCGTTTAGAGTCTCAAAGATCCTAAATGCGCTTTGACGGTCGCCCACCCTGACATAGACAACCGTGGCTTTCAGAAAGCGATCCCTGATCTCGTCAAGTGTCGCCAGCGGCTCATCATCACGTTCCGCCATTTCTTCAGTGATCTTTTGCCGAAATATAGAGTATGCCGAATACTGGGCACGCTCAGCTTCGCTCGAAGGCGACTTCTCTCGAATTACGTCTCCGGGTTCAGTAAAAAGACTCAAATGTAAGTATCCCGATTCAGTTCTATACTGAAGCCGGAACGTTTGCTCTCCTGAAAGATCAACCCGCTGAATATACACCGAGAGTCCGCTCGCCCTTCCGGACTGTCCTACTTCTTCGTAGACATCCTTGACCGCGCGCAACGCAATTAGGATGGTAGTTAAGCGCTGTTGTCCGTCAACGACATCCCATTGGTCAGGACCTGACTGGTGGACCACCATGTTGCCGAGAAAATGGGATTCAACCGTTCGTCCCTTTAAGTCGCGCCAAAGATCGGTTGCATTCTCATCGTCCCAAGCGTAGGGTCGCTGGTATCTAGGGACGATATGTTCACCCGCGAGTATAACTTCACCCATTGCCCTCTGTACTGCGTCGAACTTCATTCCTCCCCCAAATTTAGTGTTGCCCGTTTCGATGTTGCACACTATCGCCTGCTAGCCCATCTCGACTCATTTCAATCCCGAATGCCGACGTATTCGCAGTCGGCCAGAACGCCATATTAGCAGCATGGGGTTCAGTACCAGTTGTCGGAGACCTCGTGGTCCCAGGCACCGCACGGTGAGCCGTAACGGTCACGGATGTAGCCGAGGCCCCATTCGATCTGGGTGTGGTAGTTGGTGAGCCAGTCGCCGCCGGCGCTGGCGTACTTGCCGGCCGGGAGGGCCTGGGCGATCCCGTAGGCGCCGGAGGACGCGTTCGTCGCCGTCGTGAGCCAGCTCGATTCCTGCGTCCACAGCAGTTGCAGACACTGGAACTGGTCTTGCCCCCAGCTGTAGGATCCCAGACGGCCTGCGGCGTAGGACTGAGCCCCGGCCGGATCGTTCACCGCTCCCCCGGTGTCGGGAGGCACCACGACGGGCGGCTGAGGTGCCGGATCGGGAGCCGTGGGCGCCGGCTGCCCACCGGAGCCGCCGGACGCGGTGGTGCCCGCTGAATCAGCCGCTGCGGCAGCGGCCGCCGCAGCCTCCGCCGCCGCTTGCTGACGGGCCCGTTCTTCTGCGGCGGCGCGCTTGGCCGCCTGGGCTGCTTCGTAGGCGGCCAGGGCCTCCTTACCCTGCTGGTACCGGGCCTCCACCGTCGCCGTCGTCCCCTTCAGCGAGGCCAGCTGAGCGGTGAGCTCCTGCCCGTGCTGCTTCTGCTGGGCGAGCTGCGTGTCCATGGCGGCCTTCGCGGCCTGTGCGGCGTCGAGCTTCTGCTTCGCGTCGTCCGCCAGACGCTGCCGCTCGGCTTCCGCGTTCTGCTCCTGTGACCTCAGGGACTGGGCGGTGTTCTCCGCGGCGGAGGACTTCGCGAGCAGTTCGGAGGCCCGGTCCGTCACGACCTCCAGCACGCTGAGTCCCTGGAGGCGGTCCGGCTGGATCGACTGCAGGTCGGGGATCCCCGGGAGATCCATGGTGCCGTTCTTGTAAGCCTGGACCGCCAGGGCCCCGTATTCCTTCCGGAAGCGGCCGGCTTCCGCGGTGGCCTGTTTCAGCTGTGCGGACAGCCCGTCCACTTTCGCTTTGGCCAGGGTCAGTGCGGAATCGGCCACGGCGTATTCACCGGAGGCGACGACGGCGGCACTGCCGCGCTTCTCCGCTTCGGCCTGCAGCCCGCCGAGGAGCTGATTGATCCTGGTGATCTCCGCGGACTTGGCGCTTTCGCTCTTCCTGGCCTCCTGGACATCCGCCCAGGAGGGGTATCCGCCGGGCGGGGCGTCATCGGCGGCGTGGGCTGCGGGGACGAACCCGACACCCAGCATCGCCAGGGTCAGGCCCGCGGCCAGGAAGGGGGTCCGTGACCTGCGGGCGGACGTCGTCGCGGTGCCGGAAGGTGCCATAGTGCCAGAGGATACCGGGTCAAGCTGGGCAGACGTTCCCCGGCGGTGCTCAGGTACCCCGCAGGAGCCTGGCCAGGAAGCTCTCGCCCACCACAGGGATGCCGTAGGAATGGGCCTTGCGCGCCTTGCCGGACAACGTGTCCGGATCCGCGGCGACCACCACTTTGACCGCCTTGGTCACCGCAGGGTGGACGAGGTAACCCGCCCCACTCAGACGCGTGATCAGAACGTCCCGTGGCGAGGACATGGCCCCGGTCAGGACGAGTTTCTCGCCCGGCCTGATCATGGATGCCGAGTCCCTGGTCACCGCGACGTCCGGGACGACCGGTGCCCGGGGTTCGCTGAGCAGCCGGTCCACGTGCTCTTCGTCCAGCGCGAGCAGCCCGGCCACGGCGTACAGGTCCTCCACCTCCTCCGGGGAGACGATCCCGTCCTGCCAGGCCAGTGCCAGCAATTGGCTGAGGTAGACGCGGTGCAGCTCCCCGGCCCGGGCCCGGCCGATCCCCAGCTCGCCCGCCAGCCCGACCAGTTGCGCCGCCTCGGCGGCGGAGACGTGCCGGTCCACCAGCGCGCGGTCCAGCATGGAGAGGTAAGCCTGGTGCTCTTCGGGTCCGGAGATCTCCGGCAGGCGGTCGACGATCCGGGTCAGGAAGTGCGGTCCGGCGCCGGCCGCGCTGCGGTGTCTGACCTTCGCCCCGGTGTTCCCCACCTCAGGCCAGGCCGCAAAGCGGCCACGGTCCAGAGCGGCGTTCCAGAGCGGGTTCTCCGGATCGATGCTCAGGTAACCGCTCAGGACATGCGCCGTGGCCTCCGCGTCACCGCCGGCACTGTGAGCTCCATCCAGCACCAGGCCGAAGGAATCACAGCAGTCCTGGAGCGAGCGGCCCGCCCCCGGAAGATAACTCTTGGCCAGCTGCATGGTGCAGAGACAATCCTCCACGGCCAGCGGCAGTTCAAGGCCTGCGCGGCCGAACTCGGCGCGCAGGAAGCCGTGGTCGAAACGGACGTTGTGCGCCACGAGGGTGCGGCCCCGCAGCCGGCCCACCAGCTCCGGGACGATCTCGCCGAACAGGGGGGCGTCCAGGATCTCCTCGGCGCGGATACCGTGGATGTGCTGCGGTCCCAGGTCGCGCTGTGGGTTGACCAGCGTCTCCCACCGGTCCGTCATCCGGCCGTCCGGATCGACGTGGACCACGGCGATCTCCGCGATGCGGTCCCGTGCGCCGGGAAACAGCCCCGTGGTCTCCACATCGACCACGGCGAAGCCTGCATTCATACGTCTCTCATCTCCCGGACCGCGGTCCCTGAGCCCGGCGCCTTCTCAGGCGGTAACCGGAGCCTCCGTGCCGTCGAGTGCACGAAGCAGCGCCGCATCCTGGCCTGGTGCGCTCAGTCGCAGGCCTTCGGCCGTCGGCACGGCCTTCTTCGCCGCCACCTCGATCAGTCCACTCGCGCGCAGGGCGTCCCAGAGTACGGCCAGGCGTTCCACCTCGGCCATGGAGCGCGCCACCTGTGGGGTGTTGCCCTCCGGGTCCGCCAAGGCGGCGAGAGCTTCTCCGGACAGACGCTTCTGGGAGCCGACGGCGCGAATGCCGACGGCGGAGGCCGCACCTTCGATGTCGGCCAGACGGAGCGAACCGGTGGCGGTCAGCTCCTTGCCCTCTCCGATCCAGAGCAGCAGTTCACGCGCCCAGCCGGCACGCTCCGTGGAGACCGTGGACTCCTCGGAGCCTTCACCGGCCGCCACGTCTTCAGTCGGGACCATTTCGGAGAGCTCGAAGTTCTCCAGGATGACCTGAAGATCGTCCTCACTTCCGGTCCAGGTGCCGGTGGCGTCCAGGAACGCGATGTAGAGCTGGAGGTCATCCATCATGACCCGGAAGATCCGGCTCTCCTCCTCACCGCCGAGCTCCTCGAGCTGACTCATGGTGCGCAGGAACGCCGCGGCGTCGAACTCGGTCGCCAGGACCGGGGCGCCACCGGCACCGTGGAGCCAGAGGAATTGCTTGACGGACTGAAGGGTCTGCAGGGCCTCGGCACCGGTGTTGCCATCCGATTCCTCGTACCACTTCACGAAGGGCAGTGCCTGCGCGTCGACGGCGAAATCCGCCTTCTTGTACAATGCTCCGCTCTGCCTGACGGCAGCCGACTGCTTCTTCTCCGACTGACGCGGCTTCTTCCGGTTCCGGCTCATGGTCCTCCGTTGTCGATCCTGTGCGGCTCTCCCACGGGCGTCCGGGCACGGGCGTACTCACACGGGCCCTCCGGGGAAGCTTCCATGATAGTGCCCACCGCACCGCGGAACCCGTCCTCCGGTGGGAGTGTGCCTCGCGTCACGGGGAGGCCCGAGGCCGTCGCCCTGCGGTTCAGGCCCTCGCCGATGGCGCCAGATCGGTCAGGGCCAGTCCGGTTCCGGCGTTCCGCCGAACGCACGCTTCTCCCCGATGCTGGCCGAGGCCACTCCTCTCGCCTCCCCCGGATCGCTCGACGGCGGCGAATGGGCCTTCGAGATGAAGTGGGACGGTATCCGGGCGCTCGCCGTCGTGGAGGACGAACGCGTCAGGTACCTGAGCCGCTCTGGGCATGAGCTCACGTCCTCGTACCCGGAGCTTGAAGCGCTCGTCCCCCTGGTGAACGCGGAGCAGGTGGTGCTCGACGGCGAGATCGTGACTCTCGGAGACCACGGCGCCCCCAGTTTCAGCCGGCTTCAGCGGCGTTTCGGGCAGAGCGATCCACGGGTGGTGGCACAGCTCCGGCGGTCAGTGCCCGCCGCGTATTTCGTGTTCGACGTGCTGAGCGTCAACGGCACGGACTGCACGGTCCTGCCGTACCGGCGTCGTCGCGAACTTCTCGGACCGCTGCTGGATCTCCCACCCGGAGCGCCGGTGGCCGTGCCCGACCTCTTCGACGGCCCGGGGGACGAAGCCCTGCAAGAGAGCAGGAATCTGCACCTGGAGGGTGTGGTCGCCAAGCGCTGGGAGGCCCGGTATCGCGTGGGTGCCCGCACTTCGGACTGGCTCAAGTTCCCCCTGATCCACACCGAGGAGGCGGTGGTGATCGGGTGGCGTCACAGCGAAGCGGATCCCCGGGGTTTTGCTTCGCTGCTTCTGGCGGACCGGCGCGACGGTCCCCTGCGTTACGTGGGGCGCGTGGGCACCGGCTTCTCCTCCCGGGACAGGCGGGAGATCCGGCAGCGGCTGGAGTCCCTCGCCTGTGAGGAAGCGGCCGTGGAAGTCCCCGCTCCAGTCCGCCGCGATGCCCGATGGGTGAAGCCCCGCCTGTCCTGTGAGGTCACCTCCAAGGGCAGGACATCGGAGGGGTTGCTGCGTCAGACGGTGTGGCGTGGCTGGCGACCCGACAAACCCTGAAGCGTCTTCACATGACATCCGGACGACGTCCCACCTCCGTTGAGGGTAGGCTGTCCTTACCGTGTGCAAATGTCCACCCGGTCACCCACCCAGCTGTCCTACCTTTGGAGGATCATCCCGTGCGTCTTTCTGCGCTCGGCCGAGCTTTCGCCCTCGCCTCAGCCTCGGTCATCACCACCTCCGCGCTCGCCGCCTGCTCGCCTCCCGCTGCGGATCCGGCGGCGGGTGCCTCGTCCGGGACGCACCAGGTGGAGCACGCCCGCGGCACCACCACCGTGCCGGACGCTCCGCGCCGCGTGGTGGTCCTCGAGCCCGTCGAGCTGGACACCGCGGTCGCCCTGGGGGTGACCCCGGTGGGCGCCGCCGTCGCCAGCAATGTGGCCGGCATTCCGAAGTATCTGGGAGTCAGCGGGGTGAGCCCTGTGGGGACGGTCCCGGAGCCGGACCTGGAGGCGGTCGCGGCCCTCAAACCGGATCTGATTCTGGGGACCGAATCACGGCACTCGAAACTGTACGAGCAGCTGGCGGCGATCGCGCCCACCGTCTTCATGAAAACGCAGGCGGACCCCTGGCAGAAGAACGTGCTTCTGATCGGCGAGGCACTGGGGCAGCGGGAGAAGGCTCAGGGGCTGCTTGACGGCTTCAACGACCGATGCGAGAAGATCAGGCAACGGTTCGACGTCAAGGGGAAGACGACGAACCTCATCCGGCCCCGGGATGAGACCACCCTGAGTCTCTACGGACCCACCTCGTTCGCCGGTGGAGCCCTGACGTGCGCCGGGCTCACCATTCCCGAGCAGAAATGGGAGGACGGCCTGCAAGCCGACATCTCCCCGGAGAACATCGCCAAGGCCAAGGCGGACTACGTGTTCGTGACCACCTCCGATGTGCACGACCCGTCCACGATTCCCTCCTCGGTCCGGCAGAACAGTTCCCTGTTCACCTCGGTCACGCCGGTGGACACCAGTTACTGGATCTCGGGCGTGGGGCCGAAAGGCGGAGAGCTGGTCCTGCACGACATCGAAGACTTCCTCTCAGCACGGCGGTGAGCGGAACCCGGACACAGGCTCTCGATGGTCCGCGGCCGCATCCCCGGCTTCGTGCCGCTCGCTTTCCCATCAGCCTCCTCATCCTGTCCGTTGCCCTCCTGGGCGCGGTGACGCTCTCCCTCATGATCGGATCCAATCCGCTTCCGCTCCACGCCACTCTGGAGGCACTGCAGGGCGGCGGTTCCCCCGAAAGCCGGTACGTGGTACAGGAATTGCGGGTCCCCCGGACCGTCACCGGGGTCATCGTCGGCACCGCCCTGGGGGCGGCCGGCACCCTGATCCAGGCCTTCACCAGGAACCCCCTCGCGGACCCCGGGATCCTCGGGGTGAACGCCGGCGCGGCCTTCACAGTGGCAGTGGGGATCGCCCTCTTCGGAGTGCGGGAGGTCTCCGGCTTCGTGTGGCTGGCCTTCCTGGGCGCCTTCGCGGTCACGGTCTCCGTCTACCTGATCGGCTCCTCCGGACGGGGTGCGGCCGATCCTCTCCGTCTGACCCTGGCGGGTGTGGCGCTCGGAGCGGTGTTCTCCGGAATGACCACGGGAATGGCGCTGAGCAATCCGGATGCGTTCGATCAGATGCGCTCCTGGAATGCCGGCTCCCTGCTGGGACGCGGCTTCAGCGTGATCGTTCCGGTCCTGCCCTTCGCCGGACTGGCGGTCATCGCGGCGCTCGCCCTCGCCCCGGGCCTGAACGCCCTGGCCCTCGGGGAGGATGTCGCCCGGGCACAGGGCGCGAACGTGGCGGGAATCCGGGTGGGGGTGATCGTGGCGGTGACCGTCCTCGCCGGCGCCGCCACCGCACTGGCCGGTCCCATCTCCTTCATCGGCTTGATGGTGCCGCATGTGGCCCGCTGGATGTCGGGTCCCGACCAGCGCCGGATCGTCGCCGTCTCACTCGTGCTGGCACCGGTGATCGTGCTCCTCTCCGATGTTCTGGGGCGGGTCCTGATCTCCCCGGCCGAGATCCCGGTCGGGATCATGTCCGCCTTCGTCGGGGCACCCGTCCTGATCGCCCTGGCCCGGCGACGGAAGGCGAGCACCCTCTCATGACGCCCCCCAGAAGCCTGGAAGCACTCCCGACCGGGTATCGTCGCCGGGTGCTGCGCGCTGGCCGGTACACCCTGACGCTGCGCGTACGCAGCATCCTGGTGGCGGGCACCTTGCTTCTCGCGCTGGCCGGCCTGAGCCTCTCGGCCCTCGGCCTAGGCACCTATCCACTCGCCCCGGACGCCGTCATGCGGACACTGCTGGGCGGAGGCGGAGCTCTGGACCACACGGTCGTCTTCGAGTGGCGTCTCCCCCGTACCCTGGCGGCGATCACGCTGGGCGGGCTCTTCGCTATCGCGGGCGCGCTCTTCCAGACCGTGACCCGCAATCCGCTCGCCAGCCCGGACGTCCTCGGCTTGTCGAACGGCGCCTTCACCGGCATGCTGCTGACCGTCGTGCTGTTCTCCGCCGGATGGCCCCTCATGACGGCCGGGGCTGTCCTTGGAGGCGTCGCCACGGCCGTCCTCATCTGGGCATTGGCCCGGCGGAACGGAACGCAGGGGTTCCGGCTCATCGTGATCGGCATCGGGATCGCCGCGCTGCTCGCCTCGGCGAACACCTGGATGCTCCTCGAGGTCGAGCTGGACACCGCCATGTTCGCTTCAGCGTGGGGAACCGGTTCCCTCAACGGGGTCACGGCGGCACCTCTGGCCGGAGCCCTGCTCTGCGCCCTGCCGTTGCTGCTCCTCGTTTCCGGTCTGTCTCCGCGCCTGCGGCAGCTGGAACTCGGCGACGACGTGGCCACCGCCACGGGTGCCAGGCCAGGAGCCCTCCGGACGCTCGCCCTGCTGACCGCCGTCGGTCTCGTCTCGACAGCCACCGCCGTGGCGGGCCCGGTGGCATTCGTCGCACTCGCCGCACCGCAGATCGCCCGCCGGCTCGCCGCCACGCCGCATCTGTCCTTGACGCTCTCCGCTCTGGTGGGGGCGTTCCTGCTGCTCGCCTCCGATCTGGTCGCCCAGCACGTCCTTCCCGTCACCCTGCCGGTAGGCGTTGTGACGGTCTCGGTCGGAGGCCTCTACCTCGTCGTCATGATCATCCAGGAGATCCGCCGCCGTGCCTGACAGTCACCCCACCCCCACCGGCTCAGCCCGCCTTCACGCGGAGGACGTGACCCTCGGCTATGACGGCCCACCCATCATCACCGAACTGAGCACGACGATTCCGGACGGCTCATTCACCGTGATCATCGGCCCCAATGCCTGTGGCAAGTCCACCCTCCTGCGCGGGCTGTCACGTCTGCTCAGCCCGCTGCGTGGGCAGGTGGTCCTCGACGGCAAGTCGATCGCCGCTCTGCCGGCCAAGGACGTGGCCCGCCGGCTCGGCCTGCTGCCCCAGACCGCTGTCGCGCCGGACGGCATCACGGTGGCCGATCTCGTCGCCCGGGGGCGCTATCCGCACCAGGGCCTGCTGCGGCAATGGTCCGCGGCGGACGAGGCGGCCGTGCAGGAGGCCCTCGAAGCGACCGGCACCCTCGATCTGGCGCCGCGACGGGTCGACGAGCTCTCCGGCGGCCAGCGCCAGCGCGTCTGGGTGTCGATGGTCCTCGCCCAGCAGACCGACCTCGTGCTGCTCGACGAGCCGACCACGTTCCTCGACGTCGCGCACCAGGTGGAACTCATGGAGCTGTTCGCTCATTTGAACCGTCAGGGCCGAACGATCGTCGCCGTCCTGCATGACCTCAACCACGCTGCACGCTACGCCGGCCACATCATCGCCATGCGCGACGGCCGGATCGTCGCCGCCGGGCCCCCTTCCGAGGTGGTCACCAGTGCCCGTGTCGAGGAGATCTACGATCTGCCCAACACCGTGATCCCCGACCCCTTCACGGGTGGACCACTCGTGGTCCCCCGGCCGATGCCCCTCCCGCTTCCGGAGGAGGCAGGACGGTGACCCGTTCAGGGAGTCCAGGCCGGCCCTGGGCGTACAGCGCCTTTCCGGTGGTCGTCGCGCGGAAGACGCGTCTGTCGCCGGGTTTCATCCGGATCACCTTCTCCGGAGCGTCCCTCCGGCATTTCGCCCCCTGGGGGCTGGATCAGCGCATCAAGCTCGTGCTTCCCATGCCGGACGGCACACGTCCCGACTTCGGCCTGCTGGAGGAGCCGACGCCGCATCCTCAGCAGTGGTACGCCCGTTGGAAAACGCTGCCCGAACAGTGCCGGAACGTCCTGCGGACCTACACCCCCGCGGCGGTACGGCCGGAGGACTGCGAGATCGACGTGGACCTGTTCATTCATCAGCCTGCCGGACCGGCATCCCTCTGGGCGGAGAGCTGCCCGATCGGCGAGGAACTCGTGATCACCGGGCCGGACATCCGCGTCGGCCATACCGGCTACGGGATTCACTATGCGCCACCGGCCCCACCCACCCGGGTGCTGCTCATCGGTGACGAGACGGCTCTTCCGGCGATCAGCAACATCCTTGCCCGGACTCCGGACACGGTGCCTGCCGAGGTCTTTCTGGAGCTCGCGGACCCGAGGGACAACACGCTCCCGCCCCTGTCCCCGGCGGCCCGGCTCCATCTCATCGACCGCGCAGGGCCTCCCGGCGCGGGTCTCGATCAGGCGGTGCGGGAGTGGGGAGCGCGGCACGGCGGAACTCTCGTCGAGGTTCCCGGCACCTACGCGTGGATCGCCGGAGAAGCGAAGACGACGACGCAAATCCGGCGCCACCTCAGCACCACCCTGGCGCTGCCGAAGGAACAGATCGCCTTTCTCGGGTACTGGCGGCTCGGCGGCCCCCTGGTGGGGTGAGGGGCCGGCTCGCCGGCGGATTGTATACGGACCGTCGGGACACGGAGCCGTCCCCTTGCCACGCCGGCATGGCAATACAGCGATACGACCTCTGAAAAACATCTTCACCGGCCTGTCTCCCATCACAAAGGCGATCGATCAGGCGCAGGCAGGACCGTCGGCAGAGACCGCCGGTTGCCCACCGTCGAAGGTATACCGGACAGGCAGAAGCGTCCCAGCCGAACTCGTCACATCCACACGAGCCCGAATGGCGACCAGCTGGCCGACGATCAACTCCTCTGAATCGGGTTCGCGCGATCTTCGATTGCGAGAGTGGGGACGAGGATAGTGTTGTAACCCTTAGTCGTTGACAACATCTGAATCAAAGGGCGCGCGCTCCTGTGGAATCGGAACCGGGTGGCCACCCGCCTTGGCAACGAGACGGCAGCTAACAAGTCGATGGTTTACGACTCCGTCGTGGGCAATGATCCACGCGCCGACAACAACTTGGTCACCTGTCCGAGACCGCGTGGCTACTCCGAATACTGAGAACAACCCGTACGGTTCTTGCTCAAACTCTACGGAAACCAGGTCTCCATGAGACACGGCGACGGCATCGAAGACGCTTCCATCGGGTACCACATCACTATCTGAATGGAGCTTCTTCACGTCATTGTCGGGGTTACGGGCGACCAGCTCCCCTGACTTGTCAGTGGTCTCGACCTTTGGTCCTGCCAACATCTGGCCACCAATGACGAAGTCGCCGAGCCCAGTCATGTGCACCAGCCCCGAGACCATGAAAACACCGTGTCGTTCGTTGGCGAAGAGAACCCGCAAAGTATCCCCCACCTCGATGGCACCGAGTTCCCGTTTCATCTCTGCGACAGCTCTGCGACGAGGTGCCTGAAGCAACGAATCCATACCCGGACTTTAGCAGGAGCACTGAACTCCTCGGCTCAAGGGCATCCCTTGTCACAACGCCGACGAACCACATAGCGCGTTCTCAGAGCATCACGAGAACAATGAAGTCTGCGCCGAGGCAGGACCAGGTAAGACGGTGGCGGTGGTCGGGGACGGCGCCGTCGGCACCCAGGAGTCGATGATGCAGGCGGTCCGGGCCACCCGGCCGGGCGGCCATCTCGGCTATGTCGGCGTCTCTCACGACGTCGCGCTCCCGGGACGCGAACTGTTCTTCTCCGGCATCCACCTACACGGCGGCCCCGCACCCGTGCGCCGCTTCCTGCCGGAACTCATCCGCCTCATCTGGGACCGGAAGATCAACCCCGGCAAGGTCTTCGATCTGAGCCTGCCCCTGAGCGAGGCTGCCGAGGGCTACCGCGCCATGGATGAGCGGCGCGCCATCAAGGTGCTGCTGGAGGTGTAGCTTTCACGGCACGAGGATCCCGCGCAGTCCGATGCCCGCCTTGAGTTCATCGAAGGCCAGCTGCGCTTCAGCCAGTGGGCGCGTGGTGCCGACCAGTTCGTCCAACGGCAGACGCCCTGCGAGAAACAGATCGGCAAGACGTGGGATGTCGATCGCAGCGACGCTGGAGCCGTAGTTGCACCCGAGAATCCTTTTGCCTTGGTCCGCCAGCTCGAAGGCGTCGAGCTGCACTTTCGCTCCGATGGGCGGCATGCCGACGACGACGGCGGCCCCGCCCGAGCGGATCATGGACGGCAACTGTTCGATGAGCCGCGGGCTGCCCACCGCTTCGAAGGCGTAGTCGGCTCCCCCGAGATGCTCCTGGCACCAGGCGGGCACGTCCACCGTGGCGCCATCGAGCGTGACGGTCGCGCCGAAGCGCTCGGCCGCCGCCCGACGCTCCGCGGAGAGGTCCACGGCGACGACCGTGCCCGCCCCGGCGAGTCTGAGGCCCATGACCGTCGCCAGTCCCACGCCGCCGCAACCGATGACGACGGCGGTCTCCCCCGGCCGCACCTGCGCGGTGTTCACTGCGGCGCCCACTCCGGTGGTGACGGCACAGCCGAGCAGCGCACCGACCTCGAACGGCAATTCGGAGGCCACCTTGACCGCCGCGGAACGCGGCACGATCACCGATCCTGTGAACGCTCCGAGGCCCAGGAACGGCCAGAGTTCCTCGCCGTCGGAGCGGAACGCCGTGCCGCCGTCGGGCAGGACGTTCTCCACCGCCCGGGTGCCGGTGCACAGCCACGCCTTGCCGGAGGCGCAGCGGTCACAACGGCCGCAGGGAGCGAACCAGGACAGGACCACGTGGTCGCCCGGTTCGAGGTCGACGCCGTCGCCGACCGCCGTCACGATGCCCGCCGCCTCGTGGCCGAGCACGAGCGGACGGTCCTCGGGCCAGTCGCCGTTGAGGATGTGCAGATCCGAATGGCAGACGCCTGCTGCACGGATCTCGACGGCCAGTTCCCCGGTGCGGGGTTCGCGCACCGAAACCTCGCGGAGGGTCAGCCCCTCCCCCGGTTCGAAGACGACGGCGGGGGTCGTGGCGTTCATCGTTCGGTCTCCTTCTGGAGGGTCGGCGTTGCAGTCTTGAGATGAGGTTTTCTGATGGCCAGGTAGACCAAGCCGATCACGATGAGAGCGCTGAAGACCAGGATGACGGCCCACACCTGGACCCAGGTGCCGTCGGCCGGGGCCAGTTCGGCGCGCGGCCAGGCCACGTTGATCACTTCGAACGTCAGCCAGAGCACGGCCAGCACGTTGACGAGCAGACCGAAACGTCCTGGGGCGAAGGACCCTCGGCGCGGGTCCCAGCGCCGGGTCAGACGAGCCCAGAGTGCCACGGCGGCCACGATCAGGAAGACGATGTAGAAGCCGCCGGATCCGAAAGAGATCAGCGTCGCCGCGGCGTTGCCGTTCAGACCGAGCAGCAGACCCGCAGCTGCCAGGAGCGCCGTGACTACGAGGGAGACATGCGGGATCTCCTTCTTTCCGATCCTGGACAAGGCTCCGGAGAACGGAATCTGACGGTCGCGGGCGAAGCTGAACACCATCCGGCCGATGTAGGTCTGGATCGAGACGGCGCACGCGAAGAAGGCGATGAGGACGACGGCGATGAACGGCCTTTCGCTCCAGGAACCGAACGCTTCGGTGACGGAGGCCAGCACCGGGTCGGCCACTTCGCCCGTGACGGCGCGGGCCGGATCGTGCAGCGAGAGGGTGACGGCCGTTCCGCTCAGGAGGACGGTGACGCCGACGAAGAGGAACGACCGCAGCATCGCCCGGGGTACGGTGCGCCGCGGCTCGTGGGCTTCCTCGGCCACCTGGGTGGTGGCGTCGAAGCCCAGGAACGCCCAGCCTGCGACGGCAAGACACGTCAGGAACCCTGCGAACATCGAGCTTCCGGAATTCTCCTGCGCGCCGAGCGTCTGGAACAGGGTGCCCAGGTCGTTGTGGAGGAAGAAGACGAGCAGCAGCACGCTGACGGCGATCGAGGCGACGCCCTCGGCGATGATGCCCGCGCTCAAGAAATGTTTGACCGGGTTCACGCCGAGAAGATTGATGCCCAGGGCGACCACCAGGAACACCGCACCGTACAGCACGAGACTCCAGGCGCCGTCGGACGCGTCTCCCAGCAAAGCCTTCATCCAGCCTCCCCCGAGGTAAGCGACCGTCGAGAGGGAGGCGATCGCGGCGACGAGATACACCCAGCCCGTCAGCCAGCCGAGCCTCGGTCCGGCCAGCCTGCGAACCCACTGGTATACGCCACCCGTCATGGGGAACTGCGAGGAGAGCTGGGCGTAGACGATGGCCACGAAGAACTGACCGATGAAGGCCACCAGGACAGCCCAGATCCACTGTGGTCCGGTGAAGACGAAACCGAGCTGGACCACCGCGTAGATGCCGACGACGGGAGAGATGGTGGCGAAGCCGAGGGCGAACACCGACCAGAGTGAAAGCGAGCGTTTCAGCTCCTGCTGGTAGCCGTAGCCGGCGAGTTCGTCTTCGTCGGCCGGGGGCGCGGCCACCGGCGACGGTGATGGCTTGCTCATATCGATTCCCTTTCGTCGTTGAGGGGTGAACCGACGGCCGGGGACTGTGCGTTCCTGTGGATCCGCTGGGGTACCCGTGCCGTTGGACAACGACGTTATGAGCAAAAGTCGCCGGTGAGAAGCAGAAAATGAGGCCAGTCTGATGATGAATGCCCATTCGCCCTATAGTTGAGCAAAACATGATGATAAAGGTCTATTTGGACTGGATTTCCTTGCAAATCGTCCAAGGTCCTTGAAGCAGTTTGGAGGTCTTCCATGGACCAGCGCGACCCGTTGACCCCGCAGGTCCTCAGGGCACTGCGAGAGGATGGGCGCGCCAGCTACACGGGAATCGCGGACTCGCTCGGCGTCACCAGGAAGCGGGTGACCCAGATCGTTCAACGGGCTGTGGACCGCGAGGAGGTCATCTTCACGGTCTCTGTCAGCCCCGATCTGCTCGCCTTGCAGCGTTTCGGGTATCTTCAGCTCCGGCTCGATGGGCCGGTTGCGCCGGTCCGAGGCGCCCTCATCGCGATGCCGGAGACGACTTTCGTCGCGGACATCAGCGGCGAGTCTCCGATCGACGCCGAGATCAGGGTGGGCGCGGATCCGCATCTGCAGCAGACCATGGACCGGATCAGGAGCCTCCCCGGCGTGCGGGACATGCAGACGCACCTGTACGAGAGCATCGAGATCAATCTCTACTCCCCACTCATCACGGGCCACACCGGCTTTTCGCTCGACGCCACCGACCGGGCCATCGTGCGTCAGCTTCAGATCAACGGGCGGGCGTCCTACCGTGAGCTGGGTGATGCCGCCGGCATTTCGGCGGGCGGTGCTCGGCTCCGCCTGGGACGTCTGGTGGGGCACAACGCCGTCAAGGTCGTCGGAATCCCCGTCCGGCGTGACAGTCCGGATCTGCTGACCCTGGGCGTCGGCATCCGCGTACGCGGTGAGTTGAAGGCCGCTCTGGAGGAGGTCCGCAAGCTGGAACCGGAGTTCCTGGCAGTCACCATCGGCACCTATGAGCTGATCGCCACGCTCACGGCCGCCACGGCCGAGGAACTCCTCGAACTCACCGAACGCCTGCGTTCGAGCCCCGAAATCGCCGGAATCCACACCTGGATCAATCTGCGCACGGTGAAAGAGGAATACGGCCGGGGTGATCAGCTGGCCGACGATTGACCGCTTACGTCTAGATTTCCACGCCCGACGACGGCGCCAGGTGTTCGGCCATGAAGCGCGCGGCGTCCACTGCGGAGTCGACGGCGGCCTCGGTGAGCTGCCCGTTCGGGTCCAGGGGGTGCGAGGCGAGGGTCAGAACGGCGGTGGATCTGGGGCGTGGCAGGCCCGATGTCCCGGAGCTCCAAGCTGTCCAAGACTCAGCGGGCCATCGTCCTGCTCACGCAGCAAGGCGGTCCAGGTCGCCGGGACCGGCGGCCTGTCACTGTAGGCCTTTCCCGTGGGGCTCCTCCATTCCAAGGTTCCCCCGCCGACCTGCTGAACGGTCCATTGCGAGTGATGTTTCAGCAGATGATGCCGTCGGCAGAGCCCGGCGAGGTTGCCGACCGTCGTCGCGCCACCATGCATCGCATCCTCGGTGTGATCGACATCCAGCCAAGCGGCCCCAATGCAGCATCCAGGGAAACGGCATCGGCCGTCCCTGGCCGACAGGTAACGGCGGAGTGCCGCACTCGGACGGTATCTGTCCACCGCCAGCACGTCCCCCGAGACCGGGTCGGTCAAGACCCGGTTCCAGCCGCTTGCGGCTCCGGCCAGGAGCCGCGCCGATTCCGGATCCAGGACGTGGTGACCGTTGAGTTCGGGAGCCACTCGCAGAGCGTGAGATTCGCCGCCGCCGAAGGCAGGTTGGACAGGCAGAAGTGTCCCCGCCGGAATCGTCACGTCTACGCGGGCCTTGATGGCGGCCAATTGGCCGTCCGGATCATCCAGGCCGTGAGGCGTCCCCTGCAGCAAGAGCTCCGCCAGAAGATCGGCGCGGAGCTGGGCTGGTGTTCTGGGCTGGTGTTCTGGGCGGGGCCAGCGTTCTGGGCTGGGCCGGCATCCTGGGCTGGGCTGCCACTCCAGGCTTGCCCAGCGCGTTCAGCTTCGCAGGACTCTTATCGCCACCGCGAGGCCTGTTCTCTGCGTGAGCCTCGGCCATATCGCTCAGGCGGCGGTGGACTCCGTAGGCAACTGCGATCGGAAGGAGCGCCGTCAGTTCCGCCATGCCGTCGAGCAGCGGCGTCACCCAGACCCTCCGCTCACACCGAGCCTTGTCGAAACGGCCTTCGAGCGGCTCTGGCCGCGATTTCTCGGCTTCCCGCTCCGCGAACCGCCGCAGCCGATTGGGTGTCTCGTACTCCGCACGGGCCACGACCACGGCTTCGTACGCATCCCGCGCCGCTGATTCGTCCAGGTCGATACCGGCTTCCCGGATCACTCGGGCATGGGCCAGGCCGATCCGGCCGTCACCCAACGCCTTCATCGTGGATGGAAACCGCGTCACCAAATCCCACGCCTGACCCATCTGACGCTGAACGGAACGGTCGCTCGTCCGCGTCGCGGCCCCGATCTCGGCTGCCACCGAGCGCTGTGCGAGCTCAGCCGCACGAGAGTCCCACTGCACGGCGTCGAATCCCGCAGGCGCGCCGTCGTCGTCCATCAGCATCGGAGCCAGCTCTGCGGCCAGGGCAAGGAGGACCTCGCGGCTTGCCTGCATCTGGGCGATGGTCCGGTCCGTCGCGACGATCGCGTCGGTCAGCGCTCCGAGTGCATCCAAAGGATCCGCCGCATGATCAGCGGCGGACATGTCCCGGGGCCGCGTTCTGTCCTCCATGACCCCATTTTTCTCCGGGGGTCTGACAATAATTTCCGTGGCAGGGGACGGTCAGGAACTGCTCGGCATCAGCCCTGGAGGACCGCCAGATCGGCCGGATCTCCGTCCCAGGTCCCGGTGTTTTCGAGGAAGTCCAGATAGCAGTGCATGGCGGCGCCCAGGAAGTCGGTGAGCTCCTGTTTGCCGTCGACGCTCGTGGCCAGCACATCGTAGGCCGCGACGAACGATTCCGGAACGAACGCCGTCACCGAGACCTGCCCGGTGGCCTCGGCAGAGGTGAACACGAGGTCCTGAACCACGTCGAGGACCGCGGCAGCATTCCAGAGCCCGACGGGCTCCTCATTCGTTTCGAACCACTCCACGAAGGCCGGCATCACGACGTCGACAGCACGGCGCACCTTGGCGCGCAACGCCTGCTCGGCCTGTGCGGCCGCCCCGGTACGCACCGCGTTGCGCTTCTTCTTCGCCACTTGAGACTCACTTTCTTCCAGATCCGGACCATCCAACCGAAATCTATCCTGAGGCGTCTCCGTCTGATGGCGACTATGTGCTCGGTGGCGGATCGTTCTTCCAAATACCGTAAGCCAGACCCGATTCCCGATGTTTGATCTAATTGAGCTTGATATGCTCCCTTATCAGCAAATCGGACCATTTGAACCCATTTTTTGCATGGCACTCTGAGCATATCGAACCAACACTCGGGAAGGAGACCTGGTGCTACGCACATCGGACGCGCTGATGTCCCTGTCTGATGTTGCGTCCGTCGCGCAAGTGCAGCGACCTGTCGTCTCCATGTGGCGCAAGCGCCACGCCGACACAAGCAACCCGTTCCCGGCGCCGGCCGCGACTATCAACGGCACCGAGCATTTCTCCGCGGATGATGTGGCCGCCTGGTTCAGCGCCACCGGCAAGGGGAACAATCCGCAGGCCGCCCTGGACACGGCGGCCCGCGTTCTCCTCCCGGAGGACACCGGCACCCTGACCGCGATGCTTGCCCTCAGGGCTCTCGCCGGTCAACCGCTAGGTGCCCTCTCCTCCACGGAACTCCTTGATCTTACTGATGAGCTGGATCCGGACGATGAGCTACTGATGCGCCAGGACATCAAGACAGACTGGACGGACCGGGAGGATGTCCGCACCAAGCTCCGCACGTCCATCAAACGACTCCTGGTCGAGAACGGTTATCCGCCGGACAGGCAGCAGGGCGCCATCATGTTGATGATGGCGACGATGGCGGGACGGTATGCGGGGGTGGGGAGGTGACCACGCTGGGCCAGATGGCGTCTAGCCAACCTCCCGTGATTGATGGACCGGATACCGCGCTAAAGCTACTGGGCGTCGATTGGTCCGACGCGGTCAGCGCAATCGGAACGGCAGCAGCAGTAGTTGTCTCGTTGCTCCTTGCACTTTCAAGCTGGCTAAAGAGTAAGAAGGCGGACACTCGGCTAAGAGCAACCGAAGAAAAACTAGAGCTTGATCGACAGCGAAGGGAAGCCAATCTGGTTTCGGCATGGATCGAAGACCATTATCTGCCTTCCCATGATGGTACGCACTACATTCGCCAACTGTCAGCACACCTAGCCAACGAGGGTAATCTTCCGGTTCACAACGTGGCTGTGGGATTTACATGCCCTAACACAGGGGCAGAGTCGAGGGTACGTATGGGACCGCTTTCAGTCCCGCCGGTTGTTCCGACGTTAGCGCCGCGGACTCATCGCACTTGGGATCTAACACTTGCGCTGCTGGCATGGTCAGACGAGCACTTCTCGTACATCGATGACATTCGCACTGATGTTCACTTCAGTGACAGCTACGGCTCTAGGTGGCATAGGGGATCAGACGGAGTTCTTTGCTCAGACGACACCGCCGATTCTCCGCTTTTCACAGAATTGTCCACCGAAGATGGAATGCAGCAGCTCGGGCGCAACATCTCCGTGGCCAATCCAACCAGCATCGGGATAACGTTCGTCGCCGCGTTGCGTGACGCAGTGGCCACAGGAGACGTGTCAGAAGTTCTGGAATTTCTAGCTCCAATTCCAGCCTGGAGCGATATCGACCAGGAACAGTGCAGCAAGATTCTCGGCAGGATCGGAGGGCTAGGGTTCGCATCACATGTTCACTACCCTGCCCCTCAGGTAGCGTATCTTCGATTCGTTGACGAGCAGTCGATTGCGAAGAGGTCTCATAAGGCAGAGCTTGTCGAGATCGCCGGAGAGGTGATGACTCTGATCTTCTTGCCAGACCTCGGCTGGAGAATATTCACAATCGGCAATGCCACCTCGCCGGACGCCATCGAGTTTCCGGCGGGCTCTCTAGGCAACGACTGGAAACAGACAAGGCCCTGAGATGGAGAGCCGGAGGTTCTGGCCGATCAGCCACTGGACCGCAGGTGACCCCCAAATCTCGGGGTACTCATCGTTGGCCAGAGGCCAGGCAACCCTCAAAGCGTCACGGACGCCGCTCACTCACGCCGCCAGCTCATCGAAGATGAACAAACTCATGCGGAATCGGTCGACCCGACCGGTCTTTTCGGCCCAGGAGAGCAGAGAATCGAAGACCGATGTACGGCGCGCTGTTGGGCAGGAGGCTTCCGAGGCGTCTCGAATCTCCTCAAAGGCGCCTCCGAACAAAACAAACGAATCAGCTTCACCTACCCGTTCATAGTGCTCAGAAGACCCACGCTTAGCGCAAACCTGATGCATTGCAGTAGCCAAACCTACAAACACCAAATAATCAAAAATGCGCATACTGCCCGCTTTGCATTAATCGATGCTGATAGATTCGCCGATAGCCCGATAGAGCGCGAGAGGGATGATCGAAAATCCAGGACTCCTGGGCAGATCAACGAGACCGGCCGTTTGTCCAAGAAAGTTTCCAACCAAGTCGACAAATTTAGCCCGATTCAGGCTTCCGTCGAGGTTCGTTACATCGTCCACTTCGTTCGGAACGATCCGACTCCCAAGCTGCCCCACGACTCCGACCACAGTCCATTCTTGTTCCGCCAACCCATACCGTGAGATCAACACCTCGGGAGACGAATCGAGAAAACGTCTTCCCTCCTCAAGCCTCGCAGATACCACCGGGCCATCATGTCCTGCAGGACGGAGGTGGAGGTGAACCCCTTCACCAAACACACCCCGCGCCGTTCGGATCATCCCCGACAATTGCGCGCGCGGAACGTTCATAATTGGAACAATTTCGCCGCTCGGCAGGAGATCTTCAGGAAAAAGAGGCCCGGCAGCCGACTCACGCGCTGCCCGCTCGGAGCGCTTCTGCACGTCTGTCTTCGCCTTCGGAGGAACGATGGTCGCCCCTTGCTGCCGCCCTACTCCCATTTCTGAAAGGCCGTGCGCCGCAGTAGAGATTCCAACAATCGCGTCGGACATCTGCGCTGGTTGAAATAACGTTCCTGCGGCAGTGATTCTAAGTATCCGACCCGGCGCAGCTAATTCCTCAATCGAGGCCCAAGTTTCAATTTGCATTAGCTCATCCGAAACATCCCGAAGCAGCCCCATCGATTCAAGATCTGCCTCCAGGTCTTTAAACAGCGAATCGCCCAAGTTTCGTTCTATGGATTCTTGAGAAGACGATCCTGAACCCCCGCGCAGGATCTTTAAATCTGCCTCAATCTTCCTCTGTCGAGCAGCAACATTTGAAGCTTTCTCGGGAACGCCGTCGTATAATTGACTCGCTAATCCTGAAACTTTATCAAGGTCAACGTAGAGATACTCGCGCAAAAACATTCTAGCTCCGTACATCATTGGCCCCGCGGCCGCCGCCAGCTGTCTACCAGCTCACGGCCGCCCGATGGCTCCAATCGCATTCCGGCTGGCCGCAACGACGTGCCAGACTAATTCAGGTGCGCCAAGAACGGGCCTAAGCCGCTCCTTGCTGGAAATATGCCCGCGGCCGGTCACTTCGCGTGACCGGCCGCCGTGCATCAGACGTGAGGGATTAGAAGTCCCAGTCCTCGTCCTCAGTATTCACGGCCTTGCCGATGACATACGAGGAACCGGACCCGGAGAAGAAGTCGTGGTTCTCATCCGCGTTCGGGGACAGCGCAGACAGGATGGCAGGGTTCACGTCCGTCACGGAGGACGGGAACATCGCCTCGTAGCCCAGGTTCATGAGCGCCTTGTTGGCGTTGTAGTGCAGGAACTTCTTGACATCCTCGCTCAGCCCCACCGTGTCGTACAGGCTGTGCGTGTAGGCCACCTCGTTCTCGTACAGCTCGAAGAGCAGTTCGAAGGTGTAGTCCTTGATCTCCTGGCGCCTCTCCTCGGACACCAGCTCCAGGCCCTTCTGGAACTTGTAACCGATGTAGTAGCCGTGCACGGCCTCGTCACGGATGATGAGGCGGATCAGGTCGGCCGTGTTGGTCAGCTTGGCGTGGCTGGACCAGTACATCGGCAGGTAGAAGCCCGAGTAGAACAGGAAGCTCTCCAGCAGTGTGGAAGCCACCTTGCGCTTCAGCGGATCCTCGCCCTGGTAGTAGTCCATGACGATCTGCGCCTTCTTCTGAAGGTGCTCGTTCTCCAGCGACCAGCGGAAAGCGTCGTCGATCTCCTTGGTGGAGCACAGCGTGGAGAAGATGGAGCTGTAGCTCTTGGCGTGCACGCTCTCCATGAAGGCGATGTTGGTGTACACGGCCTCCTCATGCGGGGTCAGTGCATCCGGGATGAGCGACACGGCGCCGACGGTGCCCTGAATGGTGTCCAGCAGGGTCAGACCCGTGAACACCCGCATGGTGAGCTGCTGCTCGGCCGGGGTCAGGGTGTTCCAGGACTGGACGTCGTTGGACAGCGGCACCTTCTCAGGCAGCCAGAAGTTGTTCACGAGGCGGTTCCACACCTCGACGTCCTTGTCGTCCTGGATGCGGTTCCAGTTGATGGCCTCAACGTGGCCCAGCAGCTTGACCTTCTCGGTCATGAGTCGTCTCCATCCGAATATTTCTGTTGTTCTAAGTCTTCCACACAGTACTGACATGAGTCCTTACGAACGCCCTTGTTCGTATGGTGCCTCGTGTGCGCACTCCTTCGACTGGCCGGACGAGGTTGGCCTTTCCTGACCGCAGACATCTTGGCCCGTGTCTCGGCACTGGCAATTTTGCCAAAGTTCGGGTTGCCTGGCCCGGATCGGTCCCTGCTCAACTTAACCTTGGCCTCGTCACTCATCGTCCGTCCGAATCCCGGATGGTCGGCTCCGAACTTCCCGAAATTCGGATTCTTCTCACCCTGGTTTCGGCCTCTTCGAATCCTGCTCCACTCGGCCTTCTGCGCATCCGAATGACTCTTTCCAAAGAACGGGTTGAGTCGTCCCGGCCGGCTCAGTCCTGGCCGTCCCAGAGATCGCAGCCTGGCAGCTTCACGTTGTTCGGGTGTCCATTCGACTGCAGTGGGACCCACTCCACCCGCTGAGATGTTCAGCAATCGATCGCCTTCCTCCCGCAGATAGGCGATCCAGGCGATTTCAGCTTGTCCGAGCGCCTCAAGCCCTTCCACCCAATCAAGCTCATCGAGGACGACGGCATCAGGGTCTTGATTGCGCAACCAATCGTAGAACGGTGTCTTACGCCCGTCTCGCGCAGCTTTCAGGTGCTGCGACAGACGACGACCAGACGGCTTAGTCGTGAGGCCGACATAGCGATACTCAAATTCCCGCTTTAGTCGGATTCCATAGATCAAGCCGCCGGTCGCCGTCGTCATCGTGCTACCTAGCTGTCCCCATCAACACCATCACAGGGCACAGCTGACGCAGCCCTCGACTTCGGTGCCTTCCAGCGCGAGCTGGCGCAGGCGGATGTAGTAGAGGGTCTTGATGCCCTTCCGCCACGCGTAGATCTGCGCCTTGTTGATGTCACGCGTGGTGGCCGTGTCCTTGAAGAACAGGGTCAGGGACAGGCCCTGGTCCACGTGCTGCGTGGCTGCCGCATAGGTGTCGATGATCTTCTCGTAGCCGATCTCGTACGCGTCCTGGTAGTACTCCAGGTTGTCATTGCTCAGGTACGGGGCCGGGTAGTAGACGCGGCCGATCTTGCCTTCCTTGCGGATCTCGATCTTGGCCGCCACCGGGTGGATGGACGAGGTCGAGTTGTTGATGTAGCTGATGGAACCGGTGGGCGGCACCGCCTGCAGGTTCTGGTTGTAGATGCCGTGCTCCATCACGGAGGCCTTCAGCTCCAGCCAGTCCGCCTGCGTGGGGATGTGGTGCTCGCCGAAGAGCTCCCGCACCCGCTCCGTGGCCGGCGCCCATTCCTGCTCGGTGTACTTGTCGAAGAACTCACCGGAGGCGTACTTCGAGTTCTCGAAGCCGCCGAACTTCTGACCGGTCTCCATGGAGAGCTTGTTCGAGGCACGCAGGGCGTGGAACAGCACCGTGTAGAAGTAGATGTTCGTGAAGTCCAGGCCCTCTTCGGAGCCGTAGTGGACGCGCTCACGGGCCAGGTAACCGTGCAGGTTCATCTGCCCCAGACCGATCGCGTGGCTCTGGGCGTTGCCCTCGGCGACGGACGGCACGGAGTTGATGTAGGACATGTCGGACACTGCGGACAGTGCCCGGATCGCGGTCTCGATGGAGGCCCCGAAGTCCGGGGAGTCCATCGTCTTGGCGATGTTCATGGAGCCCAGGTTGCAGGAGATGTCCTTGCCCACGGTCTCGTAGGACAGGTCATCGTTGTAGATGCTGGGGGTGGAGACCTGCAGGATCTCCGAGCAGAGGTTGCTCATGATGACCTTGCCCGCGACCGGGTTCGCACGGTTCACCGTGTCCTCGAACATGATGTAGGGGTAGCCGGATTCGAACTGGATCTCGGCGAGGGTCTGGAAGAACTCACGCGCGCTGATCTTGGTCTTCTTGATCCGCGAGTCGTCCACCATCTCGTAGTACTTCTCGGTGACCGAGACGTCGGAGAAGGGGATCCCGTAGACGCGCTCGACGTCGTACGGCGAGAACAGGTACATGTCCTCGTTCCTCTTGGCCAGCTCGAAGGTGATGTCCGGCACGACGACGCCGAGGGACAGCGTCTTGATGCGGATCTTCTCGTCGGCGTTCTCGCGCTTGGTGTCGAGGAAGCGGTAGATGTCCGGGTGGTGGGCGTGCAGGTACACGGCACCGGCACCCTGACGGGCACCCAGCTGGTTGGCGTAGGAGAAGCTGTCTTCGAGGAGCTTCATCACGGGGATGACACCGGAGGACTGGTTCTCGATCTGCTTGATCGGCGCACCGTGCTCACGGATGTTGGTCAGGGACAGGGCGACGCCGCCGCCCCGCTTGGAGAGCTGCAGGGCGGAGTTGATGCCACGGGCGATCGACTCCATGTTGTCCTCGATGCGCAGCAGGAAGCAGGAGACCAGCTCACCGCGCTGAGCCTTGCCGGCATTGAGGAACGTCGGGGTGGCCGGCTGGAAGCGGCCGTCGATGATCTCATCGACCAGACGGGACGCCATCTCCTCGTCGCCGCGGGCGAGGTGGAGGGCCACCATGCACACGCGGTCTTCATAGCGCTCCAGGAAACGCTTGCCGTCGAAAGTCTTCAGCGTGTACGAGGTGTAGAACTTGAAGGCGCCCAGGAAGGTCTCGAAGCGGAACTTCTTCTTGTAGGCCCGGTTGTACAGTTCGCGGATGAAGTTCATCGTGTACTGATCGAGGGTCTCCCGCTCGTAGTACTGATTCTTGATGAGGTAGTCGAGCTTCTCTTCCAGGTCGTGGAAGAACACGGTGTTGTTGTTAACGTGCTGCAGGAAGTACTGATGAGCGGCCTCACGGTCCGCCTCGAACTGGATCTTGCCGTCCGGACCGTAAAGGTTCAGCATGGCGTTCAGCTCGTGATAACCCAGGCCCTTGAAGCTCTCCGGCAGCGGGACCTTGTCAGCCTTCACGGATGCCTCGTTCAGTTCTGGTTCTGCGACAGTCGTGTCCAAAACGTGTCCAATCCCTCGTTGACGCGGCGCACGTCGTCCGGCGTGCCCATCAATTCGAATCTATACAGGTGCGGGACATGGCACTTCACGGCGATGATGTCGCCAGCCATGCAGTAGTTGTCCCCGAAGTTGGTGTTCCCCGCACCGATCACGCCCCTGATCAGCTTGCGGTTCTGTTCGACATTCAGGAATTTGATGACCTGCTTGGGAACCGAACCGTCTCCCCCGGTCCCGCCATAGGTGGGCAGGACCAGAACATACGGTTCGGTGGCCAGCAGGGGAACTTCGGTGGGGAAGAGAGGAATCCGGCTGGAGTCCCTCCCGAGTTTTTCCACGAACCGCCGGGTGTTCCCGGAGGCCGAGGAGAAATAGATGAGGTGACTGGACGCGACGCGGAAGCTTCCCCTCTCCGCGTCCTGCCCATTGCTCGCGTCCCGCGCTCCGTGAGAGTCACGCGTGAGCGTTGCCATTCGAAGTCACCCCATCAAGTCTGTTGCCAGGTCGATTCTCTGTGTCAGTTCACGTCGCCGACGAGTCCGGCGGAGCCGGAACCCCGCCGCGGCCGCCTGCCGGAGTAGCCGGTGATCCCTGCAGAACGACGGCGCCGCCATCACCCTGCGCATTCAGCGCATCAGTGCGGCGGTCTCCGTCCTCAGCGATCTTCGTCCTCAGCGTTTCAGGCGACGGCGGTCGCTGCAGCGTCCAGACCGGCGATCTTGTCCGGGCGGAAGCCTGACCAGTGATCGTCATCCGTCACCACGACGGGAGCCTGCATGTAACCCATGTCCTTCAGCTTCTCCAGGGCATCGGCATCCTGAGAGACGTCCACGGTCTGGTAGACGACGCCCTTCTTGTCCAGAGCGCGGTAGGTCGCGTTGCACTGCACGCAGGCAGGCTTGGTGTACACCGTAACGGTCATGTCCCTCTCCCCTTCAGTCCTTGCTTTCACCGCGTCACCCGCACCGCTTTCACAAGGCTCCCGGCCTTGCGGTTCCAACTGCCGATCGGCGGGAATCCGCGGTGTGGGCCCTGCGGCCCGATTGCGTATGTCGATACTACATGTAGTGCAACGCCCCGTCTCGCACCCCAAGATGCTGTATTACAAGCATGTCATTCTATCCACCGTTTGTCCACAGTCCGAGGGGTTGATCTTGCCCGGATTTCCGGTGTTCCGGGGGTCTGCATCCACATGCTGTGCATGACTTGGCCACAATTAAATGACCGGCGTGTCGACGCTTCGCGGCGTGTCGCGTCTAGTGGTGATCCCAGCCACGGAACACCACGCACGAAGGGGTCCCACCCCCGCGGCCCACGCCCCCACGGAGCCGTCCGTCCGCCTAAACTGTCAAGGACCGTTCCATCGGGAACCGGCTCTGCTGGAAAGGCCCTCTGTGATCAACCCCGTCCATCTGCGCACCCTTCTCGCGGTGATCCGGCACGGCTCCTTCGCGTCCGCGGCACAACACCTGGGCTACACGGCGTCGGCCGTCAGCCAGCAGATCGCAGCACTGGAACGGGACGCGGGAGTGGAACTTTTCCACCGGAACGCCCGCAGCATCGTGCCCACCGACGCCGCACAGGCCATGGCTCGCCACGCAAGCAAGGTGCTCACCGACATCGAGGCCCTCATGGCCGCCGCATCACGGGCACAGGACGACTCACGCCAGGAACTCCGACTCGGAATCTTCCCCAGCCTCGCGACCTACGTCCTCCCCCGGATCATGCGGCATCCACGGTGGACCAGGCTCGGCATCGAGCTCAAAGTCTCCGTCGCAGAGCCCGCCCAGACCATCCAAGGGCTGCGGGATGGCGGCGAACTGGACCTCGCTCTGGTCTACCAGGTGGGCCAGAGCGGCCTGGCCTGGCCGCACACCATGCGCCGGCAGTGGATCGGCGACGATGACTTCCGGGTCATCGTCCCGGCGTCCTGGGGGTTCTCCCCCGAGGCCACCGTCTCGGCCGGCCAGCTTTCCGACATGCCCTGGATCATCCATCACCCAGGCACTCCGGACGCCGTGGTGATCGAACGCCTTTTCGCAGCCTGCGGGCTTCACCCCCGCGTCGTGGCGCACAGCGACGACTTCACGGCCAGCGTCGAGATGACCGCAGCCGGGCTCGGCGCCGCGCTGGTCCCCGAGCTCACCCTCGAAAAGAAGCCGGCCGGCGTCGTCGTGCTCAACGTCCCCGATATCCGTCTGGCCCGCAACGTCTTCGCCCTCCTGCCGTCCGGCTCGGGCAGCGCCCGGGTGGATCTGTTCCTCGAGCTGCTCGGAGACGGTCTCACCGAGGCCCTTTCACACTGAGCCCCCTCGGACGGGCGGATCCCAGTCCCTTCACCGCCTCGTGCCTCACGGGTGCGCCCGCGTAGCCCCGAAACGCCGGACCGGCAAGTCTGGAAATGGAACAGCCCAGGGGTCTATGTTGATGGCATGAGCACGGTCATCAGCGAGCATTTCGGACAGCTCGAACTCAATCACGGGGTGGCGCATTGCTTCGCGGCGAGGCACACGGTGCATGGGATCCCCGTGGAGATCGAGCTCAACTTCGCCGCCCACGAGCGGCCCGATCAAGCCTCCGTCCACAAAGCCGACTACCGGCTGCACTACCTCCCCGAACTGGTGGATCAGGTCCGGGAACTGATCGCGAATGAGCTCGACCAGGACGGCAGCCAGGTCCAGGAGTTCCGGCACTTCCACTGCAAAGGTCTGGACCCGGAGAAGCAATGGGAGACGTTCGGCGTCAGTGGCGACGTGGACACCACGGCCTTCACCCAGGCGCTCAAGCTGGGTCACGTCGGGATCTTCCCCGACCAGCCTGAACGGTACTTCGTCCTCGACTTCAGCCTCGGTGAACACTTCAGCGACGAAGTGCTGGTCGCCACCGCCGACGCCGACGGCGTGGTGGACGACGAGATCATCTGGTCCTGAGCACGGAGACAGTACGACGGCGGCGGGCCACCCAGCCAGGGTGACCCGCCGCCGTCGTCATGCGGCTCAAACTCAGACGCGCGCGCCGAGTTCCTCACGGACCGTCTTGGCGGCGGTGACGAGATTGCGCAGCGACTCCTCGGTCTCGGCGTAGCCCCGGGTCTTCAGACCGCAGTCCGGATTGACCCAGAGCTGGCGGCTGGGAACGTGCTTCACCGCGGTGGCGAGCAGCTCGGTGACCTCGGCCTCGCCCGGGACGCGCGGCGAGTGGATGTCGTACACGCCCGGTCCGACGCCGCGCCCGAAGCCGTGGGACTCCAGATCGTGGACGACCTCCATACGGGAGCGGGCAGCCTCAATGGAGGTCACATCAGCGTCGAGACCATCGATGGCGTCGATGATGACGCCGAACTCCGAGTAGCAGAGGTGGGTGTGGATCTGCGTGGCGTCCTGCGCACCGGCCGTGGCGAGGCGGAAGGAGTCCACACTCCACTTCAGGTAGGCCTGCTGATCGGCCTTGCGCAGCGGCAGAAGCTCACGCAGGGCAGGCTCGTCCACCTGAACGACCTTGATGCCCGCTGCTTCCAGATCGGTGATCTCGTCACGCAGGGCGAGGGCCACCTGATTGGCGGTCTCCCCCAGCGACTGATCGTCGCGGACGAAAGACCACGCGAGGATCGTCACCGGACCGGTCAGCATGCCCTTCATCGGCTTCTCGGTCAGCGACTGGGCGTACTCGGCCCAGGCGACCGTGATGGGGGCCGAACGGGTGACGTCGCCCCAGAGAATGGACGGACGGGTGCAGCGGGAGCCATAGGACTGGACCCAGCCGTGCACCGTCACGTCGAAGCCCTCGAGGTTCTCCGCGAAGTACTGGACCATGTCGTTGCGCTCTGGTTCACCGTGCACCAGGACGTCGTAGCCGAGCTCCTCCTGAAGGTCGACGACGCGCTTGATCTCGTCCTTCATGAGCTGCTCATACTGGGCCGCGTTCAGCTCGCCCTTGATGTTACGGGCACGGGCGGAGCGGATCTCGGACGTCTGCGGGAAGGATCCGATGGTCGTGGTCGGCAGCGGAGGAAGCTGCAGGGCCGCTTCCTGGGCCGCCTCACGGACGGAGTATTCGGAGCGGGCGAAGTCGGCTTCGCTCAGGGCCGCCGTGCGGGCCCGGACCTCCTCACGACGAACACCCTCCGCGGCGGCACGGGAGGCGATGACGGCCGAAGCCTCATCGATCGCAGCCCGTGCTGACGCCGGGTCCGCCAGGTAGGACGCCAGGGTCTTGACCTCCACGGCCTTCTGATCAGCGAAAGCGAGCCAGGACTTCAGCTGGTCCGAGAGCTTGCCCTCCTCGGCCACGTCGTGCGGGACGTGCTGGGTGGAGGTGGAGGTGGAGACGGCCACACGCGCAGCCGCGGCCTGGAGAGCGTCCAGCGTGGCAGCCGAGGCCGCGAGATCATTGCGCCAGATGTTGTGGCCGTCCACGACACCGGCCACGAGGGTCTTGGAGCCGAGACCTGCCAAGGCCGCCTCGGACGGTGCCGCACCCTTGAACACGTCCAGGTGCAGGGCATCGATGTTGCTGGCCGCGAGGGCGCCCAGCTGGCCGTCCAGCGCGCCGTACGGCGTGGAGACGAGGATCTGGGGGCGATCGGCGACGGCGGTGAGCACCTCGTAAGCGCGGGTGACCGCAGCATCGAGCTTCTCTGCAGGGATGTCCTGGTCGACCACCAGGGCCGGCTCGTCCAGCTGAACCCAGCTCGCACCGGCCGCAGCCAGCTTGCCGAGCAGTTCGGCGTAGACCGGCAGGATGTCCTCCAGGCGGGAGAGCGGCTCGAAGCCGGCCGGAGCATCATCGGAGGCCTTGGAGAGCAGAAGGAAGGTCACCGGGCCGACCAGGTACGGACGGGTCTCGATGCCATTGGCCAGGGCGTACTGGAACTCCTCGACCACGCGCTCCGAGGTCAGACGGAAGTCCGTCTCCGGGCCGATCTCCGGGACCAGGTAATGGTAATTGGTGTCGAACCACTTGGTCATCTCAAGCGGCTGCTGCTCCTTGGAGCCACGGGCGAGCGTGAAGTACCCGTCGATGTCCAGCTGTCCCTCGGCATTGAGGAGACGGCCGAAACGGGCCGGGATCGCGCCGAGGTGGGCCGCGGCGTCGAGCACCTGATCGTAGTAGGAGAAGGTGCCCGGAACGGCGGCTGCTTCGTCGAGGCCGAGTTCCACGAGGCGCTTGGCGCTGCTCAGCTGTATCTCCTTGGCGGCGACGTCAAGGGCGGCGGCGTCGATCTTCCCGGCCCAGTAGGCCTCCACGGCCTTCTTGAGCTCGCGGCGACGTCCGATGCGCGGGTAGCCGAGGAGACTGGCGGAGGGGAAAGGGGTCTGTGTGGTCATGATGAATCCTTTTCTGGGTACAGGTCTTCAGCGGGCCGGCCGGGAACGATGACACGTCCTCCGGGTCCGGTCCGGGAGTTTGCTTTCAGGAAGCCAGCGCGGCGCGTTCGTGCAGCGGACGACTGGGACGGGACAGCTGCAAGCGGTCCAGGACGTCCAGGGCGTGGCGGTGTTCGTTGAAGGTGTAGAGGTGCAGACCGGGAGCGCCGGAGTTCAGGGCGGCGGTTGCCAGGGCGACCGTCGCATCGACGCCGATCCGCTGGGCCTCCGCGTCCGAGGATGCCGTTTCCAGGGCGTGCAGCAGTCCCCGGTCCGGGGTGACCCCGCTGAGTTCGGCGAGGCGCGTCACCCTCCGCAGGCTCGTCAGGGGCATGACCCCCGGGATGATCGGGATGGTCACGCCGGCCCGGCGGGCACGGAACAGCAGATCCTCATACTGACCGGGGTGGAAGAACACCTGAGTGATCGCGAAGTCGGCGCCTGACCGCTGTTTGGCCAGCAGCACCTCGACATCGTGTGCCTCACTCGGTGACTCCGGGTGACGGGTCGGATAGGCGGCGACCCCGATCGCGACCTTCCCGGCGCACAGCAGGGCGGTGCGGCTCTGCTCGACGCGGCGGATGAGCTCCACGAGGTCCTGTGCATAGTGCAGCGAGCCCTCTGGCAGAGTCGATCCGTCCTTGGGCAGATCACCGCGCAAGGCGAGGATGCCCCGCACACCGTGATCCAGGAGTTCTGCGACGATCTCCGCCAGTTCGGCGGCCGTGTTGCCGACGCAGGTCAGGTGGGCGAGAGGCCGCAGGAGGGTCTCCTCCTGCAATCTGGCCACCAGATCCAGAGCGGTGTCGTGATTGGAACCACTGGCGCCGTAGGTCACGGACACGTAGTCCGGCGCGGTGCTTTCGAGTTCCTTGATGGTGGCCCAGAGGACTTCCTCTGCGGCTTGTGAACGCGGCGGGAACAGCTCGTAGGACAGTGCCACGGGAGCGGTGCTCGGCTGCGTCGGATGGTCGATAAGGCTGGGTGGGGACATCTGCAATCCTCGACGTGCGACGTTATGGATGGGCACGGCGGACCGGCGCGCATGCGAAAACGCCGGGATCCATCGCCGTGTGCAAATGTCAGGCCCACATGGGGGCACCCACACCCTCTCTGAGGAGGGTCGCTGACACGTTACCTCGGTAACTGATGACCTCAAGCCTAGGGGCCTAGAAAGGGTCGGGCAAACGCCGGACCGAATTAAGACGCAATCTTACGGGGACGACCCCGCCGGCTCCGAAGATCCTTCGCCTCAGAGCCGGAACGGTGTCAGGAACCCAGCAGAAGCCGTTCAGAGCGGGGGGCCAGCGTGTGCTCGAGGACCAGGCAGGCAGCCCCGATGGCGCCGACGTCCGCTCCTACCGTGCTGCTGACCACCGAAGGCACGTGAATGGCCCGCGCGTCCGCGCCATGAGCCACCAGTTCCGGGATGCGCTTGAGGTAGTACGGAGCGAGGCGGGTCCAGAAGGGTCCGCCGAAGACCACGCGGTCCAGGTCCATCACATTGGCGATCACCGAGACCGCTCGCGACAGATGCAGCGCCGAACGCTCGAGGATCGCGACGGCGGCCTCGCTGCCGTCGTCGGCCGCATCGCACAGCTGCTTGAAGCGTTCTTGCACGACGACGCTCGAGTCGCCGTCCGCCAGGGGTTCGACGAGGCCGACGGCGGCCGCCGACTCCACCAGCACACGCGGGATGACTGTCGACTTCACGCAGCCGTTCAGTCCGCAGTCGCACGGTGGACCGTCAGGGTCGACGACGATGTGCCCCATCTCGCCGGCGTTGCCGCTGGAACCCCGGAACACCTCGTCGCCGAGGACCAGGCCACAGCCGATGCCGGTGCCCATGTAGAAGACTGCGAAGTTGCCGGTCGCCGCCGTCTTGGAAACCCAGGTCTCCGCTACCGCCGCAGCCGTGACGTCCTTGTCCAGAACCACGGCGAGGCCGGTGGCCTTGGACAGCGAATCGCGCAAGTGGACACGGCTCCAGCCCTGGAGCAGAGGCGGGTTGACCACGGTGCCCGCTTCGAGGTCGATCGGCCCGGGAGCCGCGACACCCAGGCCCGCGAGTTTGTCCTGATCTATTCCGGACTCCTCCAACAGCCGCTGCACCTCGAACACGATTGAGGCCATGACCGCGGTCGGTTCGCCGGCCTCCGGCGTGTCGATCTTGGAGTCCAGGACCACCTGGCCCACCAGATCAAGGAGGGCGAAACTGATGACCGCAGGGTCGACATGGACGCCGAGGGCGTACATTCCGACGGGATTCAGTTGAAGGATGGTCCGCGGCTTGCCGGGGCCGACCCCCGTCTTGCCCGCTTCGACGATGAGTCCCTGATCCAGAAGACGTCGCGAGATATTGGAGATGGTCTGCGGCGAGAGACCCACCATTCCGGCCAGCTCAACCCTGCTCAGACCGGCCGGAGAGCGCCGGATGGTGTCGAGGATAACCGTCAGATTGAAGTCACCCATTTTGGGCAAGTTTGTTCCGCGCCGCGAGGCGGGCGTGCGGAGCTCGGTCACTCATTCTCCTTAATAACTGCAGGGCAGCTGGCCATTGCTCGTAGGCTACCAGCGTTACCAGTCTGGACACCGCAGGTTCGCTGTGTCCCCTTGCTCGTCACCTGATTGAGACGCGGGGTCTGCTGCGCGTGACCGTGAACTTGCTGTTCCGGCCCACGACTTCCGTCGGACCCAGGTGTTCCCGCAACCCACTCAGATAACCCAGATGACTGTTCCAGACCGTCCACACCTCCCCTTCCGGGGACAGAACCGGCGCCGTGGCCTTGAAGAGTTTGA
Source organism: Arthrobacter sp. NPDC090010 (assembly GCF_044748305.1). Classification (NCBI taxonomy): domain Bacteria; kingdom Bacillati; phylum Actinomycetota; class Actinomycetes; order Micrococcales; family Micrococcaceae; genus Arthrobacter; species Arthrobacter sp. NPDC090010. The sequence goes on from NZ_JBIVFT010000005.1 coordinate 226,109, forward strand.
GAGCCGCCCCGGCATGGACGCTGTGCCCGAGGTGGAAGGGCGGATTCAACAGGACGAGATCCACCGATCCCGGCTCCACACCTTCCAATGCGTCGGCATGCAGCACATCGACCTGCCGGCCGACGCCGTTCGCCTCCGCTGTCAGCCGGGCACTGGCGACGGCCGCAGCCGAGACATCGGTGGCCAGCACTCGGGCCTGAGGCTGGGCCCGGGCAGCCAGTGCGGTCAGGATCCCGGAGCCGCAGCCGAGATCGACGATGCTCTTCACCTGCGGCATCCTGCCGATGAAGGTGGCCAGGAAGCGGGTTCCGATATCGATCTTGGAGCCGGCGAACACCGCACCGTGCGCCACGACATCGAGGCTGAGTTCCGGGTGGTGTTCCACACGCGGCCAGAGCTCCGTTCCCGGAAGGACCTCTCTGGCGCCGCTCGCGCGCAGTACGCGGGCCTTGCCTCGAGCCAGGCTGGCCGTGACGGAAGAGAAGAACTCCCCCAGGACGTCATTCATGGAACGGCTCATGTGCTTGACCATTCCGGAGGCGAGGACTGTCACCCCCGGGTCCGCATACCGGGCGATCGCCTGAGAGATCTCAGCCAGCTCGGCGAGATTCTTGGGGAGCCTCAGCAGCACGAGCCTGGCACCCTTCAGGAGTTCTTCATCGTAAAGGTGTCCGCCGGGCTCGCCCTCAGGGAACGAACGGACGCCGGTGAGGCTCAGCCGTTCGGCATTCGTCCGCAGCGCAGTCTGCCCGGTGGCGAGATCCTGCCAGCTCCGGACTGGCGGCGGTGTCCGCGACCCGTCCGGCAAGGCCGCCAGCAAGGACAGCGTCAGGGCTCCGTACCGGTCTCCGATGACGACCAGCCCATCCCGGTCCGATGGTTCCGCGCTCAGATGATCCCGGGCATGCTCCAACAGGAGCCTGTCAGCGCCGTCGAACGCCTGCAGATTCTCCGCTTCGACGTCCGGCCACCGCCTGAGCGTCGGCAGAACCGCTTCCATATTCACAAAGTTCACTGAATTCACCACGACTCACAAACGCTCGCCGAGCAGGGCTTTCTGGAGAGCCGTGACCTCGTCGAGTGTCAGACCATGGTGCTGCAGGTAACCCGAGGACCCCCCGAAGGAGTCGTCGAGGTATCCCAGCGTCTCCCGCATGACCTCCGCAGGACTTCCCCCGGCCAGCGTGAGGACCTGTTCCGTGATGGGGAAACCCATCGACTCCATCAGAACGACGACGCCGTCGAGCCACTCCCCCGACAGATTGGCCGCGGTGCCCGAATAATCCAGGACGACGGCCTCCCGGTCGACGCCCACCGCATCCAGGAGCAGAGCGATCATGACTCCTGTCCGATCCTTGCCCGCGGTGCAATGGACAAGCGTCCCCTGTCCCAGCGCGGCGTTGTGCAGAACGCGCCGCGCGAGCTGCACGGCGACATCCCCGCCCTGGGCGAGGATCAGACGGTACAGCCCCTGAAGAGTGGGGAGCTGCCGGAGCGAGGAACCGAGCGCCCCCGCCAGGACATTGCCTCTCAGCACCTCCAGTTCGAGACCGGCCAAGGCGCTGGGAGACCTCTGCACCTCGTCGTCGTCCCGAAGATCGAGCACTGTGGCGACCTTGAGTTCACGCAGCCGCTCCCGGCCCTCATCCGTGAGGAGGTGGAGGGCATCGGATCGATAGAGAACGCCACTCAGTGTGAGGCCGCTTCCAGCCGGCAGGGCGCCGAGGTCCCTGAAGTTGTACGTCTTGGGCAGTGGAACCGCCTGTCCGATCACCGGATGCCTCCTGCAGAACTCTGTCCTCGTCACCTACGAGAGAAGGGGCCCGGCCCTTCGGTCGCGCCGTCATGAGATGAGTGCCGCCGCAGCCGGAACCCGGGGTTCGGCCACGGCGAGCACGGAAAGGGAATGCCCGGCCCCAGAAGGGGCCGGGCATTCCCAGGGACCTCAGTCCAGGTAGTCCCGCAGGACCTGGGAGCGCGAAGGATGGCGCAGCTTGGACATCGTCTTGGATTCGATCTGGCGGATACGTTCACGTGTCACGCCGTAGACCTTGCCGATTTCGTCTAAAGTCTTCGGCTGGCCGTCCGTCAGGCCGAAGCGCATCGCCACCACACCGGCCTCACGCTCGGAAAGCGTGTCGAGAACGGAGTGAAGCTGCTCCTGCAGCAAGGTGAAGCTCACGGCGTCGGCCGGGACCACGGCCTCGGAGTCCTCGATGAGGTCACCGAACTCCGAATCGCCGTCCTCACCCAAGGGGGTGTGCAGCGAAATCGGCTCGCGGCCGTACTTCTGGACCTCGACGACCTTCTCCGGCGTCATGTCCAGTTCCTTGGCCAGTTCTTCAGGCGTGGGTTCACGGCCGAGATCCTGGAGCATCTGACGCTGAACACGAGCCAGCTTGTTGATGACTTCCACCATGTGGACCGGGATACGGATGGTACGGGCCTGGTCGGCCATGGCCCGGGTGATCGCCTGACGGATCCACCACGTCGCGTAGGTGGAGAACTTGAAGCCCTTGGTGTAATCGAACTTCTCCACGGCCCTGATCAGACCGAGGTTGCCTTCCTGGATGAGATCCAGGAACAGCATGCCGCGGCCTGTGTAGCGCTTGGCCAAGGAGACCACGAGCCGGAGGTTGGCCTCAAGCAGGTGGTTCTTGGCCCGCTTGCCATCATGGATGATGAAGTCGAGTTCGCGCCGGTACTTGGGATCCATGGCATCCCCCTCGGCAGCGATCTTCTCCTCGGCGAAGAGCCCGGCTTCGATCCGCAGTGCGAGATCGACTTCCTGCTCGGCGTTCAGCAGAGCGACCTTGCCGATCTGCTTCAGGTAGTCCTTGACCGGGTCTGCGGTGGCCCCGGCAGACATGACCTGCTGCACGGGCGCGTCGTCATCATCGGCATCCGAGTATACGAAGCCACTGCCGGTCGGCGCCGGCTTCGTCTCGGCCCCTTCGGTTTCGGCTTCCGCCGCCTCGGCGAGATTCGGCTCGGCATCCTCAGAGGCCGCATCGTCCCGGGCGTCGTCGTTCAGTTCTTCGGCCTTGTTCGCGGCAGCCTTCCGCCCCCGCGTCTTGGCGCCGGCTTCGGCGCCCTTCTTCGCAGCAGCGCGCGGCGTCGCAGAGTCCTCGCCTTGTCCGGCGGCCTCGGCTTCCTTCTTGGCCTTGTTTGCGGCGCGCGTGGCAGCAGCCTTGGCGGCGCGAGCCTTCTTCTTCTCCTCGTCAGTCAACTCGGCCTGAACGGCAGTTTCCTTCGTCGTGGGAGTGGTCACAGAAACCCTTTCTAGCAGCGCCTGGGTGTCCCGGAGGGTAACACCACTATGACCCTGTCAAGTCCGCGCTGCACGAGGCAGATACTCCAGACCGGCAGAGCCTGTGAAGGACAACGCCTGTGGTCTGGCAATTGTTCCCCGCTGAGAGCACTGAAAGTGTTTCCCTGCGGCAATTGTCATCACGCGGACCCAACCGGGTCTCCGGACTAGTCTCTCATGAAATCCCCGCCTGCCGATGCAAGCGGGCACAATACGCTCTTTCTCACCCACATCAAGGTGTTCTTGACCACATTGTCCTGAACAGCGCCCTCCTCAGAACCACATCAGTCACGCCATTCCCGCCCGCTCCAGCTGCTGCTTCTCCGGGTGGCCCAGCCGCTGAGCCGCCCCGCGAGGACCAGACCGTGAAGAAGGAAAGCCAATCGGTGTCCGGGTTCGACGGCGAGCGCCCGGCCCAGCAGAACTGAGGCGTGAGTGCCTCTCCCCCGGCACCACTCGATCCAGGCCAGCGCGGTCAGTGCCGCGGCGGTGGACTCGCCGCGTCCGTGGAGAGCGGTCTCGAGACAAGCAGCGAAGCGATCCATCCGCTCCCAGTCGGGCGCTTCATCGCTGTCTCCTGTGATCACCGCACCGAACCGGTCCAGACAGTGCCCCAGTGAGTCCGGTGACGGGGCGAAGAGGGCCTGTCCGGCCCGCTGCTCCTCTCCCTCTCCGACCACCCCTGCGGCGACACTCCCCCAGAAAGCAAGCCGGGCATCGGACGCCACGGAGACCAGGACCGCGTCCCGGACCGCAGGTTCCGCCAGGCCGTCCAGTAGATCCGTGAGATCCTCGGAGGCGGCGCCACGTCCGGGTTCCTTCAGTAGCCGTTCCCAACGGGAGAGAATCCCGGCGAGCTCGTTCTCCGTGACCGGCTCCGGCACGGCCTGCAGTACCGTCCGGGGGCCCTCGCCTCTGGACGGCTTCTCGACTGGCCCTGGATGATGGGCCGACGAGTCCCAACCGTCCTCGGGGTGCTCCCGGATCACACTGCCCTTGAACACCATCTCAGCGGCCAACCGGGAGTCCCTCATCGTCTCGAGGGACTGGACTCCGGTCCGCCGCCCGCCCGCCGTCGTCCATTCTGCGCGCGCTCCGGCCTCCCCGCAGGAGGCGAAGGTCCAGCCGTCGGCACCCACTGCCCAGGCATCCACCACCGGGCGGCCCTCCTTCGCCAGCAGATCCGCCAGCACGGTGAGGAGCCCACGTGCCGCAGCCGCCACGGTGCGAGCCTGCCCACCCCCGAAGACCGCCACCAAGGTTCCGTCCGAGGAGTGATCATGCCGCAGATGTCTCAGGACCACGAGCGCATAGCGCAGCAGATCCTGTTCCGTCTGCTCCCCCGCTGGGAGATCAACTCTGAGTGTGGCGCCGAGACTGCCACCTCCCAGGGAGAGACAGACAAGTGATTCCCGGGGCCAGAAACCGAGGGCGTGCGGGATGTAGCCGAGGATGTCCTCAGGGCTCGTCGCTGTGAACAGTGCGCTGCGTTCCATGCGACAAGCCTGCGTGTCCAGGATGGCGCGGGGAGCGCGGTTCACGCCCATGTGGACAGTCCCTGGAGCCGACGCTGTGGACGGCCTCCTCGCCGGACCCTCTCCGAAGCTGCTTCAGCGACGGCCTTGACGGGATCGTTCCCATAGAACCTTGGCCAGTGGCCGCGGACTGATCCCGGCTTCCCGGCGGGCCCTGCGCCGGACGATCGCGACGGCCACCGTCCCCACCAGCAGGAAGAGGAACTGGCTCGCCAGCGCGATCCGGAAGGGGGCCAGACCGTAGAGCCGGCCCTGCGAGAAACCACTGGCGTTGAGCAGATCCAGGACCAGCCCGATCACATACATGCTCATCAGCGCAGCGACGAAACCGCCGACGTTGACGATGCCGGTGGCCGTGCCGATCCTCTCCACGGGATTCGAGGTGCGTGCGAAATCGAAGCCGATCATCGAGGCAGGGCCGCCGAGGCCCATGACCACCACCAGTACGGCCAGGAGCCACAGAGGAGCCTGGCCCGGCCAGAGCAGGACGACGGACCAGGCGACTCCGGTGAGGAAGGAGACCAGAAGAACCATCGAGGAACGGCGGACCGGATAACGGGAGACGAAGCGGCCGAAGAACGGCCCGGACACCATGGCGACCAGGACATAGAGACTCATGATCGCCGAAGCGGTCCCCTGCGTCAGGCCCTGCGCCGAGATGAGGAACGGATAACCCCAGGCGAGCGCGAACACCGTCCCCGCAAACGGTGTGGTGAAGTGACTCCAGAGACCGAGCCTCGTTCCGGGTTCCTTCCAGGACTCTGCCAGAGCCCGGGAGATCTCCTTCACCCCACCGGTGTTGTCCCGGCGCGCTCTGCCTTCCGGTGCGTCCTTCAGGAAGAGCACCACGAGAACACAGGCGAGAGCAGACAGAGCGGCGAGCGAAAGGAATGCCGGCGTCCAGGCGGTGGAGTGCAGCAGCCACGCGAAGGGGATGACGCTCACCAGCTGGCCGAGCTGCCCCACCATTCCGGTGAACTGCGTGAGCAGCGGGACCTGACGGGGCTGGAACCAGGCGGGCAGCAGCCGCAGCACGGAGATGAATGTGGCGGCATCACCGGCGCCGACCAGGACCCTGCCGAGCACCCCCGCCGCGACCGAATCGGCGGCCGCGAGCTGCGCCTGGCCGAGACACATCAGCAGGGCTCCGCCTGCCACCATCGCCCTGGGCCCGAGACGGTCGACGAGTACGCCGACGGGGATCTGGAGACCCGCATAGACGAGCAATTGCAGCACGGAGAAGGCGGAAATGGCCGCCGCACTCGCATGGAACCGTTCCGTCGCCTCAAGGCCGGCTATCCCGAAGGAAGTCCGCTGCGTCACCGCCACCAGATAGGCGAAGACACCGACACCCCACACCAGCCAGGACCGTAAAGCACGCACGTCCCCATTGTTCCGCACCGGACCGCGGAGGAGGTTCCTCCCCGCGCGTTCCGATCAGAATCGCTCAGACGAGGCCGGGGCCTGGAGGCATTCCTCCCGGTTCCTCGTGCCCGGGATGCTCGTCCTGGTTCTGCAGTTCCTGCGCCAGATAGGCCTCCACGGCGGCACCGAGTGATTCGGCACTGGGAATCTCGTCATTCTCATCGGCCAGGAGGGAGCGACGCACGGTGTTCTCGGAGTACTGGTCGTACCGCTCCTCGAGATTGTGGACCACCTGCTGGACGTCTTCGCTCGCTTCCATCTGTTCGGTGATCTGACGGGCGACGTCACGCGCGACCTCGCGGAGCCGCTCCGAGGGGAGCATGAGGCTTGCGGCCGCGCCCAGATACTCCATGCCGGCCACCGCGGCCTGCGGATACTCGGCGTCGGCGAGGTAGTGGGGAACGTGGATGACGTAGCCGGCGACGTTCCGTCCTGCGGCGATCAGCTTCAATTCCAGGACGTGCCCGATGGCTGCCGGGACCTCGACTGTCGGCTTCCAGACGGAGATGCCCTCGATCAGCTCGGGCCTGTTGCCGTGGACCGTCACCCCGACCGGCCGCGTATGCGGCACCGGCATCGGGATGGAGTGGACCCAGGTGACGAGGTTGACGTCCAGGGCCTCGACGAGGGAGACCACGGCCTTGGAGAAACGCTCCCACTGAAGGTCCGGTTCGAACCCGGAGAGCAGCAGGAACGGCGTCCCGAGAGGATCCTCCAGAAGATACAGTGCGAGCCGCGGTGGCGCATAGTCCTGCAGATGATCCTCGACGAAGGTCAGATGAGGTCTGCGGGAACGGTAGTCGAGCAGCTGGTCGGCATCGAACACCGCCACCGGCCGCACGGTGGGCAGCTCCAGCAGCTCCTGGGAGATCTGCCGGACCACATGTCCGGCGTCGGCGAACCCCGTGAATGCCATGAGCAGGTTGAGCCCCTTCAGCGACGCATCCTGCAACAGCTCCTCGTCGGCCCGGTACAGGCCGGCCGGATCGAGCAGCGCTCCGTACGTCTGGTCAAACACCATGTCCTCCACTGCATCCCGCCTCCGACGGCGGTCATCGGAATCCTTGTTCATCTCAGTTCGTGCAACACCCCGGAGGCACCGGCGCATTCCCGGAAGCCGCAGGTGGCTTGTGTGACACGGGCTACGATCATAGTTGGTGAACGGCGCCACATCAGTGCCGGCACCAGTGACCCATGGGACAAGGACGTCCACCCATTACACAAGAAGTGAGGCAGGAACTCGTGGCCAAGAGCAACGAAGTCACCCTTGAGACAGTCAGCGGCGATCTACGGAAGAAGTCGAGCGACGTCGTCGTGATCGGCGTTCGCCAGGGCAAGGAAGGACCGGAGCTGGCAGCCAACCCGTTGAGCGCCAAGTCGGCGGAGGCTCTTCAGACGAGTCTCGCCTCGCTCGGCGTCACCGGAGCCCTGGACCAGCTGCATCGCCTGCCGGGAGTGCCGGAGCTGGGCGCCGAGGTGATCGCCCTGGCGGGGCTGGGTTCGAAGAACGACGCCGAGTCCCTGCGCCGTGCCGCCGGCTCGGCGGTGCGGCAGCTGGCCGGTACGACGACGGTCACGCTCGCCCTTCCGATGGACACCATCGAGGAACTCGCCGCAGCCGCCGAAGGCGCCGCGCTGGGTGCCTATGCCTTCCACCAGCACCGGTCCTCCCGTGAAGGGCTCAAGGCGCCCGTCGCCACCGTCCGCCTGGTCACGGCCCTCTCGGGCACCGCGGGGGCTAAGCAGGCCGTGACCCGTGCCGCCGTCGTCGGCCGCCACGTCAACTTCACGCGCGACCTGGTGAACCAGCCGCCGAACGTCCTGTACCCGGAGAGCTTCGCGACCGCGGCGCGCGACGCCGCCAAGTCCTTGCCGGTCAAGGTCACGGTGTGGGATGAGAAGCGCCTGGACAAGGAGGGCTTCGGAGGCATTCTGGGAGTCGGCAAGGGGTCCGCCCGGCCACCGCGCCTGGTCAAGGTCGAGTACGCGCCTGCCAAGGCCACCGCGCACGTGGCCCTGGTGGGCAAGGGCATCACCTTCGACACCGGTGGCATCTCGCTGAAGCCGCCGGCAAGCATGGAGGAGATGAAGAGCGACATGGCGGGCGCCGCCACCGTGCTCAACGCGGCTCTGGCAGCCGCCGAGCTCTCCGTGCCGGTCAAGGTCACCGCGTGGCTCTGCATCGCGGAGAACATGCCCGGCGGCTCCGCCCAGCGCCCCTCCGATGTCATGACCATCTTCGGCGGCAAGACCGTCGAGGTGCTGAACACCGATGCCGAGGGCCGTCTGGTCATGGCCGACGGGCTCGTCGCCGCCAGCCTGGAACAGCCTGATGTGATCATCGACGTCGCGACCCTGACCGGCGCTCAGCTGATCGCCTTGGGCGACCGCACCGCGGGCATCATGGGCGACGACGCCGTGGCCCAGTCGCTCAAGTCGGCGGCAGACGCGGCCGGCGAGCTCATGTGGCCGATGCCGATCCCGGAAGAGCTGCGTCCGACCCTGGACTCCGAGGTCGCCGATCTGGCCAACATCGGCGCACGGCACGGTGGCATGATGACCGCCGCCGCGTTCCTGCGCGAATTCGTCGGGACCGACAGCACCGGGGAGAGCATCTCCTGGGCGCACATCGACATCGCCGGCCCGTCCTTCAACAACGGTTCCGCCTACGGCTACACGCCGAAGAAGGCGACCGGTTCGGCCTTGCGCACACTCCTCAGCTACATCGAGAGCATGGCCTCTTAAAGCACTGGCGCGGCCTCGGCGCGGTGGCCTGCTGTGGCGTTCTTAAAAAAATGAACGTGAGTCACAGCACAAGGCCGCCGCGCCGAAGCCCTTTAAGGTGCACCATGTACGGGGGTGACGCTAAGGTGAAAGCGAATGGCTCTGTGGCTGTTTTCTTCAGGCAGTCACAAAAGCATGACCACTGCAGAAGAACCCGACCTGCTGGCATAATCGCCGCAGGAAAAGTTCCAGGCCAGACGGTGCCAGCTCGCACCGTCTATACAACTCAGGGAGCGTTCACGTGGCCGAAACGGCAACTGCGCAAGAATTCGACGTCCTGGTCCTCGGCGGAGGCAGCGCGGGTTACTCCGCCGCCATCCGCGCTACGGAACTGGGCATGACGGTGGGCCTCGTGGAGCGCGCCAAGCTGGGCGGCACCTGCTTGCACACCGGCTGCATCCCCACCAAGGCCTACCTGCACTCGGCGGAACTGGCCGACAACGCCCGTGAAGGCGCAAAGTACGGTATCAACACCACGCTCGACTCGGTCGACCTCGGCAAGGTCCGCGACCACAAGAACGGCATCGTCGCCGGAAAGCACAAGGGCCTGACCGGTCTGCTGAAGATGAAGAAGGTCAACGTCATCGAGGGTGAGGGTAAGCTCACCGCTCCCGACACCGTCACCGTCGACGGCGTGGCCTACAAGGGCAAGAACATCATCCTGGCCACCGGATCCACGTCCAAGACCATGGGCCTGCAGATCGACGGCCGCGTCATCACCTCCACCGAGGCCCTGGAGATGAGCGAACTGCCCTCCTCCGCCATCGTGCTGGGCGGCGGCGTCATCGGCGTCGAGTTCGCCTCGATGTGGAACTCCTTCGGCGTGGACGTCACCATCGTCGAGGGCCTGCCCTCCCTCGTCCCTAATGAGGACCCTGCGATCATCAAGGTCCTCGAACGCGAGTTCAAGAAGAAGGGCATCAAGTTCAAGACCGGTGTCTTCTTCGAGAAGGTTGAGCAGGACGCCAACCAGGCCACCGTGAGCCTCGCCGACGGCAGCTCTGTCTCCGCCGACATCGTGCTGGTCGCCGTGGGCCGCGGCCCCGTGACCGAGGGCTTCGGCTTCGCCGAGCAGGGTGTGACCCTGGACCGCGGCTTCGTCATCACCAACGAGCGCTTGCACACCGGTGTCGGCAACATCTATGCCATCGGCGACATCGTCCCCGGCGTGCAGCTGGCACACCGCGGTTACCAGCAGGGCATCTTCGTGGCCGAAGAGATCGCCGGTCTCAACCCCGTGGTGGTCGAGGACGTCAACATCCCGAAGGTCACCTTCTGCGAGCCGGAGATCATGTCCGTCGGTTACTCCCAGCCGAAGGCCGAGGAGAAGTTCGGCAAGGACAACATCGAGACCCAGGAGTACAACCTGGCCGGCAACGGCAAGTCCTCCATCCTGGGCACCTCGGGCATCGTGAAGATGATCCGCGTGAAGAACGGCCCGATCGTCGGCGTGACCGGCATCGGCGGCCGCTTCGGCGAGCAGGTCGGCGAGGCCCAGCTGATCGTGAACTGGGAGGCGTTCCCGGAGGATGTCGCCACCCTGATCCACGCGCACCCGACGCAGAACGAGTCGCTGGGCGAGGCCGCACTGGCTCTGGCCGGAAAGCCGCTGCACGGCTGATGTCTTTGGGGCCGGGGCGCCTGCAGGCGCCCCGGCCCGCTTTCGGAGGGTTCCGTCCGGCGGGATCCCCCACACCGAAGAATTTCTATACAGAAGATCATGAAGGAGAACGGGGACGACATGTCTGAATCCGTTAACTTGCCCGCACTCGGCGAGAGCGTCACGGAAGGTACCGTCACCCGCTGGCTGAAGTCCGTCGGCGACCGCGTCGAGGTGGACGAGCCCTTGCTGGAAGTGTCCACCGACAAGGTCGACACCGAGATCCCGTCCCCGGTCGCCGGTGTGATCGAGCAGATCCTCGTCGCTGAGGACGAGGTCGCCGAAGTCGGCGCCCCGCTGGTCATCATCGGCGATGGCTCGGGTTCCGGCGAAGCTCCGGCTGCTCCTGCCCCCGCGGCGGAACCGGCTCCGGCTCAGGAAGCACCGGCAGCGCCCGCTGCCGAGGCCCCGGTGGCCGAGGCCGCACCGGCCAGCGAAGCCGCTCCTGCCGGCGAAGGCACCGAGGTCACCCTCCCCGCCCTGGGCGAATCGGTCACCGAGGGCACGGTCACCCGCTGGCTCAAGTCCATCGGCGACTCCGTCGAGGTCGACGAACCGCTGCTTGAGGTCTCCACCGACAAGGTCGACACCGAGATCCCCTCCCCCGTGGCCGGAACCCTTCTGGAGATTCGCGTGAACGAGGACGACACCGCTGAGGTCGGCTCCGTGCTCGCCGTCATCGGTGCCGCCGGCGCGGCTGCTCCGGCAGCAGCCCCGGCTCCGGCAGCGCCTGCCGCTGCACCGGCTCCTGCTGCCGCACCCGCCCCGGTAGCCGCACCCGCCCCGGCCGCAGCTCCGGCACCCTCCGCAGCTCCCGCTCCGGCCGCTGCCCCGGCACCCTCCGCAGCTCCGGCACCCTCCGCAGCTCCGGCACCGTCCGACGCCGAGTCCTATGTGACCCCGCTCGTCCGGAAGCTGGCCAAGGACAACGGCATCGATCTGACGTCCGTCACCGGTACCGGCGTCGGCGGCCGGATCCGCAAGCAGGACGTCCAGACCGCCATCGAAGCGAAGAAGAGCGCCGCCCCGGCAGCTGCTCCGGCTTCTGCCGCCCCGGCTGCCGCAGCCGCTCCCGCTGTCGCCGCCTCCTCGCTCCGCGGCACTACGGAGAAGGCCCCGCGCATCCGCCAGGTCATCGCCCGCCGCATGCGCGAGTCCCTGGATGTCTCGACTCAGCTGACCCAGGTCCACGAGATCGACATGACCCGCATCGTGAAGCTGCGGGGCACGGCCAAGAACAACTTCAAGGCTGTCAACGGTGTCAACCTCACCTACCTGCCCTTCATCGCCAAGGCCGTGGCCGAGGCACTGAAGGCGCACCCGAAGCTGAACGCCGAGTACAACGAAGAGACTCAGCAGATCACCTACCACAACGCCGAGCACCTGGCCTTCGCGGTCGACACCGACAAGGGCCTGCTGGTTCCGGTCGTGTCCAACGCCGGAGACCTCAACCTCGCGGGGCTGGCAGGCAAGATCGCCGACGTCGCCAACCGCACCCGCACCGGCAAGATCGGTCCGGACGAGCTGTCCGGCGGCACCTTCTCGATCACGAACATCGGTTCGGTCGGCGCCCTCTTCGACACTCCGATCATCAACCAGCCCCAGGTCGCCATTCTCGGAACCGGCGCGATCGTCAAGCGTCCGATGGTCGTCACGGACGCCGATGGCAACGATTCGATCGCCATCCGCCACATGATGTACCTGTGCCTGACCTACGATCACCGCCTGGTGGACGGCGCCGATGCCGGCCGCTTCCTCCAGACGGTCAAGGCCCGCCTCGAAGGCGGCGCGTTCGAGGGCGATCTCGGACTCTAGTCACATCACGCGACGGCGGCCACACCCTCGGGTGTGGCCGCCGTTTTTCTACGCCCAGTAGAATTTCCTGACAGAGTGTCGCTAAACTGGAGCCATGGGAATTCTCTTCAGCATCCTGGTCTTCTTGCACATCGTCGGCGCCGCGATGATCGTCGGCTACTGGATCGCCACGATGAAAGAACCGACTGTTCATCCGCGCCAGCGTGACGGCGCTTTCCTCCAGCTGCTGACCGGCATCGCGATGATGGGTCTGATCCCCTTCATGCCGGACTTCCACGCCAACTACTTCAAGCTGGGCATCAAGTTCGCGATCGGCGTCGCCGTGGCGGTCCTGGCTGTCATCGGCTCCCGCAAGGTCAAGAAGGGCGAACCGGTCTCGACCGGCCTGGCGCACGGCGTCGGCGGACTGGCCTTGATCAACATCGCACTCGCCACGCTCTGGAACTGAGTTCCGGACCTTCACCCGCTGAACCGAAGGGGCGGTGCGCACGGATTCCGTGCGCACCGCCCCTTCGGCGTTTTGTCCGCTCAGCCCTGGGCGATACAGAACTCGTTGCCCTCAGGGTCTTTCAACACCGTCCAGGCGAAATCTCCGATCGTGTGCTGTTCGAACTCCTCGGCACCCAGCCCGACGGCTCGCGAGAGGAGCTCCGTGGGGTCCTCCGCGTGCAGATCAAGGTGTATCCGTCGAGGACCTTCGCTCGGCAGCTCCACCCTCTGGAAGGCCAGCTTCGGGCCACCGGGCGAAACCGCACTCAACCAGACGAATTCACCCTCGTACGAGGACATCACGCTCAGCCCCAGCAGCTCGGCCCAGAAACGGGAGAGCTTCTCCGGGTCCACGGTGTTGACCACGATCGAGGCGACGGTCCCGCGCGCCGTCGCGCGCATCTCTTCACTCATGGCAGCAGTCTTCGCTCATGGCAGCAGTCTAGGGCCGTCCCGGGGCGCCCGGGAAGCACCCTCCACGGCTCGCCGATCCGGCCCTTTCCGTCACATTCCGGGCCTCGGGACGACGGGTGTCACCGGGGAAAGGAACACCCTAGGATGGTTATCAAGGGCCGCTCTGCACACGAGCCGGCCGATCCCCAACACATTCCAAGGAGCAACTCATGGCAGTGACCCGTAGCGCCTCCACCGTCTGGACCGGCAACCTCTTCGAAGGCCAGGGCGAGACCACCTTCGAAAGCTCCTCCCTGGGCACGCATCCCGTCACCTGGAAGGCCCGTTCCGAGGCTGCGGAGGGCAAGACGAGCCCCGAAGAACTGATCGCGGCAGCCCACTCGGCCTGCTTCTCCATGGCCTTCAGCAACGAGCTGGCCGAGGCCGGCTTCACGGCCACCGAGATCCGTACCAAGTCCGAGGTCGGCTTCCAGCCGGGCGTCGGCATCACCGGCAGCAAGCTGACCCTCGTCGCCACCATCCCCGGCATCTCCGAGGAGGATTTCCAGCGCATCGCGAACGCCGCCAAGGTCGGCTGCCCCGTCTCCGCAGCCCTGTCCGGCATCGAGATCACCCTGGACGCCACGCTCAACGCCTGAGCAGACTGAGCATTTGCCGTAGACGACGGAGGGGAGAAGACCACTGGTCTTCTCCCCTCCGTCGTCCGCCGTCAGCAGCTCGCGATATCAGTCACGGCGCGGCGGCAGCGGGGCGGGTACGACGCGCGGGAGCTTGTCCCGGGACGGTGCGACCTTGGTCGGGATCTCCTGGAGCATCTCCTTCAGCACTCCGATGCCATGCTCGAGCTGAGGATCGGTCCCCGCCTTGTGCGCATGCGGCGGGAACAGGATCTCGATGTCCGGATCCACACCGTAGTTCTCCACACCCCAGCCTGTTCCGCCTTCGAAGAAGTGGGCGTAGCGCGGCTGAGAGACCGGCGTGCCGTCCACGAGGTCGAATTTCATGTCGATCCCGATGACGCCGCCCCAGGTCCGGGTGCCGATCACCGGCCCGATCCCCCGCATCTTCACCACCTGGGTGATGATGTCGCCGTCGGAACCCGCGAACTCGTCCGTGATGACCACGACAGGCCCGCGAACCGCCTGGTACGGGTACGTCGTCGGGTATTCACCCCGGGAGACGGTCCAGGCATCCACGGTCCTGCCGATCAGCTCGGCCACCAATTGCGAAGTGTGCCCGCCCCGATTGCGGCGGACATCGATCACCAACGCGTCCTTCGCCGCTTCCGTCTCCAGATCGCGGTGCAGTTGCGCCCAGCCGTGCGCCTGCATGTCCGGGATGTGCAGGTAGCCGAACCGCCCCCCGGACGCCTCGGCGACCACACGCCGCTTCGTCTGGACCCAGTCCTGATAACGAAGCCGCTCTTCGCTGCCGAGCGGCACGACGGCGGTGCGGCGCACGGTTCCGTCCTCGGCGCGGACGGTGAGTTCCACAGCCTTCCCCGCCGATCCCCTCAGCAACTCCGCGGGTGTGCGGGCCTCGGGCCCGCCGACCGGCTGGCCGTCGACGGCCAGCAGCGTATCGCCGGCCCGTACCGCGACTCCCGGCCGACGCAGCGGTGACAAGGCCTGCGGATCGGAGCTGTCACCCAGGAGCAGCCGGGACACCGACCACTCTCCCCCGCGCTCCGCGAGTTCTGCTCCGAGGAATCCCTGCTTGCCGGCTCCGGCTTCGCTGGGCTCCGGAGGCCTGACATAGGCGTGGGAGGTCCCCAGCTCGCCGTGCAGCTCCCAGAGGAGGTCGACAAGATCGTCGAATGACCCCACGCGGTCCAGCACCGGCTGATACCGCTCGTGGATCTCCTCCCAGTCCAGGCCGCCCATGGTCTCGTCCCAGAAGAAGTCCCGTTGCAGCCTCCACGCCTCACGGAACTGCTGACGCCATACCTTGCGCGGTTCCAATGTCACCCGGATCCGGGAGAGATCCACGTCCTTCGGATCCGCCCCGTCCTGCGAGGTCGGTACGGTGCGCAGCTTGCCCTGGGAACGGAGTGCGGCCTGTTTGCCGTCTCCGGAGAGCCGATAGGACGCGACGTCCTCGGCCAGGACTTTGCTCTCGCCGCCCGCCAGATCCAGCCGGACCAGCTTCGCCGTCGGCGGTTCGTCATCACTGCGCGCGCGGCCGTCGCCGAGCACGCCTTCGGTGGGAACATCCAGGTAGAGCAGTGCACCCGGCACCGCGCGCAGCTGTTCGTAGTTCCCCTGCCCGACGGGCAATGCGACGATGCGCTCGCTCAGCCCATCGGCGTCGAGGACGACGACGGCGGGTTCCGTGTCCTTCTCCGAGCGCCCGGCACCGCCCTGCGGCGCGGCCTCCACGACCGCGGGACCGAAGGGCGCGGCTTCCGTCGCCGAAAGCGTCACCAGGTACGGACGGATCGTATGAGGGAAGGCCAGGTCGAAGCGCTGTTCGTCGTAGACGGGGTCAAGGCTCCTGCCGGAGAGGAAGGCGAGGAACTTGCCGTCCGTGCTGAAACTCGGCGAGCTGTCGATGAAACGCCCATCGGTGACGTCGATGATGTCGCTCCCCGCCGGACGCGCACGGAGCCGGATCAGCTTCCGCTCGGAATGCCCGTCCACGGCCTGCGCCCAGGCGAAATGGCTGGAGTCCGGGGCCCAGGCGAGGTGTTCGATGGACCCGGATCCGGCGGACACGACCGTTTCCGAGGTTCCGCCGGCGCTGTCGACAAGCAGGAGATCACCGAAGGCGGTGCCGAGAAGCAACCACTGCCCGTCGGGGCTGGCCTCCACGGCCACGACCCGGGACGGCAGAGTCAGCTCGTGGACCGCGGGCTCATCGCGTGCAGCAGCAGTGTCATCCGCCCCAGGCCCTTCCCCGGCTTCCGCCTCGATGCCGTTCTCGGAAGCGCCGGGGTCCTGGTCATTCGCGGGGTCCTGGTCCTCCGGTGCGGTGCCCCGCGCGGGGACCGGACGAGGAAGCTCGGGGTGCCCGTCCTGGTGGGCGTTTGCGGCTTCGCCCTCCACCGTGGCGGCGGGTTCCGGACGGGTCGGTTCTCCGTCAGCCAGCAGCGAGGCGATCCGGAGGACTTCCTCCCCGCTGCGGTCGTGCAGATAGGCAAGCCTGCCATCGGCCAGGAAGCGCGGCAGACGCGCACGAACCCCCGATTCGCTCTCAAGGGCCCGGGCCGGGCCGTCCTGGTGGCGGAGCCAGTGCAGTGCGCCCTGGCTGATGACGAGACTGGCATCGCCCGAGTGATCAGGCTGCGCCTCACGAAGCTGCTTCGCGGCATCCAGAGCCTTGGGCTGCGCACCGGTGGAACCGAGCTCGATCTCAAGCTTGCGGGGCTGATCCTGGCCTTCCTCGAGCAGGAAGAGCTCACCGGCCGATTCGAAGACGATGCGGCGCCCATCGGTGGAGGCATGACGGGCGTAGAAGGACTCATGGTCCGTGTGGCGGCGCAATCCGCTGCCGTCGGGCGCGATCGAATAGATGTTTCCGTAACCCTCGTGGTCCGAGAGGAAATGGATCCGGCCATCCAACCAGAGCGGATCGGTCAGATTGCCGTTGAGTTCGGCTGCGAGCCGGACGAATTCACCGTTGCCGTCACGATCGATCCAGAGCTTGCCTCCGGTGCCGCCACGGTAGCGCTTCCACCAGGCCGGCTCCCTCGACAGGAGGGTGCCCAAGACCACGGGCTTCTCGTCTCCGAGTTCCGGACCGTAGCTCACTGCTTCCAGCGGACCATAACCCAACGGCTCCGACGCTCCGCCTGCGAGAGGTACGGCGTAGCCGTGGGCGAGCCGGGAATCCCCCTGCTCGAAGGAACTGGTCACCAGGACGCGACCATCGGGCAGGAAGCCCTTGTTGCGGGTGGAGGCATGTCCGAAGAAGGTCAGCTGGCGGAATCCGGAACCGTCCACACCCGCCGTGACGACCTCGGGCGCGGCTCCTCGCGTCACTGTCCAGACCAGCTGACGGCCGTCCGCCGTGAACCGCGGATTTCGTGCCGGCAGGTTCAGCGAGGACACCCGCCAGGCCCGTCCCCCGGTGAGGGGAGCCAGCCAGACGTCGTCCTCCGCGACGAAAGTGACCAGATCTTCATGGACATGGGGATACCTCAGATAGCCACGCTGTGTCATAGTCACGATCCTAACCACGCCTCAGCCGAGGATCACGGAGAACCGCTCGGCATCGTCGAGACCTCCTGGATCCTCCACCGCCCTTCCACCAGCGTCAGCGCCAGCAGCACCTCCTCCACACGGCTCCCCCGCGCCCAGGCCGGGACCCCACGGCCGTTTCCGGGCCGGTCCGCCACAATGCTGAATCCAGGGGTGGTCAGTGTCGCCCGGACCTCCGCAAGGGCGGAGCCACCGCGCCTCAACAGCTTCGTGCTCGATGCAGTCGGCCGGTAGCCCGCATAGTGCCGTCCCTGCGTGCGAAGGGCACGGAGCAACACCCTGTCCCGATCCATCGCCCGGCCCGGGACGTACACCGAGCTCAGGCGGCTCTCGTCCCGGTCCTGGAGCATCCGGGCACGCGACTCGACCAGTTCGGGAACCGCCGCCACAGGATCCGGAACGGCCTGAGGACTCGTCTGCGACGGTGGCGTCGTCGTCGAGGCTGATCGACCGTTGTGAACGGCGGACAACCCGGTCAGCAGGGCTACGCTTGCCGCCGTGACCGCGGCTCCGATACCCGGCCTACGACGACGGCGGGCCGCCCGGCGGCCGCCCGCTCGGCGAGAGTGCGCTCGCGGTCTTTTCAGTGCCCGGAGCAGACCCGTCAGCCGCGCGGCGACGCCTCCCGGCGGCTCCGGCAGCACGGTCGTGACCAGTTCCGGTCCCATGCCGGGGTGCGCACCCGCCGCGATCCGCACCGGAAGAGCACGGCAGGCCCGCTGCACCGCCCTTGCGAAGGCCTCCGCCGTCACCCGCTCGTCCGGTTCCTCCTGTAGGCCCGCTTCCACCGCCAGAGCCAGGCCCCGGGGCACCTCAGGCCTGATGACCGGCAGCGGCGGCCGATAGGCGGACGGGCCTGGCGCCTCGCCCGTCAGGCACCACCAGGCGACGGCTGCCAAGGAATAGACGTCGGCGGCCGCACGACCGGCGTCGCCCCTCCGTGCGCGCCGGCCCGTATCGACGAACGGCGCGGTTCCCAGGAGCGGGCCTCTTTCCTCCTCGCCGCGGATCCGTGCCAGTCCGAAGTCGGACAGTAGAGGCTTTCCTTCCGCGCTGAACAGGATGTTGCCTGGCGCCACATCGCCGTGGACGAGCCCACGGGCGTGCAGATATGCCAGTGCCCTGGCGATCGGAACGATCACGGTGACCGTCTCCTCCGGGGTGATGCGCCCCCGGGCCGCGACCAGGCTCGCGACCGTTCCACCGGGAGCGAAGTCCATCAGCAGCCCTTCGCCGGTTTTCAGTGCACCGTCACCAGCACTGCGGACGAGGGTCACGACTCGATGGACGGCGAGCAGATGCTCGTGTGAGATTCCGTTCTGTCTCCACCTTTCCGCACGAAGCGACTCCGGCCTTCCACCGTCTCCGGCGGACCGCGGCGTCTTCAGCGCGCTCCGGGTGCCATCGGAGCCCTCCAGAAGCCAGACCTCGGACGTTCCTCCGGAACCCAGCAGGCCCCGCGTCCGGTACCCCTCCACCCGCGGCACGTCTTCGCCGTCGTCCGCGGACTGCTTCCTGAGATGTGCACTCATCCTCGCCCTTTCGATGCGCCCCGTCTCGTCCAGTAGTACGCCGTTCCGACACATCGTGCAGAAGTTATCCACAGGGAGGCGTGGACCTGCACGGTAACAATGCCGGGGTCAATGAGAGCTTCGCCACATCGGCCTCCCGGCGGGCACGACAGGTCTAAGCTGATACGCATGACTTTGGAGTTCTCGACCCTGGGCCTCGCCCCGGACCACGTCGACTACCTTCAGGCCTGGGAGGTGCAGCGGCAGCTGCACTCGGAAGTCCTGGAAGGTTCCCGTCCAAGCACCGTGCTGCTGTTGGAGCACGCCGCCGTCTATACCGCGGGCAAACGCACCGAAGAGCATGAGCGGCCGTTCGACGGCACGCCGGTGGTCCCGGTCGACCGAGGCGGCAAACTCACCTGGCACGGACCCGGCCAGCTGGTGGCGTATCCGATCATCAAGCTGAAGAACCCCGCCGGAATCCGCGAATACGTGCACCGTCTGGAGGACGTCATCATCGCGGTGCTGGCCGATTACGGCATCACCGCGACGCGCGTGGATGGCAGGGCCGGAGTCTGGATCACCGCCGACGCAAAGGGGCCGGACCGGAAGATCGCCGCCATCGGCATCCGCGTCCACGAGGGTGTGACGATGCATGGGATCGCCATCAACTGCAACAACGACCTCGCCCCCTACGCGCAGATCATCGCCTGCGGCATCCAGGATGCAGGGACGACCACCATCGCTCTGGAAACCGGCCGGAACATCTCGCCGGCGGATCTTGTTGAGCGGGTGACGGAAGAATTCCGCAAGCACGAGGACGAGCTCGTCGCCGTTGAAGAAGGAGTAGTTCTGTGACTCTTGCCCCTGAAGGCCGTAAGCTCCTGCGCATCGAGCAACGCAACGCCGCGACCCCCGTGGAACGCAA
>NZ_JBIVFT010000006.1:0-243898 GCF_044748305.1 Arthrobacter sp. NPDC090010
TGCACTCGAGAGGGTGTGGGAGAGTAGGACACCGCCGGACACAACCACCAGTGATGGCCCCGAGCAACGACGCCCGGGGCCACCACCATTTAAAACAACACAACAAACACACGGCATGGCACCATCAACACCATGACCACCACATCACCCAACGAGTTCATCACCGCACACGCACGCATCCTCGACAGGCACCGGCACGCGGCTCTGACGGACCCGTCACATCGGAACGGGCAGGCCGTCATCCAGGGTCTGGAAGCTTATGGAAACCCGGACGGCGGATACGGCTGGGGTCTGGAACCAGACCTTCGCTCGGGGGAAAGCCAGGTGGTCGGCGCGCTGCACGCGTTCGAGACACTTGCCGATGCCTGGCCTGCGGTGTCGCCCGCCTTGCCTGGCCTGCTCCACTGGCTTGAGGTGAACACTCTGCCGGACGGTGGTCTGCCGTTCGCACTGCCCGTGGGTGATGGAACCGCCTGCGCCCCGTTCTGGGTATCGGCAGACCCGGCGCAGTCGTCCTTGCAACTCACCGCTGCTGTTGCGGCGCAGGCTCATAGGCTCGCCAGGCACGATCAGCGGCTGTCAGGACATCCCTGGCTGGCGATGGCGACGGAATACTGTCTGGAACGGATCGAGAGCCTTCCCGAACGGCCCTTCGCCTACGTGCTCTCCTTCTCCTTGCAGCTCCTGGATCGCCTTGCCGACCACGATGCTCGTGCGGCTGCGCTTTTACAACGATTGGGCGGGCAGATCCCCGCGGACGGCCGGATCGCCGTCGAGGGTGGAGCCGTCGGCGAGTGTCTTCACCTCCTGGATTACGCTCCGGAACCGGGACGTCCCATCCGCAGACTGTTCAGCCCGGAGGCCGTGGCCGAGGACCTGGCCAGACTGCGCGCCGCACAGCGGGAGGACGGTGGTTGGGTCGGGGACTTCCAGAGTTACTCGGAAGCGGCGGTGCTTGAGTGGCGCGGCTACCTGAGCGTCAAAGCTGCCGCGGTGTTGCGCGCCAACGCGGAATGACCGCAGCGCCGGAACTCAGCGGCGCAGGACGTCAGCCGCGCCGGGTCTCTGCCAGAGCCACCAGACCGAAGGCGCCCAGAGCCGTGCCCGTCACGCGGTCGATGACTTTGCGGAAACGCGGACCATCCAGCCAACGACGGAAGTAATGAGCGGCTGTGATGATCAGGGTGAACCAGAGGGCGGCCTCAAGATTGCTGATCAGGGCGAGCATGATGCCCATGCCCAGGGGCGCGATCCCCGGTACCAGGAACTGCGGGATGACGGCCAGGCAGAACATGCCGTACTTGGGGTTGAGGATGTTGGACAGGAAACCCTTGCCCCAGGTCTTGCCGAAATGCTCCGGAGCGACGACGGCGTCACCTCCCGGCGTGGTCACGGTGCCAGGGGCGCTCCGGAAGGAGGCCCTCCAGAAGCTGTACGCCAGCCACAGCATGTAGCCGGCCCCGATGATGCGCAGGATGTCGTACGCGACCGTGGAGACGGCGAGCAACGCGGAGACCCCGGTGGCCGCGGCGATGCCCCAGACGAACGCAGCCGAGATCATGCCGAGCGCGGCCATGTAGGCGTGCCGCCGGCTTTGTCCCAGCGCATAGCGCAGCACCAGCGCGGTGTCGGTGCCCGGCAGAATGGTGATCAGGACGGAGAGGGCGGCGAAACCCAGCAGGGACTGTTCAAGGCTCACCGACCCAGTTTAAGACAGCGCGGCGCCGATTCGACCCGTTGCAGCCCGCGCGGGACAATGGAAGCATGCCAGCAAGCACCAGGAACCAGGCCCCCTCACGCCCAGGAAAGTCCCCTCGCGGGGCCGGGCGGAACGGACGGCCCCAACCCACCGCGGTTCCGGTGCTCGGCCTCGGGCCCGCCTGGCAGTTCGCCGCCATCGCGGTGGCCGTGGTGGTCCTGGTGCTCGGACTGCTTTTCACCGGTGCGGCAGGGGTGCGCGAACTCTCAGATCCCGGCGCCCTGGTGCGCTGGGGGCTTCCACTGGCCAAGACGGTCCACAATCTCAGCCTCTCCGTGACCGTCGCCGCGCTGGCCTTCGCCGTCGTCGTCCTCCCCAAGGGAGTCAGGGCGCCACGCCGCCTCGATAAGGACGAAGAGATACCGGAACACCCGGCCTTCACCCGGACCATGCTGCTGGCAGGCGTGGCGGGAAGTGTCTGGACGGTGTCCGCGATCGCCGTGCTGGTGCTCACCTACGCCAACGTCTCAGGACAGCAGCTGAGCGGGGACGCCGACTACACCAAGGCCCTGGTGTTCTTCATGACCGACTTCCCGTTGGGCCGCGGCTGGCTCTTCGTGGTGATCGTGGCGGCCTTGGTGGCCACGGCCAGCTTCGGCCTGCGGAACACGACCGTGCTGGCCTTCACCCTGCTGCTGGCGATCCTCGGCATGGTTCCTCCGGCGCTCAACGGACATGCGGCAAGCTCCAACGACCACGCCGGCGCGGTCAACTCCATTGGACTCCACGTGCTCGGCGCATCGTTCTGGGTGGGCGGCATCGCGGTCCTGGCACTCATCTCCACTCTGCTCGGCAGGGGAACCACGGGTGTGGCGCGCCGCGACGTGACCGCCGCCGTGCTCAAACGCTTCTCCGCGCTGGCGCTCTTCTGTTTCTTCCTGGTCAGTGCCTCCGGCGTCATCAGCGCCTCGATCCGCATCACGAGCTGGCACAACCTCTTCTACTCGCCGTACGGGCAGCTGGTGCTCGTCAAGGCGTTCTGCGCGCTGGTGCTCGGCGCCATCGGTTACATGCACCGGGCGTGGATCATCCCCCGGCTCGGTGATGAAAGCGGCCAGAGCAGCGCCGGCAAATCCGGCCCTGCCGTACCCAACTCCGCTGCACGGACGCTGAGTGCACGCCGCGTCCTCTGGCAGGTGATCGGCGTCGAACTGCTGGTGATGGCCGCGACGAGTGCCGTCGCCGTCGCGCTCTCCTCATCCGCCCCGCCCACTGAGACCAAGTACTCCGAGGACGCCACCCCCGCCTTCATCCTCAGTGGCTACGAACTGCCACCGGAGCTGACCCCGGAACGCTGGTTCAGCGAGTGGCGACTCGACTGGCTCTGGGTGGCGGTGGCCGTCTTCGCCGCCGTCGCGTACACGCTGGGGCTGATCAAGATTCTGCGCCGAGGCGACCGCTGGCCCGTCATGCGCGCCGTGTCCTGGTACATCGGCCTGCTGGCCCTGACCTACATCATCTCCGGCGCTCCAGGGGTCTACGGGCACGTGATGTTCTCCATCCACATGGTGGAGCACATGGCCTTGACCATGGTCGCGCCGATCTTCCTGGTCATCGGCTCTCCCGTGACGCTCGCCCTCCGGGCTCTGAGCGCGCGCACGGACGGCAGCCGCGGACTGCGGGAGTGGCTGCTGGCCTTCGTCCACTCGCGGTTCTCCAAGGTGGTCACACACCCGCTTTTCGCGGCGGCCAACTTCGCCGGATCCATCATCATCTTCTACTACTCGGACCTCTTCGGCTTCGCGATGAAGGACCACGTGGGTCATGAACTGATGAACCTGCATTTCCTGCTGACCGGCTACATCTTCGCGCTCACCATGATCGGCGAGGACCCCTTGCCACGGAGAGCTCCGTTCCCGATGCGTCTGCTCCTGCTGCTCGCCACGATGGCGTTCCACGCCTTCTTCGGCGTCTCGATCATGGGCGGCACCGGTCTGCTGGCGGCGGACTACTTCGGCAACCTTGGACGCGCGTGGGGCCCCAGCGCGCTGGTCGACCAGCAGCACGGCGGTGCGATCGCCTGGGGAATCGGCGAAGTGCCCACCGTCCTGCTCGCGATCGGGGTGGCGGTCATGTGGTCCCGTTCCGACGAACGGGAGACCCGGCGTACGGATCGCGCGGCGGACAGGAATAATGACGCCGAGCTGACCGCTTACAACGACATGTTCTCCCGCCTCGCGGCGCGGGACAATTCATCCACCGCGGCTCCCGAAACCAGGGCCCCGGAATCGAAGGAGAAGGAATGACCACCGAGAACGCGTCCTCCGTGCGCACCGCCACCCGGGTGCGCGCGTCGGAGCTGGTCGGCCGCAACTGGCTGAACACCGGCGGGGAACAGCTCTCCTTGGAGAAGCTGCGCGGCAAGATCGTGCTCCTGGACTTCTGGACCTTCTGCTGCATCAACTGCCTGCACGTGCTGGATGAGCTGCGTCCTCTCGAAGAGCAGTACGGCGACGTGCTCGTCACGGTGGGCGTGCACTCACCCAAGTTCGAGCACGAGGCCGATCCTGTGGCC
Source organism: Arthrobacter sp. NPDC090010 (assembly GCF_044748305.1). Taxonomy (NCBI): domain Bacteria; kingdom Bacillati; phylum Actinomycetota; class Actinomycetes; order Micrococcales; family Micrococcaceae; genus Arthrobacter; species Arthrobacter sp. NPDC090010. The sequence goes on from NZ_JBIVFT010000006.1 coordinate 4,275, forward strand.
ATCGCGGCCGCCGTGGAGCGCTACGAGATCCACCACCCCGTCCTGGACGATCCGGAACTGGACACCTGGAAGGCGTACACGGCACGAGCCTGGCCGACCCTCGTGGTGGTCGATCCGGAGGGCTACGTCGTGGCGCACCTCTCCGGAGAGGGCCACGCCGACGGGCTCGCCGTTCTGATCCCTGAGCTGATCGCCGAGCACGAGGCCAAGGGCACCTTGCACCGCGGCAGCGGCCCGTACGTGGCTCCCGAAGCGACATCCGGCACCTTGCGTTTCCCGGGCAAGGCCGTGTTCCTGCCGGCCGGCCGCGGTTCCTCCGAGAACGGCTCCTGGCTCGTCTCCGACACCGGCCACCACCGCGTGGTGGAACTCGCCGACGACTTCGACACCGTGCTGGCCGCCTATGGTGACGGGACCAAGGGGTACCACGACGGCGCAGGCGTGGCTGCCCGCTTCAATGAGCCGCAGGGCGTCACCCTCCTCCCGGCCGAGCTGGCTGCGCGCGTCGGGTACGACGTCGTCGTCGCCGACTCCGTGAACCACCGCCTGCGGGGCATCAGCCTCGCCACCGGTGCGGTGAGCACGCTGGCCGGCAGCGGTGTGCAGCGTCTGCTCGAAGCGGGCCCTGCACGTGTCGACGAGGACGGTGCGGCCTACGGTGGCCCGCTCGGCGAGGACCCCCTGCTGGTGGCCTTCAGCTCGCCGTGGGATGTTCTGTGGTCCGAGTCCTTGCAGACCGTCGTGATCGCCATGGCCGGTGTGCATCAGATCTTCGCTTTCTCCCCGGAGACGGGCGAGGTGTCCATCCTGGCCGGGAACGGTCTGGAGGGGCTGCTGGACGGCGCCGCCGATTCGGCGTGGTTCGCACAGTCCTCCGGCCTCTCCGAAGGGCCCGACGGATCCATCTGGGTCGCGGACTCGGAGACCTCGTCGCTGCGCCGTCTGGTGCCCACCGGCGATTCCGCTCGGGTGACCGTGGAGACCGCCATCGGCAAGGGGCTCTTCGACTTCGGATTCCGTGACGGTGCCGCTGCGGAGGCACGCCTGCAGCACCCGCTCGGTGTCGCCGTCCTCCCGGACGGATCGGTGGCCATTGCGGACACCTACAACGGCGCGGTGCGGCGCTACGATCCCGCGTCCGGCACCGTGTCCACGCTGACGCGCGGTCTGGCCGAGCCGAGCGACGTCCTCCTGGACACCCGCGGCTCAGAGCCGCTGCTGGTGGTCGTCGAGGCGAACAAGCACCAGCTCGTGTACGTGCCGATCCCCGCTGAAGCACAGCAGGTGGACGAAGGCGCCTCGCAGACCCAGCGTCCGACGTCGCCCGTGGCGCCGGGTGACTTCGAACTCGCAGTGCGTTTCACCGCGCCCACCGGCCAGAAGCTCGACTACCGCTGGGGTGACCCGACGCAGCTGAAGATCTCCTCCACCCCACCGGAACTGCTGGTCTCCGGCGGCGGCACGGGGGAGGGGCTCACCCGGACCCTGGAGCTCTCCTCGGAGGTCCCGGAAGGCATCCTGCACATCACGGCCCGGGCCGCAGCCTGCGACGGCGCTGAAGGGCCCGACGGAGAGATCCCGGACCACGCCGCCTGCCATCTGTACCAGCAGGACTGGGGAATCCCCGTGGTCCTTCGCAACGACGGCGACACCGGGCTGTTGCTGGACCTGCGCGGCATGGACTGAGCCGCGAGAGTGCAGTTGACGCCCCTATCCAGCCTGGATAGGGGCGTCAACTGTAACTTCGCGGTGGTGGTGGGAGAGGCCTGTGGGCTCAGTAGTCCACGATGGGGGTCACCGTGACCTTGTCCTTGGTGAAACTCAGGGTGACGTTGAAGCTGAAGGGGTGGACCTGGTCCAGCGGCGCGATCAGGCCCGTGAACAGATCCTGCGCCTGGGCCTCCAGCTTCGCCTTGCCGCCGAGTGGTGACACCATCCAGTGCCCGTTGTAGGGCTGGATCTCCACTTTCGGATAGTTCGCGATGCTCCACTTCACCGTGCCCTGCTGCACCCGTTCCAGACCCGCATGGTAGAACGGGCAGTCCGGCTGAAGGCGTTGCTCCTGATTGGCCTTGACCGCGCAAGCGTCCAGGTAGTGATTCACCTGGGTGGAGACCGCGTCCACCAGGGACTTCGTGGCAGCCGTACTCAGATTCACGGTCTGATGGGCTGAGCTGTTCTGGAGCGTGACGTTCTGGGCCGGTGCCGCGAAGTACGGCGAGGTGTAGGAGGCCTCGTAGACACCTGGGAAGAAGGCCTGGAATTCGCCGTGGCCCTGTGGTGTGTTGACCGGGACGCCGTTGATGCTGGCCTGATTGGAGTTGACCACATTGACCGTCATGGACGCCAGAGGGGTCTGGACCAATTGCCAGCGTGTGAAGAAGAGCCACTCGGTCCCGGCCGGCTCCACGAGGAAGTCCGTGTTCCCGGGGACGCCCTTCAGGGTGTAGCTCACCGGGATCGACCGGCGGCCATCGGCTTGACGCACCGGATCCCCGATCGTGACGTCCTTCAGATCGGCCACGGATGCTTTCAGCGCGGCACCGTCCAGGAGGCTCGGATTGCCGGCCGGTACGGGTGAGCGCAGCAATCCGAGAGCCTTGCCGCCGTCGCCGTCGTGCAGCGCGTCAAGGTAGGCGCGGACCGGTTCCTGAGCGCCGTCGGGTCCGGAGTTGACCACGGAGATCGTGACGATGCCTGCGATCACGGCCAGCATGATGCCGGCCAGCCAGCCCGCCGCCACCTTGATGGTGGTCTGTGTCCACGTCACGCTGCGTCTTTCCTCACTTTCCGCGCACTGCGCCTGGGGCCCGACGGAGGCGCTCAGCGACGACGGCGCGATGACGTCCCGAAGATGCTCCGGCTCAGTTCCCGGCCCAGCTGGGTTCCCATGGAACGCACCATGGACTTCATGCCGCCGCCCAGGACCGAGCCCAGGCCTTCCATGATGTCACCCATCGGATTGCTCTGCTGCGGAGCCGGAGGCGCAGGAGCCTGCGGAGCGGGAGCCGGTGGGGCGCTTGGCGCGGGGGCCTGAGGGGCTCCATCGGCAGTGTGGCCGAGGATTTCGGCCTCGATCCGGCGGGCTTCGGCGTCGACCGAGGCCTGGTCCGGACCCGGGGCGGTCCCGGGCGTGGCGTCCGCCGTTCCGGGGGCCGCGGCGCCGCCGCGCTGAAGCTTCTCGAAGGCGGAGTCCCGGTCTGTCGCCTGGGAGTACTTCGCCGCGAGCGGGGAAGCCTGGATGACCTGGTCCAGGGTGGCGGCGTCCGCGGGACCCATGAGGGACTCCGGGGCACGCAGCCGGGTCAGGGCCACGGGCGTCGGCGCGCCCTTCTCGTTCATCACCGTGATGACCGCCTCGCCGATCCCTGCGGAGGTGAGCACCTTGTCCAGTTCGTAGTCGCTCACCGGGAAGGTGGAGACAGTGGCCTTGAGCGCTTTGGCATCGTCCGGGGTGAAGGCGCGCAGAGCATGCTGGACGCGGTTGGCCAGCTGGCCGAGGACGTCGGAGGGGACGTCTTTGGGGGTCTGGGTCACGAAGAAGATGCCGACTCCCTTGGAGCGGATCAGACGCACGGTCTGCGTGATGGCCTGCAGGAACGCCTTGGACGCGCCGTTGAAGAGCAGGTGGGCCTCGTCGAAGAAGAACACCAGCTTCGGCTTGTCCAGATCGCCGGCCTCCGGGAGCGTTTCGAAGAGCTCGGAGAGCAGCCACATGAGGAAGGTGGAGAAGAGCGCCGGCTTGTCCTGGAGCGTGGGGAGCTCCAAAGCGCTGATGATGCCGCGGCCATCCGGGGAGGTTCGCAGCAGCTCGGCCGGATCGAACTCCGGAAGGCCGAAGAACTGTTCCATGCCCTGGGCTTCGAGGGCCACGAGCTCGCGGAGGATGACTCCGGCGGTCGCTTTGGACAGCCCGCCGAGCTGGGCCAGGGCTTCCTTGCCCTCATCCGAGGTGAGGTGCTGGATGACGGCGCGGAGGTCCTTCAGGTCGTCAAGTTCCAGCCCCTGCTGGTCTGCGAAGTGGAAGATGAGCTGGAGACTGGACTCCTGGGTGTCGTTGAGGTCCATGACACGGGAGAGCAGGATGGGGCCGAAGCTGGTGATGGATGCCCGGACCGGGACCCCCTTGCCGTTGCCGCCGAGGGCCAGATACTCCACGGGGAAGGTCTTGGCGGACCAGTCCTGTCCGAGTTCCTTGGTACGGGCCAGCAGCTTATCGCCACCCGCTCCGGGAGTGGCCAAGCCGGAGAGATCGCCCTTGATGTCGGCGAGGAAGACCGGGACACCCGCAGCGGAGAGCTGTTCCGCCATCATGTGCAGGGTGACCGTCTTGCCGGTTCCGGTGGCACCGGCCACCAGCCCGTGACGGTTCATCATGCCCAGTGGCAGACGTACCGGGGCGTCGGTGTGGACCGCATCGTCCACGATCGCCGCGCCCAGCTCGATGACGGATCCGGTGAAGGTGTAGCCGTCACGGATGGTCTGGACTTTTTCCTCAGTGCTCTTGGAGGCCATGGGCACAGCTTAGCGTGAGCATGCAGGAGTCTCCGGGCAGGCTGCCAGGCGCTTCAAACACGGGAGGGCGATCGTGTCAGCCCACTCCCGTAATCTGGTGACATGACTCACACCCCAGAGGAACACAAGGTGACCCTGCACTGGTATCTCAAGGCGCGCAGGGCCGGACTGCTGGCCAAGCTGGAAGGGCTCGGCGAGTATGACCTCCGCCGTCCCATGACCCGGACCGGGACCAATCTGCTCGGCCTGGTGAAGCACGTCGCCACCATGGAGGCCGAGTACTTCGGTCTCGTGTTCGGGCGTCCCTTCGAACACCCGATGCCATGGGCCGCGGAGGACGCCGAGGACAACGCGGACATGTGGGTGCCGGCGGAAGAATCCGTACAGAGCATCCTGGACTTGCACCATGCCGCTGCCGCACACAGCGATGCGACGATCGAGGCGCTGGAACTGGATGCTCCCGGCATGGTGCCGTGGTGGAAGCCGGAGTCGCGTGACGTGACTCTGCATCAGATCCTGGTCCACGTGGACCTGGAGACGGCGCACCACGCCGGGCATGCGGACATCGTCCGGGAGCTGATCGACGGAAGCGTCGGTTACACCGCGGGCCACCCGAATCTGCCACCTTTCGACGACGCCCGGTGGTCCTCTTACTGTGAACAGATCGAACAATCGGCCCGGACCGCCGCAGCGGCTGCGGGGGAGGAGATTCATGACTGAACCGGCACAGTTGCTGGCCGCCTACGACGCACAGCTCAGGCTCGACGCCGAGGCGCAGGGTGCTTTGAACAGCCGCCGCATCCGTTGGGAGAGTGGAGAGGGCGGGCTGGAGATCACGGTGGCGCTCTTTGAGGGACGTGCTGGTTTCATCAGCACCGGGCCGCTGGGCGGCGAAGCGGCAGGCGTCCGTGAGGCTCTCACCCAGCCGGGCCGCTTGGCGGAACTGGTGCAGAGTGCCTTGGCGGCGGCGCGGGAGATCGCCGGAGACGACGGGCTGTCCACGCTGGAATGGAAGACGCGCAGCCATGACGACCTGCCTGGCCTGTCTGCGGCGCTCCTGGCCGAGGGGTTCGACGCCGGCGAGGAGGAATCCGTCATGATCGGCGAGGCCGCAGCGCTCGCCGTCGAGGTGCCCCTCCCGGCCGGTGTGGAACTCCGCCGTGTGACCACCGAGGAGGAGGCACTCGCGCTCTGCCTCGCCGCCGAGGAGGCGTTCACAGGGGACGCCGCCGACGCCCCACGCAGGGCGGCCGACCTCATGGGGAGGCTCGGAAACGGCACGGGTGTGGAAGCCTGGATGGCGCTCGCCGACGGCGCGGTGGTGTCCGGAGGCCGCTTGGAGCCGGTGCCCGGCACCACGTTCGCCGGGATCTGGGGTGGCTTCACGCTGCTGCCGTGGCGCGGTCAGGGCATTTACCGGGCCCTGACCGCCCGGCGTGCGCAGACGGCCCTGGCTCGTGGGATCACCTGGATCAACAGCGATTCCACGGACTACTCGCGGCCCATCCTGGAACGCTACGGCTTCACCCGGGTCACGGGAACCACACCCTATGAACTGACATTCTGAGTGCGCCGACGTCGCATCAGCGCCCCCGGGGCCGGGTCTCAGGACATCACACCGACCCCGGGGGTGCCCTCCACGAGTTCGTAGCACTGCATCACGACGCCTTTCGGCGACGACACCGCCGGTTCCACGAGACGAAGATTGCTCGGTACGGCACCGCCTGCGAACACCTTCTTCCCTTGTCCCAGGAGGATCGGATAGATCCAGAGGTTCAGACGGTCGAAGAGTTTCTCCCCGAGCAAGGTCTGCACGAAATCCAGGCTGCCGATGACGTGGACGTTCTCATGCCGCGCCTTCAGATCCCGGACGGCGGCGGGGACATCGGCACCCAGCCAGGAGGTTCCCGCCCAGTGCGGTTCCGGGTCCTGATGCGAGGCGACGTACTTCGGGATGTGGTTGAAGAGCTCCGCGATGTACCCGTCCTGATGTGGCCAGTAGCCGGCGAAGATGTCGTAGGTCCGGTGGCCCAGGAGGAGGGCGTCCATTCCGTCCATGCCGCCGACGATCCACTGCCCGCTCTCCTCATCCGTGAGCGGCGCCTGCCAGCCGCCGAAAGCGAAGCTGTCCGCCGGGTCCTCCTCCGGACCGCCCGGCGCCTGCGCGACGCCGTCGAGCGTGCTGAAGAGGTCGATGTGAATGAGTCCCATGCCATGCTCCTTCGCGGTGGCCCGTCAGCATTTCCGGCGGGATCACTTCGAGCGTGGCACAGCACGGCGCCCGGGACAATGGCGGGCTAGCCCAGATCCTTGCTGAAGGCGAGATGCCGGAGCTGCTCAGGATCGGCGTCCAGATCGAAGAGCGGCGCGTAGCCTGTGGCCAGGTACAGTCCCTTCGCCTCCGGCTGGCGTGGACCCGTGGTGAGGTAGATGCGTCGATAGCCGCGCTCCTGGGCGCTCCGTTCCAGTTCCAGGAGGACCCTGCGGGCCAGGCCCTTGCGGCGATGCGCCGAATGAGTCCAGATGCGTTTGAACTCCGCGGTGTTCTCGTCGTAGCGGCGGTACGCGCCGCCGGCGATGGTCTCCCCGCCTCGTTGCAGCACCAGGAGCGCCCCGTCCGGTGCCTCGAACTCGCTGGCGGGGTACCGTGCAAGCTCCTCCTGGGCTCCTCCGGCGGAGAAGAAGTCGCCGTATCGCGCGGTGTATTCCACGGCGAGTTCGTCCAGGAGCGGCTTCACCCGAGGGTCATCGAGGGTCAGGTGTACGACGTCGAGGGCCGGGCTCGTGAGGGTCATGGCTGTCCTTCCGTGGTGCGGGCGACGGGGCGGTGCCCTGCCAGGGTCATGGGTTCGCCGGCCCGGGGCGCCGGTCCGGCCGTTGCACGCGCCGCTGCCCGTGACCCCGAAAGGATCCTCAGCAGCTCGCGGGCCAGGGCATCGTTCTCCCGGAACGGTGCGGCGTTGCTGCGGGGCCGGGCGAACGCCGCGGAACCCCAGGCGGAGGTCCACGGCCCGACCGCGAACACGCGGTCCCTGGCCTCGCCGTCGGCGGTGAGAACCCGCTGCCGGGAGTCGACGGCCACCTTCCCCAGTGTGCTTCCGGCCAATTGCCAGAGGGCGGGATTGCGCGAACCGGTCACCGTCGCTTCGGGAAGCCGGGCTTCCACGAACACCCGGGCGTGGACGCTCTCCCCGGCACCGGGGACCGTGCCGGAGAAGAGCCCTGCGGATTCGTCCGTCCGGACGTTCAGGCCCGGACCCAGGAAGCGGAGGAAACCGGCGCGGTGCAGAGCGAGCAGTTCGTGCAGGCGGTGAGGCGGCGGCCCAGAGTCCACGAAGGAGAAGAAACCGTGCCACCACGAGGTGATCTCCCGCTGGGCTCCGGCGTCAAGCCGTTCCACCGGGACCAGCGTCCCGAGCGCGAAGTAGGCCTGGAGGAAGCCGTTGAACAGTGCCGTCTGTTCACTGTGGGCCGTGGCGCTGCGCAGGAAGAGATCGTCCTCCAGATGCCTGAGCACGGCGGACTCCCGTTCTGACAGGCCCCCGGTCAGGCCGGTCAGCGGACGGTCCAGGAGTGCGAAGTCGAGCCGGTATGCAGGATCTGGGATGAAGTCGGCGAGCAGTTGCTCCTGCTCGGGGGTGCCCCAGCGGACGGTGTCCAGCCGGTGCTGGAACGCCTCCCATGGCCCGGACACGCGCTCAGGTGAGGCCGCGAACAACTCGGCGTAGTAGTGCCGGGCAACCTCCTGCGCCACCAGGGGCCAGAGGTCTTCGCGGAAGTCCAGCCGGCGGCCGTCGTCGGCCAGGAGCGCGGCGACGGCGTCCCCCGTGAGGTGGCGGAGTCCATCCAGCGCTGGGCCCCGCAGGGGGACCTGGGGTTTCGCGTGGTACGGGACGCCTCGTCGGGATCCGGCCCAGAGCCGGGGTTCCCGGCCGGACGCCAGATACTCGAGCGAACCGTCGGCGCGCGGCCGGAAACGACCGCCCCGGCCTTCGAAAAGCAGCACGACCAGATCAATGAACGCCAGACCCATGCCGGAGACGAGCACGTCCTCGCCGGGCGAGATCGCCGAATACTCGGCGTCGGCAGTGTAGGCGGGCGGGAAGTACAGGCCGCCTTGACGCTCCGCGAAGCCGCTGAGTTCCCGTTCCCTGGCGTCCGGCCGGGCGTCACTGTGTCCCAACGAGTAGAGCACGACGTCGGCGCTCAGCACCGTCCCGGAGGCCAGATGGACGAGCCGTCCGCCACCGTCGTCGTGGCCGGCCGGGTGGACGGACGTCACGGTGTCGCGGTGCAGCGTCACGCGGGCCCTGGGTGCGAGCCGCAGCACGGCCCGGCGCAGGAACCACCGTGCATAGGCGCCGAAAAGCCGTCGGCTGGGGAAGGACCCCGGACCCAGCGCCGCCGCCTCGTCCCGGAGCGGGACCTCCGCGAGGGCGGGATCGTCGGCCGGATCAGGGTCCAGCCCGCCGGCGGAGAGCAGCCCGGCCCACTCGAAGAGTGAAGGGCCCTCGACCCGTGGCCCGGCGCAGTGCACGGAGGCATCGGTGAAGAGCGTGATGTCCTGCGCCCGGGAGTTCAGGAGCAGACCCGGGTACTGCTCGTGACGCCAGACCCGGCCGGAGCCGGGCTCGTACGGGTCCACGAGATGCACGTCGATCGGGACGCGCAGCAGTTCCGGGGCGTTGGCGGCGAGCCGTTCGAGGACACCGGCCACTCGGGGACCGGCACCTGCCACGACGAGCGAGGCCCTGGTCTGTGTCATGTTCCCTCCTGAATCCGGCGGCTGTGGAACCCGACCCTAGGCGTCCCGGGACCCGCCGATCCAGCCGGTCCGTCACGCCCCGACACCCCGGTTCACGGCCTGTCACACGGCGTCGTCCGGGGCCTCATATGGCCTCGTGTGACCCGCGGCGTCGTGCCGTGAACGGGGGTTTCCGGATGTGAAAGACGGCCTTGAACAAGGTGCGGGATGCTCCCTAGATTTGCAGCCAATCCCCGAAACCAAGCGACCCCGAGGACATCCCATGAGCGTCATCACCAATGGCCCCGTGCTCGACGACGGCACCGAGCACCGCCATACTCTCGGCCCTGCCTTCGTCGCTCCGGCCGGAGACCCCCACAGTGCCGGGCCGGAGGAACCACCCCCGGCCGGTGAGCTCCGGGTCATCCGGGCCAAACACCCCGGCCGGTGGGTGGGGACCGTGCTCGTGGCGCTGCTCCTCGCCTCAGTGGCGTGGTCGCTGGCCACCAACCCTCGCTGGGAATGGGGTGTGGTGGCGCAGTGGTTCACCGCGCAATCCGTCATCACCGGCCTTGGGGAGACACTGAAGCTGACCGTGATCGCCGGGACCGTCGGCTTCCTGCTGGGCTTCGTGCTGGCCCTCATGCGGCTCTCCTCCTCACCACTGCTGGTGGGGGTCGCCTGGACCTTCTCCTGGATCTTCCGCTCCACGCCCCTCCTGGTGCAGCTGTTGCTCTGGTACAACCTGGGGTACCTCTACGAGAAGATCAGCCTCGGCATCCCGTTCACGGACGTGCGGTTCTTCGAGGCGTCGACCACCACGCTCATCAGCCAGTTCGCCGCCGCCGTGCTGGGGCTGAGCCTCAATCAAGCGGCCTACTCGGCGGAGATCATCCGCGGCGGAATCCTCTCAGTGGACTCCGGACAGCTCGAAGCCGCGGCGGCCCTGGGGCTCCCCGGCTGGCGACGCAACACCCGGATCGTGCTGCCGCAGGCCATGCGGGCCATCCTGCCCAACGCTTTCAACGAGATCATCGGCCTCGTCAAGGGAACCTCCGTGGTCTACGTCCTGGCCTACTCGGAGCTCTTCTACACCGTGCAGGTCATCTACAACCGCACGCAGCAGGTCCTGCCGCTGCTCCTGGTGGCCACGCTCTGGTACGTCGTCATCACCTCGGTGCTGAGCGTGGCCCAGTACTACATCGAGCGGTATTTCGCCCGCGGCTCCGTCCGCGCCCTCCCGCCGACACCATGGCAGCGGCTGCGCGCCAACCTCACGCCGGGACGCCGCCCTGCCGCCGTCGTGCCCGCCGAAAGGAACGACTCATGAGTCGCGCAACGTCACCGGCCCGCGCGGGCCGCGTGGACATCGTCAACGCCCACAAGAGCTTCGGCTCCCTCGAAGTCCTCAAGGGCGTCAACCTCACCGTGCGGCCCGGCGAGGTCACCGTGATCGTCGGACCGTCCGGCTCGGGCAAGTCCACGCTGCTGCGCACCATCAACCATCTGGAGGCGCTGAGCTCCGGCTACATCGCCGTCGACGGCGAACCCGTCGGCTACCAGCTCAAGGGCGGCGCCCTGCATGAACGCCGGGAGAAGGACATCCTGGCCACCCGCACCGGGATCGGTTTCGTCTTCCAGAACTTCAACCTCTTCCCGCACCTCACCGTGCTGGAGAACGTGGTGGAGGCCCCGCTCATCGCCCAGCGGCGCAAGCGGCAGGAGGTCACGGCCAAGGCGCTGGAACTTCTGGACCGGGTGGGCCTCGCGGACAAGGCCGCCGCGTATCCGCGGCAGCTTTCCGGAGGCCAGCAACAGCGGGTCGCCATCGCACGAGCCTTGGCCCTGGAGCCACGGATCGTGCTCTTTGACGAACCGACCTCCGCGCTGGACCCGGAACTGGTGGGCGAGGTCCTGGACGTCATCCGGGACCTTGCGAGCACCGGCACCACGCTCGTGGTGGTCACCCATGAAATGGGCTTCGCCCGGGACGTCGCGGACACCGTGGTCTTCATGGATCAGGGCCGGGTGGTCGAATCCGGCCCGCCCGCCCAGCTCTTCGGCAGCCCTCGGGAGGAACGCACCAAGGCCTTCCTCTCCAAAGTCATCGAACCCGCTTTCAACATCTGAGGAACACCATGCTTCACCGCACCCGCACGGCCCGCGCCCTCCCGGCGCTGCTGCTGACCGCCGTCGTCGTCCCGTCCCTTGCCGCCTGCTCCGACCCGGGAGCCAATGCGGCACCGGGTGCGAGCCCGAGCGCCGCCCGCAACGGCATCACGTACAACACCTCCCCGGAGCAGCATCGCATCCGGGACCAGAAGGACCCCGCCGCGGCGGCCAAGGTCCCGGCCGCCATCGCCCAGGACGGCAAGCTGACGGTTGCCACGAGCGCCGGTTCCATCCCGCTCTCCTTCCACGCCACGGACGACAAGACCCCCGTGGGAAGTGAGCTGGACATCGCTCAGCTGGTGGCGGACAAGCTCGGCCTGGAGCTGGACATCAAGGTCACGTCCTGGGAGAGCTGGCCACTGAAGACCCAGTCCGGCGAGGTGGAGACCGTCTTCTCCAATGTGGGCATCAACGCGGACCGGGTGAAGCTCTTCGACTTCTCCGGTTACCGGGCGGCCTTCATGGGCTTCGAGGCGAAGAAGGACTCCACCCTGACGGTCAACGGGGCGGACGACGTGTCCGGCCAGAAGATCTCCGTGGGCTCCGGGACCAACCAGGAGAAGATCCTGCTGGCGTGGAACAAGGAACTGGAAGCGAAGGGCAAGGCACCCGCCCAGCTGGAGTACTACGCCAACGAGGCGGACACCATCCTCGCCCTCTCCTCCGGCCGCACGGATCTGAACCTGGGCCCGTACCCCTCGGCCGTGTACCGTGCGAACACCCGGGACGACCTCAAAGTGGTGGGCAAGGTCAACGCCGGCTGGCCCAGCACCACCCTGGTGGCCGCGGTCTCCAAGCGCGGCAACGGGCTCGCCCCTGCGCTGACGGCGGCGCTCGAATCGGCCATCAAAGACGGCAGCTACGGCAAGGTGCTGGAACGCTGGGGGCTCTCGGAGGAGGCGGTCCCGTCCTCAGAGACCATCACCGCGGAGGACTTCGCCGCCACCGAGGGGGCGAAGAAGTGAAATTCCAGGTCCTGGACATCATCCCGCATCTGAAGAACCCGCTCACGGGCGAGATCGTGTCCACCGCGGACCGGCTCGCCCAGGTGGTGGAGACCGCACGCCGGGCCGAGGAACTCGGCTTCGACTCCTTCTCCGTGGGGGAGCGTCATGCCGGGGAGTTCGTCTCCTCCTCGCCGACCACCGTGCTGGCCGCGATCGCCGCCGTCACCGACCGCATCCGTCTCCAGAGCGGGGTCACGGTGCTCTCCGTGCTGGACCCGGTCCGGGTGGCGGAAGACTACGCCACCATCGACCAGCTCTCCCGCGGCCGTCTGGAACTCGTGATCGGCAAGGGCAACGAGGTGCTGCAGTACCCGCTCTTCGGACTCTCGCTGGACGATCAATGGGACCTGCTGGAGGAGAAGTACGGCCTGCTGCGCCGCCTCTGGCGGGAGGAGGGCGTCACTTGGGAGGGCCGCTTCCGGCCCGCTCTCACCGACCCGACCACGACGACGCCGCGCCCCTACGCGGGTGCCCCGCGCGTCTGGCACGGCTCGGCGACGTCGTTGACCAGTGCAGCGCTCGCCGCCCGGCACGGAGATCCGCTGTTCACCGCGAACGCCATCCAGCCCCGCGAGAACTACAAGGTCCTCATCGACCACTACCGGGAGGAGTACGCCCGCCACGGGCACGATCCGCGCCATGCGTACCTCGGATCCGGCAGCGGCGCGGGAGGCTTGTTCCTGGCCGACACCACGCAGGAGGCCAAGGCCCAGTACGGGCCCGTCTACGAGGCGTTGACCGCGGGCCGGAACGTCCCGGGCAACAATTCCCCCTACCGCGACATCGACCACGCGGTGGCCGAGGGGCCGGCGCTGGTGGGGAGCCCGGGACAGGTGGTGGACAAGATCCTCTCCTATCACGAGCTCTACCGGCACGATCTGCAATCCGTCTCGCTGCCCACCACCTTGCCGTTCGCCCAGCAGCTGGAACTGCTGGAGCGCTTCGCCACCGAGGTGATTCCCGCGGTGCGCGCCGCCGCACCCACCACGCTCTGGGAGGACGGCGACCCCTACGCCGGCCGGCCCGCGTTCACTCATGACAGGAGCCCCTATGTCCTCGCCCACTGAAACCGCATCCGATCTCCAGAACTCCTGGGACACCTGGCACGCCGCACACGAGGAGCAGCGCGCCTCGGAACACGGCTTCCTCGCGGTCACGGGGTTGCACTTCCTGGACGCCGAGGCGCGGCCCGTCGACGGGATTCCCGGCCTCTGGAACGCCGCGGATGACACCGTGACCATCACGCTCTCGGCGCTGGAACGGCTCTCGTGGGATGGCCGGGAACTCAACCCGGACGGCACCGGCAGCACCTCCGTGCTCGGACCGATCGAGGAGCGTGATGCGCTGTATCTGGAGCACGGCCCGGTGCTGATCGAGGTGGTCCGCCGCGGCGGCTTCCTGGTGGTCCGTCCCCGTGACCCCCGGCATGCGCTGCGTACCTCGTACCCCGGAACGCCCGCATTCCCCGCCTCGGAGGACTTCGTGGTCCCCGCCCGGGTGGAGTATTTCGCTGAGTCTCAGTCCGTGACGGTGGGAGCGGTGGTGGAAGGCATCGAGCACGTGTACGAGGCCCCTGCCCGGCTGCGCTTCGAGCTGGGTGGCGTGGAACATGTCCTCACGGCATTCAACGGCCACACGCCTGGCACGCTCAACGTGCTGTTCACTGATCTGACCAGCGGCGACACCACCTACCCGGCCAATCGCTCGCTGACGGTGACTCCGGCGGAGGACGGAACCGCCGTCGTCGACTTCAACCGGGCCGTCAACCTGCCGTGCGCCTACACGGACTTCGCCACCTGCCCGCTGCCGCCCGCCGGAAACCGATTGCCGGTGGCCGTGGAGGCGGGGGAGAAGCTTCCGGTGCAGCGGGAGGCGGCGGCATGAGCGGCTTCCTGATCCTCGAAGCGGGCGACCTTGACGGTTCACTCAAGGAAACGGCCCTCGCAGCGGAGTCGGCAGGCTTCCACGGTTTGTCCTTCACCGCCCATGGCGGCCTGGACGCGGTGCAGCGCGCCGCCTTCCTCGGCCCGTTGACCCATGCCATCGCCCTGCTGCCGCAGGTGGATTCCGTCTACACCGAGCCCTTTCACGTCGCCACCCAGCTGGCCAGTCTCGACTACGTCTCACAGGGCCGGGGCGGCTGGCTGCTCGCCGCGAGCGAGGACGCGCGGGACGCGGCCGCCGTCGGACGTTCCGTGGTGAGCGAGCGCCGTCGCCGGGCTGAAGCCGCCGCGTCCGTGGAAGCCGCCCGGCGTCTCTGGGACTCCTGGGAGGACGACGCCGTCGTGAAGGACATCGCGAGTGGGAGGTACCTGGACGCGGACCGCTTGCACTACGCGGACTTCCGCGCGGACTTCGGGGAAGGCGAGGGGTACTTCGTGAAGGGCCCCTCGATCATCCCGAGGCCGCTGCAGGGCCAGCTTCCCGTGTTCGCGCCGGCGGGGCTCGTCTCACTGGAGGGGCCGTTGTGGCCGGAGGAGATCGATGCGGTGCTGGTCCATGGTTCCTCCGTGGAACACCTGACCACTGAGCTGGGACGACTGCGGGAGGCTTACGGTTTCCGGCAGGACGGCGGGCCCGCCCTGGTGGCGGAACTGGAGGTGGCCCTCGACGCGCGGGGACTCCCGGCGGTCGCGACAGCCAGTGCCGGTGCCCGCTTCACGGGATCCGCTCAGGCGCTCGCCGACGTCGTCGCCGGCCTGCTGGAGCTGGCCGACGGCGTACGTCTGCACCCCTCGTCCTTGCGCACCGGGCTTCCCGAGCTGGCGGCGGTGACGCTGCCGGCGCTGCGCTCTCGGGGTGTCCTCAGACCGCTTCACGCGGGCGGGACGTTTCGGGACGTCCTGGGGCTGGAACGCCCCGTCAACCGTTACGCCACCACGGCAGGAGCACGAGCATGACATACGGCAGCGGCGATTTCCGGCCGAGTGGGCAGATCCAGTTCGGCGTCTTCTTCCAGGGGGTCAACTCCGGAACCATTTGGAAGGTCCCCGAGGCTGGTTCGCAGACGGACTTCGAGTCCTTCCGGCGGGTGGCGCAGACTGCCGAACGCGGCCTGTTCGCGGCCTTCTTCCTCGGGGAGGGGCTGCGACTGAGGGAACATCTGGGCCGGATCCACGAACTGGATGTCGCGGGACGCCCGGACGCCCAGACCATGCTGGCCGCGCTCGCCGGGGTGACGGAGAAGATCGGGCTGGTGGCCACGCAGAACACCACCTACAACGACCCCGCGGATCTGGCCCGCCGCCTGGCGTCCCTGGATCTACTGTCCGGCGGGCGGGCCGCATGGAACATCGTGACGACCGACAACGCCTGGACTGGAGAGAACTTCCGCCGCGGCGGCTATCTGGACCATGCCGACCGTTACACGCACGCCGAGGCCTTCGTGCGTTTGGCGAAGGAGATCTGGGCCTCGGGCCCGGACGGTGCTTCGCCGGCCCGGACGGTGCGTCACGAAGGCCGGCACTACACGGTGGAGGTGGCCCCGTCGTTGCCGCCCAGCGCCCAGCGCAGGCCCGTGCTGTTCCAGGCAGGGGACTCGGCGGAGGGCCGCGACTTCGCGGCCCGTCAGGCGGATGTCATCTTCTCCGCCCACCCCAAGCTGGAGGACGCCCGGACGTTCCGTGCGGACCTGGTGGACCGGACGGTGGCGGCCGGGCGTCACCCGAACGAACTGCTGATCTTCCCGGCCAGCGAGTTCATCCTGGGTGCCACGGAGGAGGAAGCGCGCGAGAAGAAGGCCTGGTTGCGGGAGCAGCAGATCGGCCCGCAGCAGGCGATCGCCTTCCTGGAGCAGTTCTGGGGCCGGAGTCTTGCGGAGTACGACCCGGACGGGCCGCTCCCCGAGGCCGATCCGGTGGTCGAGGAGACGAACGAGACGCGGGGCAGCGGGTTCCACGGTGCCCGCGCCCGGCAGCTGGCGGACCAGTGGCGGGCCGAGGCGAAGGACAAGGGCCTGTCGATCCGGCAATTCGTCACCTCGCAGTCCGCTCGGCGTGATGCGAGCTTCGTGGGGTCCTACGAGTCGGTGGCGGACCACCTGGCCGAGTACGCCCGCGACGGGGTGGTGGACGGCTTCAACATCTCGCCGTGGCTCATCCCGAGCGGTCTGGATGACGTGGTGAACCACCTGGTCCCCGCCCTTCAGGAACGGGGCGTGTACCCCGACGAGTACCGGGGGAGCACCTTGCGTGAGCACCTGGGGCTGAAGGAGCCGTCCCGGGCGTAGCCTGTCCCATAGACGCGCGGGCGCGCGACGATGGGAGCCACACAGGATGACGACCGGCCGGTACCTTGCGGATATGGGAGCGCCCGGACGACGTCGATCCGTGGCCGTGGCGCTCATCGTCCTCTCCCAGTGGCTCGGCACCTCCTTGTGGTTCAGTCCGAGCGGGGCGGCGGAGGATCTGTCCCGCTGGCTCGATCTCGACGCCGGAGGCTTCGGCTGGCTGCTCGCGGCGACCCAGCTCGGTTTCATCGCCGGCACCCTCGCCTCCACTGTGACCGGAGCGGCCGACCGCTTCCCGCCTGAGAGGATCTTCGCGCTGTGCAGTGTGGCCGGAGCCGCGCTGAACTGCTTCTGGACCCTCGGATCGCCGGGTTTCGGGGTCGCCTGGATCGCGCGGTTCGGCGTGGGTGTGGCCCTGGCCGGGATCTATCCGATGGGCATGAAGATGATCGTCCAGCGGGTGGGCGGCGGCTCTGGATCGGCGCTCGGCTGGCTCGTGGCGATGCTGACGCTCGGGACCGCCATGCCTCATATCCTGCGTTCGCTGGGGGCCTCGTTGCCGTGGCAGGCGGTCATCTGGGGTGCATCGATCCTGGCGACGGTCGGAGCGGTGGTGGTGCTGCTCATTCAAGAACGGGTGCCTGGAGCGTCCCGGGTCCTTCCGAAGAACTCCGGTTCCGTGCGTGGCTTGTTCGCTCTGAAGGACTTCCGGGCTTCCTGCGGGGGCTACCTCGGGCACATGTGGGAGCTGTACGCCTTCTGGAGCGTGGTTCCGCTCCTGTGTCTCCGGCTGCTGCCTCAGCATGTGGACCCGGTTTCGGTGGCGACGCTGAGCGCTGTGGTCATCGCTGCGGGCAGTGTCGGCTGTGTGGCCGGCGGGGCGCTCAGCCGGCGGGTGGGCAGCGAAGTCGTCGCGGCGTTCGCCCTGGCAGGTTCCGGGCTGTTGTGCCTGCTGTACCCGCTGATCCCGGCCTCCGCCGTCGTGCTCAAGATCGGCATTCTGGTGCTGTGGGGCGCATTGGTGATCGCGGATTCTCCGCAGTTCTCCGCCATGTCCGCGCGGTACGTCCCCGCTCAGCAAGTGGGGACGGCGCTGACGGCGCAGAACAGTGCGGGATTCCTGCTCACGGTGGTGAGCATCGTGGTGCTGCAAAGCGCCCTGGCGAGCTGGGGCGAGCCGGCCCTCTGGCTGCTGGTGCCCGGGCCCGTGCTGGGGCTCGTGGCGATGAGACGCCTTCTGCGGTCCGGGCCCCGGTGAATCAGGCGGAGAGATCGATGCGGGTTCCGAGCCCGCGTTCCAGGGCCGCGTCGTAGAGAATCCGGCCGATCGCAAGATCCTGCAGGCCCATGCCCACCGAGTTGAAGAGCGTCACCTGCTTTGCGCTTTCCCTGCCCCGTGCGTCGCCGGCCACGACTTGGCCGAGTTCGCCCGCGACGTCGTCGAGCGTGAGCGCACCTTCCTGGATGGCGAGCAGCAGGTCGCCCGATTTGGCGACCGCGGTGTCGAGGCTGTCGACGACGACGCGCGAGCGGCGCATCGCCTCGGAGTCGACCTCTCGGTGATCGGGGCGTGGACGGGCGCCGACGGCGTTCACGTGCTGACCGTCGCGGAACCAGCGTCCGGAGACCACTGGGACGATGGCCGGGGTGAGTGTGCAGACGACGTCGGAGGTGTCGAACACGTCGCGGATCTCCAGCGCACGGATCACCTCGAGGCCGGTGTGCTCGACGGCGCGGCGGAAGGCGTCCAGGGTGGCGTTGGTCCGGGACCAGACCACCACCGTGTCGATGGGGAGGACCGCGCGGAGGGCCTCGACATGGGCGATGGCGAGGGCCCCGGCCCCGACGAGGCCGAGGACGTGGCTTTCCGGGCGGGCAAGGTGCCGGGACGCGACGGCGGACATGGCTGCGGTGCGGGTCCGCGTGGGCACCCGGCCGTCCAGGAGTGCGAGTGTCTCGCCGGTGTTCTGGTCCGCCAGGATGATGGATGAACGCTGGGTGGGGAGGCCAGCTTCGGCGTTCGAGGGGATGTCGCTGAGGAGCTTGGAGGCCACGAGCCCGCGGGGGGCCGAGGCCGCGGCCATGACGAGGTAGCGCGATTCGATGCCGGGTAGGCCCATGGAGAGGGGGCCGGGTTGATTCGCAGACCCCTTCGCTTGGTCTACCAAACTTGCCTCGATGGCTTCGATGGTGGCGTTCATGTCCACCGTGGCCGCGAGGTCTGAGGCGGTCAGAATCAGTGTCATCGGATCTCCCTTGGTGAAGTGTGAGCTAAGACACTATCCCACTTTTGGAATACCAAATGTCAAATTTGATCCAAGGTGACTGTTCTGAACGGCGCCGGGTTGTGGCGATCCGGGTGGCGCGAAATTAATGTCTGACGGCTCTGGAAGGGTGGTGTCATGGAGGCGGAGAGCGGCGTTCGAGAGGGCGCTATTCGGGAGGGCTACGTTCGAGAGGGCCGTGCGGTGCCGGACCCGGAATCACTGCTGGCCGGGTTGGTGTCCTCGCTGGTGGGGATTGAGTCCGCTCTCGCGAGTCTTCAGGCCGTGCGGGAGTACACGCTGGCCATGGCATTCCGCCTTGCCGAGGTGATGACCGCTGAAGAGGATGGCGGTGCTCCGGGGCTGTGGGATTCGAGAGCCGCGGAGTTGGCGCAGCGTTCCGTTGCGGCGGAACTGGCGGTCGCCACGCGAGCGAGTGACCGGACTCTTCAGCGGCAGATGACGACGGCTGCGGAGCTGCTCGACGGGTTCCCGGCTCTGTTTCACGCCATGCTGGAGGGGAGGCTCGGCCGCGCGCAGGCGCGCGTGGTCCAGGAGAACGGCGCCGTCATCGTCGATCCGGCGGCGCGAGCCCGGTACGAGGAGGCCGTCCTGGCCTTGGCTGAGACCCAGACCCCTGGGAGGCTTCGCCGGCTCGCGGCGCGGGAAGCGGAGAAGGCCCAGCGGTTGCCTCTGTCGCAGCGGCACGAGCGCGCCCGTGCGGAGCGGCGGATCTGGCTGAACCCATTGCCCGATGGCATGGCCGAACTCGGCGCCCTCTTGCCCTCCGCGGTCGCTCATGGGGTGTTCGATCGCTTGACGCGCATGGCCGAGCGGTGCCCCGGAACCGGATCGGGGCCGGGAGCGGACGTGGGGTCTGACGCGAGTGACGACGCCGACGGTGGCGAGCCTTGCCCGCGCACGGAATTGCGGTCCCTGAACCAGTCGCGGTCCCGGGATCAACTCCGTGCGGATCTGTTCGCCGATCTGCTTCTCCGCGGCGCTCCGAGTGGTCACGACGCTCCGGAAGGACTCCTCGCCGGGATCGGTGCCCGGGTGGAGGTGACGGTTCCCGTGCTGACGTTGATCGATGCGGATGACTCGGTGACCGAGGGGAGCGCGATGTCCGGAGAGCCTGCCGAGCTGAATGGGCGTCACCCGATCGATCCGGACACTGCGAGGATCCTTGCGGGCCAGGAGGACGGGTGGAACAGGGTGCTCACGGACCCCATCACGGGTGCGGTGCTGGCAGTGGACCGATACCGGCCGGGTGAAGCGCTGCGCAGAATGCTTCGTGCACGTGATTCCCGCTGCCGCTTTCCAGGCTGTGCCGTGCGCGCCGCCCGACTGGACCTCGACCATACGCTCGACGCGGCCTTCGGTGGACCGACCGAGGTCGCAAACCTTGCGGGTCTCTGCCGCCGGCATCATGTGCTCAAGCATCACGGAGGCTGGAAGCTAGGGCAGTCCGGTGGCGGGGTTCTTGAATGGATGAGCCCATTGGGCCTCCGGTACACGGACCATCCGCCGGTCCCGGCGGGTTCGGTTGCGTGTCAGACCGGTCCGCATCCGCCGATCAGGTCGGGGTCTCGGAGTGATCCCGATCCGCCGCCGTTCTGAGACGGACAGTTTGGGGGTGTCTTGCTGGAGGATCTGCCCTGAAGCCCCTCACTCCTCCGCCGGATCCAGTTCCCCGGCCACCTCTTCCAGCGCAGTGCGGACGGCGGTGATGGCGGGGTGGCCCACGCTCGCGAGCCGTGCGGAGGTGAAGACCGTACGCAACGGGGCGCTTGGCAGATTGACCAGCCGCACCGTGGACTTCGCACGCCCCACCCAGATCAGATCCGGGAGCAGTGCCACGGCGTGCCCGGACTCCACGAGACTGATGTGTGCCTGCAGATCGGCCGTCTCGTAGCGGACATCCGGCTCGAAGCCCACGGAACGGCATGCCTGTTCCGCCCAATGCCGGGTGGCCGCGCCCCGGGGCTCCATGACCCAGGGCAACTCCGCCGCGTCCGTGAGCTTCTGCAGAGTGTTCTCCGGGGGCACTGCCAGCCGGATGGCATCCTGCACCAATCGCTTGCGGTCCAAGCCCGGAAGGTGCGGTGCGGCATGATTCGGGTACTGCTCCGCGACCACCAGATCGAAGCCGTGGGCCCAGGTCTCGTGCAGCGCGGTCTCCGGTTCGTACTGCACCATCTCGATGCGCAAGGCCGGATGCCGTTCGGACAATGCCTTCAACGTGGCAGGCAGGAGGGCCAGCATCGCGCTCTGGAACACCGCCATGCGCACCGTGCCCCGGATCTCGTCCTGGCTCGCGGCCACTGCTGCCTCGGCCCGTTCGAAGGCGTCCAGCAGCTCGCCCGTGTGCTCCACCAGGAGCTGCGCCTGCGGTGTCAGCAGGACGCGTCGGCCGGACTTCCGCATCAACTCCACGCCCACCTCCTTCTCCAGGAGCGCGAGCTGCTGCGACACCGACGACGGGCTGTAGGCCAGCGCTTCGGCGACCCCCGCAAGGGTGCCACGGATGCTCAGTTCGCGGAGCAATCTGAGCCTGCGGATCTCCAGCATGAGGGCCTCGATTCAGGGGTGCCGGCGGTGCCAGGAAGGCCCGCGCAGATAGTTCATTAAAGCTGATCAATATCCTACAGAAAACATCACTTTTCCTAATTTTCCTTAAGGCGCATACTGATGTTCAGATCGATCGAGTGACCCGGTTCATGGACGAGCCGGAACACACCGATCACCCCCTCCCCGCCCCCCGGTGACGCACCCCGGGAACGGCGTCATCATTGAAGTGCAAGGAGCGCCATGACCACCCCTGCCCACGTCGAATCACCGGCCGTCAAGCCACAGGACCTGGCCACGGAGGCCATTGCATTGGTGCGCCGCTGGCTCGAAGAGGGCGCGAAGGTTCCCGTCGACGCCTCCGCCGCGCAGCTGGCCGGCGTGCTGAAGGACCCCAACGGCCTGGCGTTCACCGTCGGCTTCGTGGACGGCGTCGTCCGCCCCGAGGATCTGAGCGTCGCGGCCCGCAACCTCAAGGCCTTGGCTCCCAAGGTCCCGGCCTTCCTGCCCTGGTACATGAAGTCCGCCGTCGCGCTCGGTGGTTCCCTCGCCCCCGTACTGCCCGGCGTCGTCATCCCCGTGGCCCGCCGCGTGCTGCGCGAGATGGTCGGTCACCTGATCGTGGACGCCACGGACGCCAAGCTCGGCGCCTCCATTCAGAAGATCAAGAAGGACGGCGTCCACCTCAACGTCAACCTCCTGGGCGAGGCCATCCTCGGCCAGAACGAGGCGTCCCGACGCCTCGAAGGCACCCGGAAGCTGCTGGCCCGTCCCGACGTCGACTACGTCTCCATCAAGGTCTCCTCCACCGTCGCCCCGCACAACCACTGGGCATTCGATGAGGCCGTGGAGCACATCATCGAAAAGCTGGCCCCGCTCTACCGGCTGGCGGCCTCCTCCAGCCCCCGCAAGTTCATCAACCTGGACATGGAGGAGTACAAGGACCTGGAGCTGACCATCGCGGTCTTCACCCAGCTCCTGGACCGCCCCGAGTTCAAGGACCTGGAAGCCGGCATCGTGCTCCAGGCCTATCTCCCGGACGCCCTGAGCGCCATGATCCGCCTCCAGGAATGGTCCGCCGCCCGCACCGCCCAGGGCGGCGCGCCCATCAAGGTGCGCGTGGTCAAGGGCGCCAACCTGCCCATGGAGCAGGTCGACGCCGATCTGCACGGCTGGCCGCTGGCCACCTGGGGCAGCAAGCAGGACTCGGACACCTCGTACAAGGCCGTCCTGGACTACGCCCTGACCCCCGAGCACATCGCCAACGTCCGCATCGGCGTCGCAGGCCACAACCTCTTCGACGTGGCGCTCGCGCATCTGCTGGCCGAGGCCCGGGGCGTGAAGCAGGGCCTTGAGTTCGAAATGCTGCTCGGCATGGCCACCGGCCAGGCCGAGGCCGTGAAGCGCACCGTCGGATCGCTGCTGCTCTACACCCCCGTGGTGCACCCGGGCGAGTTCGATGTGGCCATCGCCTACCTGATCCGCCGCCTGGAAGAAGGCGCGAGCCAGGAGAACTTCATGTCCGCCGTGTTCGAGCTGGACAAGAACGAGGGGCTCTTCGAGCGCGAGAAGAACCGCTTCCTCGCCTCCCTCGACGCCCTGACGGACACCGTCCCCGGCCCCAACCGTGTCCAGGACCGCGGCGCGTTCGACGACGCCGCTCTCACCCGGGAAG
Organism: Arthrobacter sp. NPDC090010; assembly: GCF_044748305.1. NCBI lineage: Bacteria > Bacillati > Actinomycetota > Actinomycetes > Micrococcales > Micrococcaceae > Arthrobacter > Arthrobacter sp. NPDC090010. The sequence goes on from NZ_JBIVFT010000006.1 coordinate 27,448, forward strand.
AGCTCTCCCGCGCCGCGCTCTCCACCGGTGACGCCGGCTTCGGCGGCCCCACCGCGAGTTTCGAGAACACCCCGGACACGGACCCTGACCTGCCGGCCAACCGCGCCTGGGGCCGCGCCATCCTCGAGCGGGTGCCCGGCACCGCACTCGGCCTCGCCACGGCGGACTCCCACGTGCTGAACACCGCGGAAGAGCTCGACGCCGTGATCGCCACCGCCGTCGCGCGCGGCACCGAATGGGGCGCCCTCACCGGCGCCCAGCGTGCGGACGTCCTGCACCGTGCCGGGGTCCGCCTGGAGGCCCGCCGCGCCGAGCTGCTCGAGGTCATGGCCGCGGAGTGCGGCAAGACCCTGGACCAGGGCGACCCCGAGGTCTCCGAGGCCATCGACTTCGCCCACTACTACGCGGAACTCGCCAAGGAACTCGACCACGTGGACGGCGCCACCTTCGTGCCGTCCAAGCTGACCGTCGTCACCCCGCCGTGGAACTTCCCGGTGGCCATCCCGGCCGGCTCCACCCTCGCCTCCCTCGCCGCCGGCTCCGCCGTCGTCATCAAGCCCGCCAAGCAGGCCCGCCGCTCCGGCGCCGTCATGGTCGAGGCTCTCTGGGAGGCCTTCGACGAGGCCGGGATCGACCGCAGCGTACTGCAGTACGTCCAGCTGGCCGACCGTGAGCTCGGCACGCAGCTGGTGTCCCACCCGGCCGTGGACCGCCTGATCCTGACCGGTGGTTACGAGACCGCCGAGCTGTTCCGCAGTTTCCGCAAGGACCTGCCGATGCTGGCCGAGACCAGTGGCAAGAACGCCATCATCGTCACCCCGTCCGCCGACCTGGACCTCGCCGCCAAGGACGTCGTCCAGTCCGCCTTCGGTCACGCCGGCCAGAAGTGCTCCGCCGCCTCCCTGGTGGTGCTGGTGGGCTCCGTGGCGACCTCCCGCCGCTTCAATCAGCAGCTGGAGGACGCCGCACGCTCCCTCAAGGTCGGCTACCCGGTGGACCCGCAGACCCAGATGGGCCCGGTCATCGAACCGGCTCAGGGTAAGCTCCTGCGCGGCCTGACCACCCTCGGCGAGGGTGAGAAGTGGGTGCTGGAGCCCCGGAAGCTGGACGAGTCCGGCAAGCTGTGGAGCCCGGGCGTCCGCACCGGTGTGAAGCGCGGCAGCGAGTACCACAAGACCGAATACTTCGGCCCGATCCTGGGCGTCATGACCGCTGAGACCCTGGAAGAGGCCGTGGCGATCGTCAACGAGATCGACTACGGCCTGACCTCCGGCCTGCACTCCCTGGACCCGGCCGAGCTGGACTACTGGCTGCAGAACATCCAGGCCGGCAACCTGTACGTGAACCGCGGGATCACCGGTGCGATCGTGCGCCGCCAGCCGTTCGGCGGCTGGAAGAAGTCCGCGGTGGGCGCTGGCACCAAGGCCGGCGGCCCCAACTACCTGGTGGGTCTCGGCTCCTGGAAGGACGCCGAGGTGTCCGCCTCCGGTGCGCCGACCACTGCCGCCCGCGGCCTCCTCACGGCCGCCCGCTCCGCCGGGCTGGCCGCCGAGGATCTCGCCTGGCTGGAAGGCGCCCTGGCGTCCGACGCCCTGGCCTGGGGCTCCGAGTTCGGCGCCGCCCGCGACGCCTCCGGCCTGACCGCCGAGCGCAATGTGTTCCGCTACCACGCCGTCCCGGCGACCATCCGTTTCAGCGGTGAGGCTTCCGGTCACGGCCTTGCCGAGGTGCTGCGTGTCGCGGCCGCTGCGGCCACCGCCTGGGGCGGACGCACCCCGGAGGGCACCGTGGTGAGCACCGCGGAGACGCTGCCCGCCGCCGTCGTGCAGGCGCTGAGCGCTGCCGGTATGCCGGCCATCGTGGAGGACGACGCCGCGTGGGCCGCCCGGGTGGGCCGTCTCGCCGCGAAGAACGGCCCGGAGTCCTCGGCGCGCATCCGACTGATCGGCGCACCGGTCCTGCCGACGGCTGAGGCGGCCGACGGCAAGCCGGACGTGGCGATCTACGCGAACGACGTCGTCGCCGCGGGTCGCGTGGAGCTGCTCACCTTCCTCAAGGAACAGGCCGTCTCGATCACCGCGCACCGCTTCGGCACGCCGAACCACCTCTCGGATGCGCTGATCTAGCAGCACCTCCCCTCACGGCCGCGAGCCGCCAATAGATGCCCTTATCCGTGCAGGATTCGGGCATCTATTGGCGGCTCGCGTCGTCGGGGGAGGGCTACTTCTTCGGCAGGCCCGGCGGGTTCAGTTCGGAATGCGGGATGGCCTCCTCGGACAGGCCCCAGCGGTCCAGGATCTTGCCGTAGGTGCCGTCCTGGATGAGGTCGTTGAGCGCGGTCTGAGCGGCCTTCGCGAAGCCGTTGCCCTTCTGGGTGCCCAGGGCGATGTTCGCCTTGAGCGGCCAGCCGCCGTCGAGCAGTCCCACCAGCTTCGTCTGCCCGGTTTTCGCCGCCTTGTATGCGGACGTCGCGTTCGGGCCGAGAGTGAGGTCCGCGCGCCCGGACTGGAGGGCCAGCGACGAGGCCGAGTCGTCGTCGTAGTACTGGAACTGGACGGGGGCGAGGCCGTTCTTCTTGTTCTCCGCGTCCCAGGCCAGCAGGATCGACTCCTGATTGGTTCCCGAGCCGACGATGATCTTCTTGCCGGCCACATCCGCAGGCTTGCTGATGGAGGTCACCGGACTGTCGCTCTTGGCGTAGAAGCCCAGCTTGTCGCTGCGGTAGCTGGCGAAGTCGAACTTCTCCTTGCGTTCCTCGGTGACGGTCACGTTGGAGACCACCGCCTCGTACTTCCCGGAGGCGACGCCCAGAGGCCAGTTCTCCCAGGTGGTGGGGACGATCTGTGCCTTGAGGCCCAGCTTCTCGGCGACCGCGACGGCGATGTCCACCTCGTTGCCGACCGGCGTCTTGCTGTCACTGGCGTAGACGGCGAGGGGCGCGGCGTATGGGCTGACGGCGACGGTGAGGGTGCCGTCGGCCTTGATGGCCGCAGGGACCAGCGCGGCCGCCGCGGGATCGGCGGTGACGGGGAAGCGGTCCTGTTCTGGGCTGAGGTTGAAAACCTTGCCCGCGACAGTTGCTGAGGGTGACGGTTCCGTGCCGGGGGCGGCGTTCGCGCCGGGGTCCGAGCAGGCGCTGAGCCCTACGGAGACGCTGGCGAGGAGGACGACGGCGGCCGCGGTGGTTGATCGTGCAGAGCTCATGATGACCTTTCGAAAGTAGAGCTGGTGCAGCAACTTTCACGGTGGCCGGGGCGCCCGGTCAAAGCCGTTCGACATGGTGCGAGACGTGTGGAAACACGGGGAATCGCGGCGTCACGGCACGACGCCGGAGAGGTCATCGAAGGACTCAGAGGGTCACGGTCCGCCCGGCGCCGACCGGGCGGAACCGGCCGCCTGGTTCTCCCGGCCCAGGAAGGTGGACAGCTCGCCGATGGTACTCATCAGCGGCGCAGGGAACACCACCGTGGTGTTCTTGTCCACGCCGATCTCCACCAGGCTCTGCAGATTGCGGAGCTGCAGTGCCAGCGGGTGCGCCATCATGGTGTCCGAGGCGTCGCCCAGGGCGGCGGCGGAGATGGCCTCGCCTTCGGCAGCGATGATCTTGGCCCGCTTCTCCCGCTCGGCCTCGGCCTGCCGGGCCATCGCCCGTTTCATCGTCTCGGGAAGCTGGATGTCCTTCAGCTCCACCAGGGTCACTTCGATGCCCCAATCGGTGGTGAGCACGTCCAGGATCTGGCGGATGTCGTCATTGATACGTTCCGTCTCGGACAGGGTCTGATCCAGGGTGTGCCGTCCGACGACCTTCCGGAGCGTCGTCTGGGCGATCTGGTTGATGGCGGCGGCCACGTTCTCGATGGCGACGACCGACTTCACCGAGTCGACGACCCGGTAGTAGGCGACGGCGGAGATGTCGACGCTGACATTGTCCTGGGTGATGATGCCCTGAGACTGGATCGGCATGGTCACGATTCGCAGGCTCACGAGGTGCAGACGGTCGACCACGGGGATGATCAGCCGGAAACCGGGCAGCCGCACCCCCATCACCCGGCCCAGCCGGAAGAGGACGCCCTGCTCGTACTGCTGGACGATGCGGATCGACATCCTGGCGATGATGGCCAGGATCAGGACGATCACGACGGCGGTCACGATGCTTGCAATGATGGGGTCCACGGGGATCCCCTCCTTAGCTTGCGAAGCCGTCAGGAGGCGTTTGCGGCCTGTTCGGCTCCTCCTTCCATTGTCCCTCCGGTGACGGGAAAAGGCGCTGGGGAGCACCTGAGGAGAGCTGCCAGGAATGCCCGGCCGCCCGCCGTCGTTGTCTCTGAATGCGGCGTCAACGCCGCGCACTCCACGAAAGGCAGCCATGTCCCTGAAGCTCTCCATCCTCGACCTCGCGACCATCGGACCCGGGCAGAGCGTGAAGGAGAGTCTGGACGGCAGTGTGGAGCTGGCCCGCCTGGCCGAGCGTGCCGGGTACGAGCGCGTCTGGTATGCCGAGCACCACAACATGGCCAGCATCGCGTCCTCGGCGACGAGCGTGCTGATCGCGCACGTGGCGGCGCACACCGAGAGCATCCGTCTCGGCGCCGGGGGAGTCATGCTCCCGAATCACTCGCCGCTGACCATCGCGGAGCAGTTCGGAACCCTTGAGACGCTCCACCCGGGCCGCATCGACCTCGGATTGGGCCGTGCACCCGGCAGCGACCAGAACACCATGCGCGCCCTGCGCCGCGACCCGATGGCCGCCGACACCTTCCCCCAGGACGTTCAGGAACTTCAGGCCTTCCTCGGCGACAAGACCCTCATCCCCGGTGTCGAGGCGACCCCGGGCAAGGGCACCGAGGTGCCGCTGTACATCCTGGGGTCCTCCCTGTTCGGGGCGAAGCTCGCGGCCGCGCTCGGCCTGCCCTATGCCTTCGCCTCGCACTTCGCCCCGGCGGCCCTGCAGGACGCTGTGCGGATCTACCGGCAGCAGTTCAAGCCCTCAGCGCAGCTGGCCGAACCCTATGTGATCGCGGGCGTGAACGTCGTCGCGGCCGACTCCAATCAGACGGCTCAGGAGCTGCTGCGTGATGCACTCCGCCAGCGGGTCCAGACCTTCTTCGGCAAGGACCACGTGTTCACGGCGGACGAGGCGGACCTGGTGTTGGACTCCCCGCAGGGGCAGCATCTGCGCGAGATGGTCCGCTACTCCGCAGTCGGCGAGCCCGACGCCGTACTGGAGTATCTCGAAGGTTTTGCGAAGCACGCGGATGCCGACGAACTCATCGTGGCGCACCAGGCTCCGGGCACCGAGGCGAAGCTCCGCTCCGCCGAGCTGCTGGGCCAGGTGGCCCTGGTCTAGGGGTCAGACGGTGGTGGCCGCCACTGCCACCAGGATGAACGCGGCCACGATGACCGCTACGCGCAGATAGTGCAGTCGGTCCCAGCGCTGCTGGAGTTCCCGCCAGTCGGCCGGGTGGTTTTCCGCGGTCCAGTGCTTGCCGCGATTGTTGAGGGGGACCAGCAGGGCGATCGAGAGGACCACGCTGGCGGCCATCAGGACCACGGCGATCACCCCCGCCGTCGCCGCCGGACCGCCCCAGGTGAGGATCGCGAGGACGGCGATCAGTACCAGGGACCCGAAATACCAGAATGGCATCACGCGCCCCAGCATGCGGCCGCCGTGGGCTCGCGCTTCGATGCACGCCTCCAGCGGCAGAGCGCGCAGGATCGGGTTGATGACGAAGGCGACGGAGAATTCCACGCCTACCATGAGGCCGACGACGGTCACGGCCAGGACTGCGAACACGGTTTCCATGGACATCTCCAATATCTAGCAGTGCTATATATTCTAGCAATGCTAGAGTAGGTCTCGTCGGCACGGATGGCAAGGGGTTCTCAGGGTGGATTCAAAGATGCGGCAGCAGCGTGGCGAGGAGCGCCGTCGTCGCATTCTCGACGCGGCCAGGGAGCGTGCCGACGCGAACGGATGGACCGCCGTGACCACGCGTCATCTTGCCGACGCGATCGGTTACACCCAGCCGGTGCTCTACGGGCACTTCCCCGGCGGCAAGGCGGAGATCATGCTGACGCTGGCCTTTGAAGGCTTCGTTGAGCTGATGGACCGTTGCCGTCGGGCCCTGGGTGATCGGCTGGGGCGGGACGCCGCAGAGGCGGTGGCGCTCGCATATCTCGAGTTCGGCGCAGAGCATCCGGCCGTCTATGAGGCCATGTTCCAGCAGCCCCTGGACACGCCGTTCGCCAGTGAGGACACGCGCGCGGAACTGCGCGCGGCGTACCAAGTGCTCGCTGATGCGATCGGGGACGACGGCGACGGCGCTGCCACCGAGGCGTTTTGGGGCGCCCTGCACGGGATCAGTCTGCTCGAACGGGCAGGGCGCATGCGTTTGGAGCATCGCGCCGCGCGCATCGCAGAGTTGGCTGCGCGCTTCGCGAACTGACTTCAGTCCGCCTGGAACTCCTTCACCAAGTCCAGGAACGCCCGCGCAGCCGGGCTGGGGTGGAGCCGGTCCCAGGCGAGGTACTCGTGGCGCACTGTCTGCTCACGCAGCGGGACGGCGACAACGCCCGGAAGCGCCGCCGCATAGCGCCCCGGCAGGAGCATGACGGCCAGGCCGTTCGCCACGAGTTCGCACATCAGCTCCATGGACCCCAGCTCGTACGCGACCCTGCGTTCGATGCCGGCCCGAGCGAAGGCGGCGTCACTCTGTTTGCGCCCGGCCGAGGTGTAGGGGAAATCGGCGAACGGTTCCCCGCTCAGTTCTTCCAGGGAGAGCTGCGCCTGCCGGGCCAGTGGATGCCCGGGCGCGAGTACCGCGACCAGGCTGTCCCGGGTCAGTTCCCGGGAGTCGACGCCTTCCACTCGTGTGCCGTCCAGGAGTCCGAGGAAACCGAGGTCGAGTGTCCCGGTGCGGATCTCCTGGATCATCTCCTCGCTATTGGAGACGCGGGCGGCGAGGGTCAGCTCGGGAAAGCGCTCGCGGCACTCCCGGAGCAGTCGCGGGAGTTCGACGGCGGTCAGCGTGGGGATGAACCCGATCCGCAAGGTGCCGCGGACCACGCCCTGTGCGGCGGCAGCCTCGTTCTTCGCCCGCTCGGCGGATTCCAGGCAGGCTCTGGCGTGCGGGAGGAATGCATCGCCGGCTTCCGTGAGCCTCACCTGGCGACTGGAACGGACGAAGAGGGGTGTCCCGAGTTCGCGCTCAAGGGCGGCGATCTGGTGGCTCAGGGCGGACTGGACCACGAAATGCCGTGCCGCGGCGCGGGTGAAACTCCCGGTTTCCGCGATGGCGACGACGTATCGCATCTGTTGCAGTTCCATCCATCTAAAGTACTCATGATTTCGATGAAATCTATGTGTTGGACTCATTGATCCTGCCTGAGTCACAGTGGATGCATGACCACCGAAGTCCTCGAGGCGAGCTCCGCCCCTCAATCACCGGTACCCGCCGACCGCCGTCGTACGCTGCCGTTGGCTCTGGTGACGGTTCTCGCGGCTCTTGCCCCGCTCTCCTGGGGCACCACCTATCTCGTCACCACGGACTTCCTGCCTGCGGGGCATCCGCTGTTCGCCGGGCTGGCCCGGGCTCTGCCCGCCGGACTCGTGGCGTTGGCGCTGGGCAGAGCTCTGCCGCGCGGCATCTGGTGGTTCCGGGCGGCGGTCCTCGGCCTGCTGAACATCGGTTTCTTCTTCCCGCTCCTCTTCATTTCAGCGGGTCATCTGCCGGGCGGGGTGGCCGCCACGCTCGGTGCCGCGCAGCCGTTGGTCGTCGTGTTCCTGGCCGTCGCCGTACTGAAGGAGAAACTCGCATTCTGGCGGCTTGCCTGGGCTGTGGTGGGAGCTGTCGGAGTGGCCTTCGTCGTACTCGGACGTTCGGCGGCGCTCGACGCCGTCGGTGTCGTGGCGGGCTTGGCAGGCACGGCGTCGATGGCGCTCGGCATCGTCCTGACCAAGAAGTGGGGCAAGCCCGACGGCGTCCGGCCGATCGCCGTCGTCGGCTGGCAGCTCACGGCAGGAGGGCTCTTCCTGCTGCCGCTGACGCTGCTGGTGGAGGGGCTCCCGGAAGTCGTCGACGCGCGCGGCCTGGCGGGATATCTGTGGCTCGGCTTGGTGGGCGGCCTGCTGGCCTACGCGCTGTGGTTCTGGGCCATCGGAAAACTGCCCGTGACCAGGGCTTCTCTTCTCGGCTTCCTGTCACCGCTGATGGCGGCCACACTGGGGGTGCTCGTCAAGGGTGAGACGTTCGGTCCTCTGCAATTGCTGGGACTGGTGCTCGCGTTCGGGGCGATGCTCCTGGGACAGCTCAGAGGGCCGCGCCGGGTGGAACGCCGTCCGGGAGTTCGTACACCGCGCTGAAGGCTCCCTGGATAGCGGCGACCATGTCCACCGATTCATCAGCGAGCCATTGCAGTTGAAGACCGTCCATGGTGGCGAGAGCGATCGTTGCGGCCGTCTCGTGACTCAGCCCGTTCCGCGGGTGGACGTCGAATCCTTTGAGGTATTCGACGATCGATGCACGCATGCGGTCATAACGATCGCGGAAGAAGGGGGCGGCCGGATGCCCCGCGGCACGCGCCCGGCTGCCCATGGCGACGAATAGGGCGACGAGCCCAGGATTCTCCGTGTTGTGCCGAATCTGCTGCTCGAGAATACTGAAGTCCTCATGCAGGTCGCCATCGGACATGAAGGAATCGACTGTCGCAGGGCCGCCGTCCTTGTAGAAATCCCGCGAGCGCAGCACCTCGACGAGCAGGTCTTCCTTGGACTCGAAATAGTAGAGGATGCCCCCGGTGGTGGTGCCGCAGCGGCGGGCGATCTCGCGCAGGCTCGCCTGTTCCTCCCCGCCATCGCCGAACACTTCGAGCGCCACCCGGAGTATCTCTTCCCGCTTGGCTGCGCCCTTCCGCGACTTGGCATTCTCCATAGTTCTCGATCATAGGGTCACTGCGGCCGGATCATTCTTGTCAAGCCGGAACCTCTAGCCAAAGTGTGATGCACGTCATAGCATCCTCGTGATTCCTTAACCGGTATAGAAAGCAGGTTCAAGCATGAACGCGGCGGAAAAACCAGGGAAGATGAAACGAAGGACCGGCCGCAGACACCGTTCCGGGGCGGCATTGATCGCCGTGGCGGTCTCGCTCGGGGGCCTGGGGATGGGAGCGGTACCCGCTTTTGCCAAGGCTGCACCGGCCGGAGATCCGGTGGCTCAGAGTCCCACCGCGGTGCCGGCGCTGTACCCGACCCCACAATCGCTCCGCCAAGGCGGTGACCCGGTGCCGTTGTCCGGCAAGGTCACCATCGTCACCGGTCAGAACCCGGACCAGGCGACGGTTGAACTGGTCAAGCGGATCGTCCAGGAGGCCGGCGGCAAGGCCGAGGTTTCGGCGACACCACGCTCCGCGGGCAAGGAGATCTACCTCGGAACGGTCCAGGACAACCCCGCCATCGCCCGGGTGGTGGCCGGCATGGGCGCGCATGATGCGAGCGATCTGCGCGCCGACGGCTATGTCCTGACTTCCGGGCGCTACGACGGCCGCCCGGTCATCGCTCTCAATGGCTTCGACGCCCGAGGCGCCTTCTACGCCGCCCAATCCCTGCGGCAGCTCGTCACGGGCAAGTCCGCGCCCGGCGTCGTCATCCGCGACTGGCCACTCATGTCCATCCGCGGTGCGATCGAAGGCTTCTACGGGATCCCCTGGTCTCAGCAGGCGCGTCTGGACCAATTCGCCTTCTACGGCGAACACAAGCTGAACACCTACATCTACACCCCGAAGGACGACGCCCTCCTGCGCGCGCAATGGCGCACGCTCTACAGTGGCACCGATCTGGAACGGATGGACCAGCTCGTCAAGGGGGCGAACGCCAACCACGTCGACTTCACCTTCGCGCTCTCGCCCGGCAATGACGTCTGCTATTCCTCAGATGCGGACTTCCAGGCCACGGTGGCCAAGTTCGAGCAGCTCAGGACACTCGGGGTGCGGTCCTTCTACGTCGCCCTCGATGACATTCCGCTCTCCTTCCACTGTGCGGCGGACAAGGCCAAGTACCCCGATCAGGGGAACTGGCACTGGCTGGCCGACGCTCAGGCCGACTACCTGAACCGCCTGGAGAACGAGTACATCAAGCCCCACGGGTTGCCTCCATTGCAGACCGTCCCCACGAACTACAACGGTTCCGGCCCGGACCCGTACAAAGGGGAGTTCGGGGCCCGGCTGAATCCCGATATCCGCGTCCAGTGGACCGGTGAGGGAGTCTTCTCCGACACCATCACCGCGGCATCGGTGCAGCGGGCCGGCACCTCCTACGCCACGAAGCACCTGTACATCTGGGACAACTTCCCGGTCAACGACGGGCAGCGTGGACGCCTCTTCCTCAACCCGCTCACGGGCCGCGATCCGGACCTCTACAAGTACATCGACGGCATCACGTCGAACCCGATGATCGAGCCCTATGCCTCGTTGCCGTCCCTCGCGGGCTACGGTGACTACACCTGGAACGGACCCGCCTACGATCCGGCCGCGTCCATGGCCTCCGCGCTCCGTGAACTGGCAGGACCCGACGCCGGGACCCGGGCCGCACTGAACACCTTCGTCGATCTGAACCAGAACTGGCCCTACCGTCCGGGCACGGAGAACGCGCCGGTCCTGAACAAGGACATCCAGGACTTCTGGGCGGCCCGGGACCGTAAGGACCCGGGCGCGGGCAGCGCGCTTCTGGCTCGTCTGAAGACCATCGAACAGCTCCCTCAGACACTGACGCGCATGGCGCAGCCCGGCTTCGCGCGGGATGCCGAACCCTGGGTCGACGCCGCAGCGCTCTGGGCCTCAGCACTCCGGCATCAGCTGGCGATGCTGAAGGCGCTCGACGCCGGCGATGGGGCCACCGCCACCAAGGAGTACTTCGCGGCGTCCTCGGCCATCGAGCAGGCGAAGAAACCCACCGTCCCGGACCTCGGGGAGAACGGGGCCGTCACCCAGAACGTGATCACACCGTCTGTCGGGGACGGTGCCTTCGAAGCGTTCAGCACCAAGGCCACAGCCCTCTACCGGGACTGGCTCGGCGCTGAAGCGATGGTGGCCCCGGTTTATCCCGGGACCGCGTCCAGCACCATGGGCACCTACTCCGGCAACGTGACCGGCAAGATGACGGACGGCGACCCGCAGAGCTTCTACTGGTCGAATCAGGCGCCCGTCGCGGGCAGCGCTGTGCAGCTCGATCTCGGTGCCGTGAAGCCGGTGGGATCCATCCTCGTGCGGCAGTCGGACAGCGATACCCAGACCGGCGACATGATCTACAACGCCGCACTGGACTATTCGGCCGACGGCGTCACCTGGACCACCGCGGGAACGTTCACGGCCCGGCCGCTGGTTCAGTACACCTTCGATGCGCCGGTGCAGGCCCGGTACGTCCGCTGGCGGGCGACCGCCCCGAACTCCGGAGGGCAGTGGGTGAAGATCCGCGAGTTGCAGGCGGCGGCGCCGTCGTCGGCCACGAGCAATCTGGCCTCGGTCTCGGGCCAGGGCGCGCCAGCGGCGTTCGACGCCGATCCCGGGACCGCTTATCAGGCCGCCTCCTCGCCGGTGACCGGTTCCTTCCTGCAACGGACCTTGGATGCACCGGTGAACGCGCGGCAGGTCGAGGTGGTCGGAGCCGTGTCCGGTACGGTCCAGGTCCTCCGTGACGGTGCATGGGTGGACCTCGGAGCTGTGCGGTCGGGGACGCCGTACACGGCCTTCGCCGTGGATCCATCGTGGGCGGTGTCCGGAGTCCGGATCCTGTTCGCGCCCGCCTCCCAGGCCCCGGGAGTCAACGAACTCGTCCTGCGCTGAGGCAGCCGATCCGCATTGTGAATATCGAAATGAAGGAGCATGAGATGACATCCACCCGTCGGCTCAGAGGTCTGGCGGCGTCCGCCGTCGCCCTCGCCACCATGTTCGGCACGTTCTGCGGTGTACCGGCCAACGCCGCGCCGGCCTCTCCAGGGTCGCAGATCCCCCTTGGAGAGACCGCCGCGGGCGGCTCGACCGGAGCCCGGACATGTTCGGCACCACCGGTATCGCTCGGTTATTACCGGATGTGGCGCGATGTCGCGACCACGAAGGCTGCTGACCGTGCGCCGAACTCCCAGCGCATGGACGACATCCCGGAGGAGGTCGACATCGTCTCGATGTTCGCGACGTCGCCGGCGGACGACCCGGACATGTGGGCCGCTGCGCGGGACAGCTATATCCCGAAGCTGCACGCCCAGGGCACCGATGTCATCTTCACGCTGTTCGTGGACAAGATCGCGGATGCGTCGATACCGCTCACGGAGGCCTCCTACGAGGCCTATGCCGAGCAACTGCTGGACACCTATGTCCGGCCGTACGGTCTGGACGGTCTGGACATCGATCTCGAGCGGAATCTGACCGCGGACGAGCTGACGCGTGCCAGCGGCGTGATCCGGGCGCTGAGCAAGTCTCTGGGCCCGAAGTCCGGCACCGGCAAGTACCTCATCCTCGATACGAATGACGACGGCACTCACCCGCTCGTGCGCCAGGCGGCCCCGTACATCGACTACCTCCTGCTTCAGGCCTATGGCCGCAGTGCGGCATCGCTGGAGTCGAGCTGGAAGACCTTCGCCCCGTACATCTCGTCCTGCCAATTCCTGCCGGGATTCTCCTTCTACGAAGAGCGGGGAGCTCGCTGGGGTGACGTCAACGCCCCCTTCGACACCAGCAGGGCCGCGGCCTATGCGCGGTGGCAGCCTCAGGGCGGAGAGAAAGGCGGAGTCTTCGGCTACGCCGTCGATCGGGACGGCAAGGAGGAGGGCGACGACACCATCACGCGGTCCACGTTCGACTGGATGAAGAAACTTGACGGTCTCATCGCGGATGTCGCGATCGGCTGAGGCCGACTGACGCAATATGTGTCGATTAAGTCAACATGGCGTTGACTTAATCGGTTTAGTTTGCCAGTCTCTGAGGCAAGCCATGGCTGGCGCACCCGTGGGCATCACGGTGACGCCACCGCGGGTCCGGGATCCCCCGCTCCGGACCTGAGCGGGATGACCGTGGCAGCGTCCGTGGTCGGCGGCCTGCTGAGTGACCCTCAGCAGGCCGCCGACCGCTGTGACCCACGACGCCGGCCGGCTGGCCGTTTGAACAGAGATTGCCGAACAGAGATTGCGAGGATGCCCTTGAGAAAGTCAACGACTGAGTTCTCCGAGGCTCTCGCCGCGGCCCTGCGTGAGGCCGGAGTGTCGCTGAGTTCTCTTCAAGGGCGTCTGGCGAAGCGGGGTGAATGGGTGTCGATCGGGGCTCTGAGCCACTGGCGTTCCGGCGTGAGAAAGCCTCAGGGCGCCAAATCCCTGTCGATGGTGTCCGTAATCGAGGAGATCCTGGGCCTGGCTGCAGGGGAGCTGACTTCGCTGATCCCGGATGGCACGAAGCCGGAGCCGTCACGTCACCCGGGGCGGCCGCCGATCCTCAGTGAACATTTCGAGACCGTCTATGCGCGCACGGTCGCGAATGTGGGGGAAGTCGGCCTCCAGGAACAGTCCGCACATCTGGTCGCGGACGTGGATGCTCAGGGGCTGATCGAGCGTCTCCGAGTACGCATGCGGGTTCAAGCGGTCGACGGTCCGGCCACGGAATTCAGCTGGTCCCATCACACGGAGGCGCCGACGGATGTCATGCCGGTCTTCACGGCCCTGCAAGGCTGCCGGTTCATCGCGGCTGAAACGGGGTCCTGGGGTGTCGGATCGATAGGGCGTTTCGCAATCGACCACACGGTGCCCGAGGGGGAGACCACGGTCTTCGAGTTCGAGGTGAGGTTCCCTTCGGGGTATCCCCGGCGGAACCAGTGCGGTCACATCTCCCTGCGGTCCATGCAGGAAGTGCTGCTCTGGGTCAGGTTCCCCGCCGCAGCCCTCCCGTCGTGGATCGAGGAGGTCGTCGTGACCTCGGACGGCATCGAGAAGTACCAGAAGAAGTACCTCGACGGCAGTCAGGTCGAGGCGACGCGAAGCAATGAAGGTCCCGGCCTGCTCATGATCCGCTGGGGATCGGCGCTGAGCGGCTGTGATCCTGACCGTGCCGCCCGCATTTCGCCGTGGGTCCTGAGCTGACGGCCTGTCGTGTGGTTCCGTCCAGGGGGGCTGCGTCGCCCACTTGGGCGCGCGCCGTCGTCGTCGGTGCAGAAGGGAGTCAGTGCAGGAAGGACGCGATGACGATCATGGCCGGTACGGCGATGACCGTTGTGATGAGAACGGTGTCCTTCGCCACGGTCACGCCCTGCTGGTAGCGGCTGGCGGCGACGAAGACGTTCTGCGCCGTGGGCAGTGCCCCGGCGATGGTGGCGGCGAAGAGTGCGTGGCCCTCGAGGCCGAGCAGGAAGTGCGCCGCCAGAAAAGCCAGAACCGGGTGCAGGATCAGCTTGAAGGACGACGCCACCAGAATGTCGACGCGACGGCCGCTGGCCGCGGCGAGCGGGCGGTTGCCGTTCAGGGACATGCCGAAGGACATGAGCATGGCCGGGACGGCCGCGCCGCCGATGAAGTGGATCGGCTGGAGCACGAGATCGGGCAGTTTCAGGTGCAGGGCCGAGAGGATGAGCGCCAGCGCCGAGGCCATGATCACGGGGTTGCGCACGATGATCAGCAGGAATTTCAGCACGGGGTTCTGCCGGGTGCTCCGGGTGCCGAGGGTGGCGTCCAGAAGCATGAGGTTGATCGGGTTGTAGAACGCCAGCTGGAAGATCAGCAGGGGAGCCACATAGCTCGCGTCGCCGAGGACGTACACGGCGATGGGGATGCCCAGATTGGCACTGTTCGCCTGGCTGGCGCTCATGGCGCCGATGATGCTCTCCGGCGTCTCACGTTTGAGCAGCAGCTTGCTGACCAGGTGATAGGCGACGCCGACGGCGGTTCCGCCGATGGCGGCCACCGCGAGCTGGGGCCCGAGGACGTCTTCGAGGCGAGCCTTGGAGAGTGTCTCGAAGAGGAGTGCGGGGCTGGCGACGAAGAAGGCCAGGCGGCTGAGGGTGGGCCCTGCGTTCTCCCCGAGGATCTTGCGACGCCCCACGAACCAGCCCACCCCGATGATGGACCAGACCACGAAGAAACCGGCGAGAACTCCCAACACGGTCTCACCCTACTTCCGCGTCCGCACTGTGGACTATTTTGTCTCATTTATTGGGCGCAAGGGGACTGCCGCCCGCCATGATCCGCCGCATAGGATGAGGTGGAACATCTGATGGGGGTCACATGAATCGTTTGCGGCGCCGCCTGCCAGTCCCTGATGTCTTGCGCGGGGTGGCGATCATCGCCATGCTCGTCGCCCACGCGGCGGGATTCTTCCTCAGCGCGCCCCGGGTGGTGCAGCTCGTGGTGGGCAATGTCAACGACGTCGCCTCGCCCCTGTTCGCGCTCGTCATGGGAATGTCCGCGCAACTGAGCTGGAATGCTTCCTCGGGCACTGGCCGGATGTTCCTGCAGCAGGCGCTGCGTGGGCTCATCCTGATCGGGCTCGGGCTCTGGATGGCGACGTGGGGCACCTGGGTGGCGGTCATACTCGCCTACCTTGGACTGCTTCTGATCATCGGAGTCCCGCTCCTGCGGCTCCGGACCCCGTGGCTGGCCGCCGTCACCTTGTTCGTCGCCCTGGCGAGCGACCCGTTCAATGCCTTCGTGCGGTCGCAGGCGTGGATCGCGACCGCGGATCCTGTGACGCGTTTCCTGGCCGACCTGGTGGCGCTCGGGCCGTCGTACCGGCTGAGCAATCTCTTGCCGTTCTTCCTGCTGGGCGGGCTGCTCATCCGGCACGGTCTGCGTCGCGACCGCGTGCTGTGGACGATGGCGGTGATCGCGCCTCTGGCCTACGCCGTCCGCCCGCTCGCTGAGCGGGTCACGGGCCGCCACTTCGGCGTCTCGGGCAGCTACGTCGATACGCTGCACGACGTCGGGCTGGTCTTCGCGGTGTATGTGGTCGTGGTCCTGCTCGCGACGGTGCGGGAACGAGGGGCCGCCGCGGTGATCCGCCGGATTTTCGCGCCACTGCGGATCTGGGGCCGGCATGCCCTGAGTCTCTATCTGCTCCACGTCGGGCTCATCGCGCTCTGGCTCCTCGTTCATGGCCGGGTCCTCTCCGGACCCGAACCGTTCGGCTGGGCGCTCGTGGTGCTACTGCCGCTGTTGTTGTCCTGGTGCTGGGATCGCTGGGTCGGTACCGGCCCCGTCGAGTGGCTGATGGGCCGGGCCACGCTGCGGCCCAAGCCGTTCCGGGTGAGAGACGAACGACTGGCCGTCGGCAAATAGTTCCCCGCAGGACCCGGAGAGCGCGCTCAGCCGCCGTGGTGCTGCCGGTGCCACCCCACGAGGGCGTTCGCGTGACCGTGGCCCATGCCGAACGTCTCTTTGAGATAGGCCACCTGTTCCATGTGCTTCCGGTCCGCCACAGCATCCAGTTCGGCCATCCAATGGCTGATCGGTTGTCCGTACTTCTTCTCGATCGACGGGAAATACGACGCCGGTCCGGTTACCTTTTCCTCGGGCATACGGCCATCATCCCACCGCGCGTGAATACCTGCCGGCACATCTCGCGACAAGCTGCCGGGTTCGACGAGCGTGCCCGCACTCAGTGCGTGTACACCGCCGTCGGGTGGCAACCGATGGTGTGGACGGTGACGGGGGTGTCGAAGACGCTGCTCAGGACCTCTGCGGTCATGGTCTCCTCGACGGTGCCCTCGTGCACCAGGACGCCGTTGCGCAGAGCCAGGATGCGGTCCGAGTAGGCGGCCGCGAAGTTCACATCGTGGATCACGAGCACCACCGTCTTGCCCAGTTCGTCTGCCGCCCGGCGCAACTGCTTCATCATGAGCACGGCGTGCTTCATGTCGAGGTTGTTCAGCGGCTCGTCGAGCAGGATGTAGTCCGTGTCCTGCGCCAGCACCATGGCCACGAAAGCCCGTTGCCGCTGTCCGCCGGAGAGCTGGTCCAGGAAGCGCCCCTGGAGTTCCGTCAGGTTCAGGAACGTCAGCGCCGCATCCACCGCTTCGACGCATGCAGCGGTCAGCCGGCCTCGCGAATGCGGGAACCGGCCGAGAGCCACGAGATCCCGGACGGTCAGCCGCGCCGCCAGATGGTTCTCCTGGCGCAGAATCGCCACGGTCCGGGCCAGCTCGGAGCTCTTGACGCCCTTTCCATCCGCCCGGCGCACCTCCAGCCCACCCACCGACACCGTCCCCGAGTCGGCCTCGGCGAGCCGGCCCAGAATGGTCAGCAGGGTCGACTTTCCCGCACCATTGGGTCCGATCAGGCTCGTCACACCACCCTGCGGGATGGTCGCGGAGACCGGTCCGAGGACCCTCGTCTCGCCGTAGTTCTTGGTCACATCAGAAAAAGAGATCACACCCGCCCCTTCCGCAGGAGCAGCACCAGGAACACGATGCCGCCCAGGAATTCGATGATCACGGTCAGGAAACCCGCCGCGTAGAACACGTGCTGCATGATGAACTGCCCCGCCACCAGCGTGAACAGTCCCAGCAGGAAGGCCATCGGCATCACGAAGCGGTGTTCGTGACTGCCTGCCACTTGGTAGGCCAAGGTCGCCACGACGAAGCCGAAGAACGTCATGGGCCCCACCAGGGCCGTGGAGAACGCCACCATGACGGAGACGAGGACCAGCATGAGCGTGAGTTCACGCCGGTGGTCCACGCCCAGCCCCTGGGCCGTATCCCGGCCGAGCAGCAGCACGTCCAGCCGGTAGCGCCGCAGCCACAGGATCGCGCCGACCACCGCGCAGACCCCGAAGGCCACCGGGAGGTGCGAGGCGTTGACGTCGCCCATCCGGCCGAACAATTTGGCGGAGAGCAGATCGTGGTCCGTCGGGTTCAGCATGCGCTGCACGAACACGGCGATCGAATCGAAAGCCAGGCCGAACACCACGCCCACCAGCAGCAGGATGTACAGGCTGCCGTTCTTTCCGGAGAACAGCCAGCGGTACAGGACGGTCGCGAAGACCACCATGAGCGCCGTCTGTGCCAGGACCTTCCCGATGCCTTCCTGCTGGGCCACCGCGGCCCCGCCGAAGACGAACACCATGAGCGTCTGGGACAGCGTATAGAGGGAATCCAAGCCCATGATCGACGGTGTCAGGATGCGGTTTCCCGTGATCGTGTGGAACACCACGGTGCCCACACCCTGCGTGAACGCCGCGATGACCATGGCCGCCAGCATCGACAGCCGCGCATCCAGCGCGAACCAGAACGAACCGCGGATGAACAGGAAGAGGAAGGCGACGACGGCGAGCAGCACCGCGGCGGCCATCAGCGCCAGGCGGGTGCCCGGACGCAGGGGCGTGCGCCGTCGTCGTCCGGCGGCGGCGAGGGGAGCCTCGACCGGTGCGAGTGTCGTGCTCATGCGCGCTCCCGTTCCAGAGCCGGGGCCGCCGCCGAGCGCTGGCTGCGCAGCAGCAGGATGATGAAGACGACGGCGCCGAGCGCCCCGAGGACCACGGAGGCGGGAATCTCCATCGGGGCGACGACGACTCGGCCGATGAGATCGCAGGCGAGCAGGAGCGCGACGCCGGCGGCCACCACCCACGGAAGATTCCGGCGGAGGTCATCGCCGAGGATCATCGAGACCATGTTCGGCACGATCAGGCCGAGGAACGGGATGAAGCCGACCACGACGCTCGTCACCCCGGTGGCCAGCGCCACCATGATGACGCCGAGGAACACGACACGGCGGTAGTTGAGGCCGAGACCCGTGGCCATGTCCTGGCCGAGCCCGGTGACGGTGAACCGGTCCGCCACCAGGAACGCCGCCACGGCGATGCCGGCCACGATCCAGAGTGGTTCGTAGAAGCCCTGCACGATGCCGCTGAAACCACCCGAACGCCAGGAAGTCAGGGCCTGCATGAGATTGAAGGTCCCGGCCAGGTACGTGGTGGCAGCGCCGACCACGGCCCCGAGCATGATCCCCACCAGGGGGACCACCACGGAGGAACGCAGCCGGATGCGGTCCAGGATGGCCAGGAAGAGCCAGGTCCCCAGGAAGGCGAGGCCCGTGGCGACCGCCATCTTGACCAGGGGAGTGGCCTCCGGGGCGATCAGCAGCACCACGAGCATGCCGAGCCCGGCCCACTGACTGGTGCCTGCGGTGCTCGGCTCGACGAACTTGTTCTGGGTGACCATCTGCATGATCACGCCGGAGATGCTCATGGCGGCCGCGGCGAAGACCAAGGCCAGGGTGCGCGGCACCCGGGACAGCCAGAACATCTCCTGCGCGGCGGGGTCGCTGAAGAGCTTCGGGAGGGAGATGTCATAGCCGCCCACCAGAAGCGAAACGAACAGCAGGATGGCGACGGCGGCCGCCGTCGCCATCCTGAAGAGGCGTGAAGTCACTGCGTTACGCGATTACTTGGCGGCGCCGTTGAACGCCGTGGCGATGCCCTTGAAGACGTCGGTGTACGCCTGGATGCCCTCGGTCAGGTAGAAGTCGGCGGGCAGGTAGACGATCTGGTTCTTGGCGAAGAACGGGGTGTCCTTCCAGACGCTGCCGAGGCCTTCGATGACCGACTTCGCAGGCTTGAAGTCCTTGCCTGCCTCGGTGACGGCGGCATCGCGGTCCATCACGATCATCCACTCGGGCTTGGCAGCGGCGACGGTCTCGGGGGAGAGACCGGAGTTGTTGTGCACGGAGTCGGACTTGAGCTTGCCGTCGTCCTTGGAGAAGACGTCCTTGAGGTTCACACCCTCCATCACGCGGCCGATCCGGCCCGCACCGTTGTCGATCTTGCCACCGGAGGAGTTGGCGAGGAAGACGGTCTGGCCGTTGGTGGCCTTCTTGGAGTCGGCGACGGCGGCGTCGAGATCCGCGACGATCTTCTTCGCCTCCTCCTTCTTGTCCAGGATGTCGCCCAGGGTGAGGGTCTGTTTCTTCAGGCCGTCCAGGTAGGAGGCGCCTTCCTTGTCGGAGGGTGCGATGTCGACCACGGGCGCGATCTTGCTGAGCTTCTCCGTGTGGCTCGAGAAGCGGTAGCCGCCGATGATCAGATCCGGCTGCGCCTCGCTGATGTTCTCGAACTTGGGCTCGCGGTGGCTGCCGGCGTCCTTGATGGCGTCGTTGGAGGCCCAGTCCTGGTAGCCGTCCTTCGGAAGGAGGGTCTTGGGAACGGCGACCGGCTCGACACCCAAGGCCTTGATCGTGGCCATGGAGGTGTTGTCGAGGGCGGCGATGCGGGCCGGTTTGGTCTTGACGTCCATGGACCCGGTGTTCGTCTGGATGGTGATGGTGGCGTTGCCGGCGTCGGCGGCCTTGGTGTCGCCGGCGTTGCCGCAGGCGGAAAGTCCGATAAGTGCTGCGACCAGGGCCGTTCCCGTGGCGAGGGTCTTGAAGCGTGACAAAGCTGTCCTCCAACGATGCGAATGATTAGGCAACAAAATTGTTCCTTTATTTGCCAAAAACACACGCTATAGGAAGGTAAGGCTTACCTCAACTTAAGTGACGGGGGTCATGGGTGCTGGGAGCGGTCGAATTCGCTACTTCCAGCCGGGGGTTCCCGCCGAGTCCGCTACCCAGGGCGCAATTCCACGCGAACTCGCTATGTGGTTGCGAATTCGCTCATTGTTTGAGCGGTTTGGCATGGAACTAGCGAGGTCGGTGGGTGGAACCGGTGGGTCAGGCCGTCCCCGTCGAGTAGGCACTAAATCGCAGTCGCGGTGCGGAACACTGTGATTTAGTGCCCAGTCGCGAGGGCGAGCGGAGCGCTTCAGAGTGCGTGCGGGGGGCGGACGGAACCTGCCGTCACGGCCTCGGCCGGGTCGGAGCCCAGCTGGATGATGCGGTTCATGCCGTCGACGTGCACCACGCTCGGCACGAACTCGCGTGCCTCCTCGGTGGTCATCTGGCCGTAGCTCATGAGGATCACGGTGTCGCCCACGTGCACCAGGTGCGCGGCCGCTCCGTTGATACCGATCACTCCGGAGCCGCGCTCGCCGGCGATCGTGTAGGTCTCCAGACGGGAACCGTTCGTCACATCCACGATCGAGACCAATTCGCCGGGCAGGATGTCAGAGGCCTCGAGGAGGTCGAGGTCGACCGTCACCGATCCCACGTAGTGGAGATCGGCGTGTGTCACCGTGGCCCGGTGGATCTTGGACTTGAACATCGTGCGCAACATAGCGCCTCAAGTCTACGCCGGACTCGCGGACGCGGCGCCGGGCGCGGAGTCAGCCCAGCACGCCCCGTAACCATTCGGCGTCGCGGACCAGAGCCTCGGAGGCGTCGTCCGGCACGAACTCGAACATCACATCGACCGGCACCCCGGAACCGCCCAGTATGTCCATCGCCCCGCGCCACAGTCCCTCCCGTGCGGCGAGCGGAAGCCGGGTATCGAACGGCCACCAGGAGAAGCAGTGCGCGCCGCGCAGCCACGGCAGGAGCGCCCGCAGATGCCGCAGCGCGTCGTCGTCGGGCTGATCCACATTCGGCTGCCAGTACACCCCGAGATTCTCCCGCCCCACCTCTTCCAGCAGCGCGTGCGTTCCGTCGAGGGTGTCGGTGAGGGTGTTGCGGTGATACTCCAGGGCGACGACGACGCCGGCCTCCGCCGCCGCATCGGCGGCGTTCCGCAGCTGCCGGACCACTGTGTTGCGGTGGGCGGTATCGGACTCGGCGCTGCCGCGGCTGCCCGCCCAGACCCGCACCCGCGGAGCGCCGAGCGCCACCGCGGTCTCCAGGGTTTCAGTGAAATCCTCGCCTTCAGCCCGGAAATAGGAGCCCAGGGAGAAAACACGCCTCCCCGCCTCGGCCGTGGCCGACCGGACGGAACGCGCCGTCGCCGGGTCCGGGCAGTGCACGTCCGCACCCCATTCGACCCCGTCCAGCCCTGCATGTCCGACGGCGGCCAGCACCGCGGGCACGTCGAGCCGCCGGAAGGTCACGGAGCAGAGGCCCAGGGAGATGTTCATGCGCCCAGCCTAGGGATGCGGAGGGTGACGCCGTGGCAAGCGATCACACGTGCACACGGCGCCGCCCGGTCCCCGAAAGAGGCTCAGCGCAGCGCGAAGATCGTGCGGTGCCAGTCCTTCTCGACCACGCCGCCGAGCTCGAACATGACGTGTTTGACCTGCGTGTACTCCTCGAAGGAGTAGGCGGACATGTCTTTGCCGAAGCCGGACTGCTTGAAGCCGCCGTGCGGCATCTCGGAGATGATCGGGATGTGGTCGTTGACCCAGACACAACCGGCCTTGATCTCTCTCGTCGCGCGCAGAGCCCGGGTCAGGCTGCGCGTCCAGGCGGAGGCGGCGAGCCCGTACACGGTGTCATTGGCGAGGGCGATGGCCTCCTCGTCGGAGTCGAAGGGCAACACCGTCAGCACGGGTCCGAACACCTCGTTCTTCACGATCTCCGAGTCCGGTGCAGCGTCGACCACCACGGTCGGGCGATAGAACGCCCCCTTGGCGAGTGCGCCCTCCGTGGGGGCAAGACCTCCGGCGGTGATGCGAGCATATCCGCGTGCCCGCTCGACCATGCCGGACACGTGATCGCGGTGTTTGAAGGACGACAGCGCACCGATGTCCGCGCTCTCGTCCTCCGGCACGCCCAGCACGATCGCATCGAAGCGGGCGGAGACCTTTGCGACGAACTCCTCGTACAGGCTCCGATGCACGATCGCGCGGGTGGCCGCCGTGCAGTCCTGGCCCGAGTTGATCAGCGCTCCCGCGACCGCGCCGTGCACGGCGGCGTCCACATCGGCGTCGTCGAACACCACGAAAGGCGCCTTGCCGCCCAGCTCCAGGTGCACGCGCTTGGCGTTGACCGCCGCGGCTTCGAGCACCGTGCGCCCCACTCCGGTGGACCCGGTGAAGGAGACCATGTCGACGCCGGGATGCTGCATGAGCGCCGCGCCGACGGTGGGTCCGCGGCCCACCACCACGTTCACGACGCCGTCTGGCAGCCCCGCCTCGCTGAGCGCCTGGGCGAAGAGAATCGAGGTCAGCGGTGTGATCTCGGCAGGCTTGAGCACCACGGTGTTGCCCGCGGCGATGGCGGGGAGGATTTTCCAGGCCGCCATCTGGAGCGGGTAGTTCCACGGCGCGATGGAACCCACGACGCCGATCGCCTCACGGCGGATCGCGGAGCTGTGCTCGCCGGAGTACTCGGCCATGGCCTTGCCCTCCAGATTGCGTGCCGCGCCCGCGAAGAAGTCCACATTGTCGATGGTGCCGGGGACGTCGAACTCCCGGCACAGCCGCAGGGGTTTGCCGGTCTGGGAGCTCTCCGCCTGGGCGAATTCCTCGGCCCGGGACTCCAGGATCCGGGCGAAGCGTTGGAGGATGGCGGACCGGGCCCCGGGGGTGGTGGTGGACCAGCCAGGGAAGGCGGCGCGGGCGGCTGCGACCGCTGCTTCGAGGTCCTCCAGCCCGGCGAGCTCCACGGTGGCCGTGACCTGGCCGGTGGCGGGGTTGATGACGTCGGCGGTCTCGCCGGAGGAGCCGGCGCGGAGTGCGCCGTCGATGAACTGGTGCATGGAAGAGCCTTTCTGGCGTTGAGTGCTCACATGTGGTGGGTCAGGAAGCCCGAAACCCGCCACCACTGAGCACTCAAGAGGCGGAGGGGGCGCTTTCGCGTTCGGCGCTGTCCAGGATGGCCGAGAGCCCGGCCTGGAAGGTGCTCAGTGAATCCAGTCGGGCCAGGCCCGTGTGGTGTTTCTCCAGCAAGGGGTGTCCGCCCAGCCGGGTGAAGACCCTGGGGTTCAGCCAGGGATCGTGGCCGGCCGAGTCCGGCAGCCGCTGGATCTCCAGAGCGATGCCTGCGCCGAGTGCCAGGGTGTAGCCCTCCAGCGCCGCGTAGTAGTGGACCACGCGTTCTTCGGGCAGGCCTGCGTCGGTGAGGCATCCCAGGACGAATTCGATGGCTTGCAGTTCTCCGGGACCGTAGGTGTCCGTGGCGAAGGCCTCGCTGCCGAGGGAGGGGTGTTGCATGAAGACCCTCAGGAGCTCGTCCAGGTACGCTTCGAGCCGGGAGCGCCATCCGTGATGCGCCCCGGCGTCCAGGGTGCGTTTCACGGAGAGTGCGAACAGGCGGTCGAGTGCGGCCCGGATGATC
This sequence comes from Arthrobacter sp. NPDC090010, assembly GCF_044748305.1. NCBI lineage: Bacteria > Bacillati > Actinomycetota > Actinomycetes > Micrococcales > Micrococcaceae > Arthrobacter > Arthrobacter sp. NPDC090010. The sequence goes on from NZ_JBIVFT010000006.1 coordinate 51,546, forward strand.
GCGTCCCGGTTGCGGAAGTGGCGGTAGACGGCGGTGGCGTCCACTCCGAGTTCCTCGCCGAGACGGCGGAAGGTGAGGCGTTCGTTGGGTTCCTGGCGTGCGATCCGGAGCACTGCATCGATGATGGTGTCCGCGTCCAGGCGTGCGCGGCGTTCAGACTGCTGCGCGGCCCGCGCCATCTATCCACCCCGCTTCCGTCTGCTTGCTTTCTGGACCCTCACGCTACACGATGCCCAAGGTGGGGCAAAGAGTCTGTCAGGGCGAATGTCATTAACAATGTCAACACCGTTGACTTAACTGTGACCCGCGTCATAGTGTCGTGTCCAATCCAGCCCCACAGACAGATTTGAGGAGCTCATGGCAGCAGCCCAGACCATCCTGGAGAACGGATGGGTCTACACCGGCCACTCGCCCGCGCCGCGGCGGGCGGACATCGCCGTCGACGGCGGTCGCATCCTGGCCGTCGGGGACCCTGGGACACTCTCCGCCCTGGTGGATGAGCAGACCCGGCGGCACGACCTCACAGGGCGGCTCGTGGTCCCCGGTTTCCAGGACGCCCACATGCACCCCGTCTTCGCGGGTGTGGAACTGCTGCAATGTGATCTGACCACCGTGGAGAACGCCGAGGAGGCCGTGGAGGCCGTCCGCCGCTACGCCGAAGAGAACCCGGACGAGCCCTGGATCCTGGGCGCAGGCTGGTCCATGGACCAGTTCCCCGGCGGAACCCCGGTCCGCGCGCTCCTGGACGCGGTGGTCCCGGACCGCCCGGTGTTCCTGCAGAACCGGGACCATCACGGGGCCTGGGCCAACACCAAGGCGTTCGAGTCGGCCGGCATCGACGCCGCCACCCCGGACCCGGACAGTGGACGCTTCGAGCGGGAGCCGGACGGATTCCCCGCGGGCACCGTGCATGAAGGCGCCATGGACCTCTTCAACGGTGTGAAACCGGGAACCTCCCGCGACCTCGCCTACGCCGGTCTGCTCAAGGCCCAGGAGCTGATGCTCTCCCAGGGCATCACCGCCTGGCAGGACGCCTGGGTCGCCGTGCCGGAGGACGGGCAGACGGACACCCTGGAGCTCTACCTCGACGCGGTCCAAGCGGGTGAGCTGAAAGTACGCGTGCGGATCTGCCAGTGGTGGGACCGTACGGCCGGGCGCGCCCAATTGCAGCCCATCCTCGAGCGGCGTGAGCGCGTGGCGCAGGCGGCCACCCCGGAACGGCTCACCGCGAGCACCGTCAAGGTCATGGTGGACGGCGTCGCGGAGAACTTCACCGCCGCCATGCACCACCCGTACCGGGACCACCACGGCCACCACACCGACAACCGGGGGATCGAATTCTTCGACACGGAGGATCTCAAGGGCTTCGTCACGGAGCTGGACGGCCACGGCTTCCAGGTGCATTTCCACGCGCTCGGCGACCGTGCGGTCACGGACGCGCTCGACGCTCTGGAACATGCCCGTTCGGTCAACGGGGTGACCGGTAACCGGCACCATCTCGCACACCTCCAGCTGGTCCGGGCGGAGGACACCCCGCGCTTCGCGGAGCTGGACGCAACCGCCAACCTCCAGGCGCTCTGGGCCTGCCACGAGGAGCAGATGGACGAGCTCACCCTGCCCTTCCTGGAACCGGACGCCGAGGAACGGCACTATCCGTTCGGGGAGCTGGCCCGGCACGGAGCACGCCTGGCGGCGGGCAGCGACTGGCCGGTGTCCACCGCCGACCCCCTGGCCGCCATCCATGTCGCCGTGAACCGGGTGGGGCCGGGCGAACGCCGCGAACCGCTCGGCCCGGACCACCAGAAGCTGAGCCTGAAGCAGATCCTGGACGCCTACACCCAGGGAACCGCCTGGCTGAACCGGCTGGATCATCTCACCGGCACCCTGTCCGAGGGGGCGCTGGCCGATTTCGCGGTGCTGGACCGCAACATCTTCGAACTCCCGGCCGAGCAGCTCCACAGCGCACGGGTGCTTCAGACCTGGATCGACGGCGAACAGGTCTTCGAGCGCGCCGCGGACGACGCCGAGGCGACGGCATGAGGGCCGGCCGCTGGACCGCGCTGGTGGCCACCGCCGTCGTCGGTGCGCTGGCACTCTCCGGCTGCGGACGCATCGGCAACGCAGCGGGGGACGGCGACGGCGGGGCGAAGTTCACCCTGAGTGAGACCTCGCCCGCGCCCAGCAAGGAGATCGACAGCTTCAGCTGGGCCATGTACGCGGAGCCGTTCTCGCTGGACTACGCCTACGCCTTCGACTACCCGGACAACACCATCCTCTCCAACATCTGCGACTCCCTGTTCCGCTGGAACAAGGACCTGACGGTCTCCCCGGGCCTGGCCACCAAGGTGGACAATCCCGACCCCCTGCACTGGGTCTACACCATCCGTCAGGGCGTCAAGTTCCACGATGAGACCGTCATGACCGCCGACGACGTCGTGGCCTCCCTCCGCCGGCACCTGGACGAGAAGGTGGGCTCGTTCTGGGCATCCGCCTTCCAGAACGTGGAGAGCATCGACAAGACCGGCCCGTACCAGGTGACCATCACCATGGCCAAGCCGGACTACACCCTCAACTCGGCCCTCGTCGGCGCACCGGGCGTCGTGGAATCCGCCAAGACCCTCGCGAAGGACGGCAAGGACTACGGCAACTCCGCTGCGGGTGTGAACTGCACTGGCCCATTCAAATTCGACTCCTGGGATGCCGGGGAGAGCGTGAATCTCAGCCGATTCGACGACTACTGGGACCCGAAACTCAAGGCCAAGGCGAAGCACGTCAGCTTCAAGATCCTCAGTGACGCGAGCGCCCGGATCAACGCCCTGCAGACCGGCGAGATCGACGGCGCGTTCATGATCCCGTCCAATGCGGCGGACATCCTGAAGGCCAACACGGACGCCGGCACTCTCTACTTCGGACGGGACACCACCGTCCAGAGCCTCGTTTTCACGGACCTCGCCGGCACGTTCAAGGACGTCCGGGTGCGCAAGGCCCTCATGATGGCCATCAACCGTCCCGCCTTGATCAAGGCCGCGGAGCAGGGCTATGCCAAGCCCACCGACGCCCTGACCACACGCAATGTGTGGGGCGCGGCGAAGCCGTCCACCGTCGACGAGGCCTTCAAGGGACTGGCCCCGCTGGACTACAACCTGGACGAGGCCCGCAAGCTGGTCAAGGAGGCCGGCGCCAGCGGGAAGAAGGTGGTGTTCTCCACCGCCTCGCTGAGTGCGGCCTTCGACATCGAGACCCGGGCCATCGCCTCGGCCGCCAAGGACATCGGCCTGGTGCCGGAGATCAGGACCATGTCCAATGACAAATACACCACGCTGTTCTCCGACCCGGAGGCTCGCAAGGGCACGGATCTGGTGCTGACATCCTGGTACCTCTCCAGCACCGAACCGCTGGAGATGTACAGCGTGCTCCGCACCGGGGACTTCAGCAACTATGGAGGCTGGTCCAGCCCGAAGTACGACGCGCTGGTCAACCAGGCCATCGGCACCAAGGACCCGGACCAGCGGGCCAAGCTGACGGCGCAGGCCGCGAAGATCGCCAGCGACGAGGTCGTCTGGGGTCCGCTCTACGAAACCGTCACCTCTATGTGGCTGGGCAAGCGCATCACCGGCGCCGACCCGTCCATCAACTACATGTACTACCCCTGGGCCGCACAGATCGGAGGCCGCTGACCATGAGCGCACAGGCAACCGCCGTGCAGGAACCGCGGACCACGGCGCCCGCCCGCAAGGCGCGCCCCCGCTACCTGCGCTTCGCACTGGGCAAGGTCTTCTCGCTGCTCGTGACACTCTTCATCGCGTCCCTCGCGGTGTTCTTCTCCCGCTTCCTGGTTCCGGGCGACCCGGCCCGCTTCCTGCTGCGCGGCCGCAGCCCGAAGCCGGAGGCCCTGGCGGAGATCACCCACCAGTTCGGCCTCGACAAGCCGGCCTGGGAGCAGTACCTGAACTGGCTCGGTGGCATCCTGCACGGAGACTGGGGACGTTCCCTCACGTACCGCCAGGACGTCTCGGATGTCCTGCTCAACCGGCTTCCGACCACGCTGCAGCTCGTGGCCCTGGCAGCCGTGTTCATCACCCTGCTCGGTTTGCTGGCGGGCATCATCGCCAGCCTGAACAAGGGCTTCGGAGACCGCTTCATCCTGGTCACGCTCACTGCGGCCGGTGCCGTGCCGCCGTTCGTGGCGGCTATCGCCCTCGTGGCGCTGTTCGCCGTGCAATTGGGCTGGTTCCCGTCCTTCGGCAGCGGCGACGGTTTCCTGGACCGGGTCTGGCATCTGACGCTGCCGGCCCTGGCCCTCGGCATCACCTACATCGCCTTCGTGGCCAGGGTGACCAGATCGTCCATGAACGAGCAATTGGTCCGCGAACACGTCGAGGTCGCCACGAGTCGCGGTCTGACCCGCTCCTCCGTGGTGTTCCGGCACGTACTGCGCAACGCCCTCGGCCCCATCCTCACGGTCAGTGGCGTCATGATCGCCGGCCTCCTGGTCTCCAGCGCCATCATCGAGCAGACCTTCGGGCTCACCGGGATCGGGCAGCTGCTGGTCCAGTCCATCGACCGGCTCGACTTCGGCGTCGTCCAGGCCATCGTCATGGTGGTGGTCACCGCCTTCGTGGTGGTCAACACCGTGGTGGACCTCCTGCAGCCCCTCATCGACCCGCGGATCGCCGCCGGAACGGAGACCCGATGACCCTCTCGCTGACCCTGCCGAGACAGGGCTTCCGCCGCTACACTTCGGCGCTCTCCCCGCTGGCGTGGATCGCCGTGCTGGTGGCCGCCGTCGTCGTGCTCGTCTCCGTCTTCGCACCGACACTGGCGCCCTACGATCCCGACTACGTCGACCTGAACAATGTGCTCGCCGGGCCGAGTTCTCAGCACCTGCTGGGCACTGACGCACTGGGCCGTGACCTGCTCAGCCGTCTCATGGTCGGTGGCCGGACCTCCCTGCTCGGCCCCACCCTGGTGGTGCTCGGCTCCACCGTGCTCGGGCTCCTGCTGGGCCTCGCGGCCGGCTGGTCCGACGGCTGGCTCGGCAAGGTCCTGGGCCGCGCGTTCGACATCCTCTTCGCATTCCCCGCCCTGCTGGTGTCCATGCTGGCCGTGGCGCTGTTCGGCAAGGGGCTCGTGGCTCCCATCATCGCCATGACCATCGCGTACGTCCCGTACGTGGCCCGCCTGACCCAGGGTCTCGTGGTCTCCGAACGGACCCGGCCCTACGTCCAGGCGTACCGGGTCCTCGGCTTCCGGACGCCCTGGGTGGTCCTCGGCCGGGTGCTGCCCAACCTCATCCCCACGGTCGGGGCGCAGTCGGCCCTGAACTTCGGCTACGTCCTGGCGGACCTGGCGGCGCTGTCCTTCATCGGCCTGGGCGTCCAGCCACCCACCAGCGACTGGGGCGCCATGATCGAGGAGTCCCGGGGCGCGTTGCTCGGCGGCTACGTGCTCCCCGCCTTCTGGCCGGCACTCGTGGTGGTGGTCGTGGTGGTCGCCGTGAACGTGATCGGCGAAGAGATCTCGGATCGGATCGGAGGCAAGCTCTCATGAGCCAGCTGCTGGAAGTACAGGACTTCACCCTGGGATTCGCGGGGCGCGAGCCCCTGCTGAACGGCATCAGCCTGCACGTCGACGACGGCGAGGCAGTGGCGCTGGTGGGCGAGTCCGGTTCGGGCAAATCGCTGACCACGCGTGCCGCCCTGGGGCTGCTCCCGGAGCGCTCGCAGCATTCCGGGACTGTGGCGGTCCGTGGGCTGAACACGTTGACGGCAGGTGCTTCACAGCTCCTGGAACTGCGCCGGAACCGGGCGTCGATGATCTTCCAGGACCCCCGTGCCGGGATCAACCCGGTTCGCACGGTGGGGGACTTCCTCACCGAGACACTCGTGCGCTGGCGTGGGCTCTCCCGGGCGGAGGCCACCGAACGCGCGGTGCAGCAACTGGAACAGGTGGGGCTGCGCCGGGCCAAGGAACTCGTGGCCCAGTACCCGCACCAGCTCTCGGGAGGCATGCTGCAGCGCGTCATGATCGCCGCGGCGCTGCTGGATTCGCCCGAGCTGCTGCTGTGCGATGAACCCACCACCGCGCTCGATGTCACCACGCAGGCGGGCATCGTGAAGCTGCTGAGGGACGAACAACAGGCGCGCGGCATGGGCATGCTGTTCATCACCCACGATCTCAACCTGGCCTCCAGCCTGTGCGAACGCGTCTACGTGCTGCGGCACGGCCAGGTGGTGGAGCGCGGCACGGCACGCGAGGTGTTCCTGGCTCCGCGTGAGGACTACACCCGCCAGCTCGTCGGCGCGACGCCGAGCATCGAGCTGGACAAGGTCCCGGCGGTGCCCGAGGCTGCCGACGGTGAAGAGCCGATCCTCGCCGTCGACTCCCTGAGCAAGCACTATGAACTGCCGCACGGAGAGACCCTCACCGCGCTGGACGCGGCCACGTTCACCCTTCCGGTGGGCGGGTCGCTCGGGGTGGTGGGTGAATCCGGCTCCGGCAAATCCACGCTGGCGCGGCTGGTGGTGGGACTGGAGACGCCGAGCGAAGGGACGCTCCGGCTCGGCGGCGTCGACCGACCGGACCGCCCCCTCAAGGCCCGGGAACGGAAGCTCCTGGCCGAGGACGTGCAGATCGTCTTCCAGGATCCGTACCTCTCGCTGGACCCGCGGATCGCCGTCGGGCATGCCGTCGCGGACGTCTTCCGGCTCCACCGGAAGCAGGGCAGGAAGCAGGCCCAGGACAGCGCCCGCGAACTGCTCGGCCGGGTGGGGATCGGCCCGGAGCGTTTCGGGGCCAAACCCCGGGCCCTCTCCGGTGGACAGCGCCAGCGTGTGGCCCTGGCCAAGGCGCTCGCCGCACAGCCGCGGCTCCTCGTCCTGGACGAGGCGACGAGCGCCCTGGACGTCTCGGTCCAGGCCCAGGTGCTGGAACTCGTGGAGGAACTGCGGGATCAGCTCGGCCTGACGATCCTCTTCGTCACGCATGACCTGGCCGTGGTCTCCCGGATCTGCTCGCAGGTCCTCGTGATGCACCAGGGTCGGATCGTCGAGCAGGGCCCCACCGCCCGCATCCTCGCGGACCCCGGAGACGAGTACACGCGCAAGCTCATCGGTTCCCGGCCGCGGCCCCTCTGGGACCAGAGCGTCCCCACCGCGGTCTGAACACCGCACCCGACACATCGCAACTCTGAAACAAGCACCTTCAAACAGGAGATTCCCGTGCACAGCACCGTTTTCGAACGGAACGTCCCGTCCTCGGCCGTCGTCGAACAATCCCTGAAAGGCACCGTCCACCGGCCCTTCTGGATCGACGACCTCGGCCCTGACGTCCCACGGCACCCCCGGCTGGAAGGGGACGCCGCCGCTGATCTGGTGATCGTGGGTGGCGGCTACACCGGCCTCTGGACCGCATTGCGGGCCAAGGAACGCCACCCGGAGCGCAGCGTCATCCTGCTCGAAGCCGAGCAGCTGGCCTGGGCCGCCTCCGGGCGCAACGGCGGGTTCTGCGAGGCGAGCCTCACGCACGGCTATGAGAACGGCAAGAGCCGCTGGCCGGAGGAGATCGAGACCCTGGAACGCCTGGGCCTGGAGAACCTGGAACGCATGCAGGAGGCCATCGAGCGCTATGGCATGGACTGCGATTGGGAGCGCACCGGTGAGCTGAACGTCGCCGTCGAACCTCATCAGCTCCAGTGGCTGGGGGAGGAGAGCGGCGGCGTGGTCCTGGACCAGGAGGCCGCCCGGGCCGAAGTGAACTCACCGACCTATCTCGGCGCGGTCTGGCTCAAGGACTCCGTCGCCATGGTGCACCCCTACAAGCTGGCCACCGAGCTGGCACGCGTGGTCACCGAGCTGGGTGTGGTCATCCACGAGGGCACCCGGGTGCGGGAGCTCGTGGACGGCGACTCCGGCGTCGCCGTGGTGACGAACCGCGGGGCCGTGCGTGCCGGGCAGGTGGTGTTGGGCACCAACGTCTTCCCGGCTCTGCTCAAGAGGAACAGGCTGATGACGGTGCCGGTCTACGACTACGCGCTCATGACCGAGCCGCTCAGCCAGGAGCAGCTGGAAGCCATCGGCTGGACCAACCGGCAGGGCATCGGCGACATGGCGAACCAGTTCCACTACTACCGGATCACCAAGGACAACCGCATCCTGTTCGGGGGCTACGACGCGCTCTACTTCTCGGGCCGCACCGTGGACGAGGGGCACGAGTACCAGCCCGGGACCTGGAAGAAGCTGGCGAGCCACTTCTTCACCACGTTCCCCCAGCTGGCGGGCCTGAAGTTCACTCATCAGTGGGCCGGTCCCATCGACTCCAGCACCCAGTTCTGCGCCTTCTTCGGCACGGCCCGCAAGGGTCGCGTGGCGTATGCCTCCGGGTTCACCGGTCTGGGTGTGGGGGCGACGGCCTTCGCCGCCGACGTGCTGCTGGACCTGCTCGGCGGGCTGGACACGGAGCGGACCCGGGTGGAGATGGTGCGCAAGCGTCCCTTGCCGTTCCCTCCCGAGCCGTTCGCCTCGGTGGGCATCAACCTCACCCGCTGGTCGATGGACCGGGCGGACCACAACGAGGGGAAGCGGAACGTCATCCTGAAGGCGCTCGACGCCGTCGGGCTCGGCTTCGACTCCTGAGAGACGGACGACGACGGCGGGTATCGGGGGCGCCGTCGTCGTCCGCCCTCCCGGCATCGAGGCAGCCCGCCCACCTGCCGAGTTCGTGGGTTTCGGTTGAGTTCGTGGATTAAATCCACGAACTCAACCGAAACCCACGAACTCGGCGAAGAGGTGAGGCCCGGGTCTAGCGGCCCCAGCACTCCCGGATGGCGTGGATCATGGCGGCGAAGTCGTCCGCCATGGCCGAGCCCTCGTAGTCGGGGTCGGAGAGCCATTGGAGCTGGAGGCCGTCCATGGCCGCGACCAGGCACCTCACCAGGGAATCCACAGGAGCACCCGCCCGGAGCCTGCCGTCCTCCTCGGCTTCGCGGAAGGCCTGGAGGATCATCTTCTCCGCCATCCGGTGGTGGGCCAGGAGCCACGAATTGGCGGGATGGTCGTGGGTGCTCGCCTCGCCTGCGAGCGTCGTGAACAGCCGGATCATGCCCGGTTGCCGGGTGTTCAGCCGGACCAGCTGGACCAGCCGTTCGATGGTGGCCCAGCCCCGCGGGGACGCCTGGGTCAGGCTCTCCAGGAGCTCCATGTCCTGCGCGTCGCGCCACTCCATGACCGCCCCCAGGAGCATGTCCTTGGTGGGGAAGTGGTGCAGCAGCCCGGTCTGGCTCAGGCCGCAGGCCCGGGCCACCGAACTCATCGACGTCGCGCGGAAACCCTCCTCGGAGAAGACCCGCGCGGCGGTGGCCAGAATCTCCTCACGCCGGGCAGCGCTGTCCGCCCCTTTGGGTCGCCCGCTGCTGCGGCGCCGGCCAGGGCCGACACCGGAGGACTGCGAGGAGACGGCGGGCATGGTGCTCCAGTCGGTTGACATCGGGAGGTGGCGTGGGAGACGGAACCCGTCTCCCACGCCCAGGCTCATCCCAACGATACCCGCGCCCGGACATCGCCCAGGCCCCTGGCGAGCAGCAGCTCTCCGCCGTTCAGCGGGCGCCATCCTCCGGAGGCCTCGTCCCAGTGACGGAGCAGCCGGGCGTCGGCCCGGACGCTGAGCCGGGCGCTCGCCCCGGCGGGCACTTCCACGGCGCTGTACCCGGCCAGGCGGATGGGCTGGGAGGCATCGGCCGGCGCGTAGTACAGCTGCACCACTTCGCGGCTGTCCCGCTCCGAGGTGTTACGGAGGGTGAGTGCGATGGCGGGGGTGTCACCGCCGTCGTCCAGGGTGACGTCGGAGTAGTCCCAGGCTCCGTAGCCGAGCCCTGCCCCGAACCAGAAGAGCGGTGCCGGGGCGTGACCTGCGTGGTAGCCGCGGTAGCCGATCGCGGTGCCGTCGCTGTATTCCAGGCGCAGCATCTCGTCGGGCCGGGTGTTCCAGGCCGGGGCCGCTCCGTCGGCGGAGGGGTAGCTGGTGACGAGCCGGCCGGTGGGTTCGGTGGTGCCCAGCAGGACATCGGCCACGGCGTGGCCGCCTTCCTGCCCGGGCAGCCCGACCACCAGCACGGCGTCCACGGCGTCGAGCCAGGGCATGAGGACCGGGGTCGCGGCGTTGACCACGACGACGGTCTGCTCTGCAGCCGCGGCCACCCTCGCGACGAGTTCGTCCTGCCGGCCGGGCAGCGCCAGGGTGTGCTTGTCGGCGGCCTCGGTCTCGTCCTCCTCCGTCAGGCCGACCACGACGACGGCGGTCCCGGCGGTACGTGCGGCCTCCTCGGCCGCGGCGAGCGCGTCGTCGTCGCTGACCGGGATGGGCTCCGCCACGAGGGTGGCCAGTCCGACGCCGGAAGCGGCGAAGATGTGGCTCTCCTCCGCGACCTGGACGTGCGGCTGTGCGGCCAGCACGGCGCGCCAGTCGACCTTCCGGAAGGTCTGCACAGCGGTCAGCAGGCAGCCGGCCGGGAGGTCCAGGACCTCCGAGAAGGACGGGGGACGGAGAATGCCCTCGCCCGGGTCGAAGCCCTCCGTGGTCACGTCCTGCTCATGCTCGGCCAGCACGGAGCCGTCGGGGGCCGTGACGGTGAGGCGCCAGTGCCCCGCACCGATGCCGCCCACCCGGACGGTGCCGCCACTGCCCAGCAGCGCCTCGAACCGGACCGCGGCGGGGCTCTCCTGGCTCGGGTCGTCGAAGCCGGTGCTCAGGGACGCCACCGGGGAGTGGCCGTTGGAGAGCTCGCGGCCGTCGGCGGCGAGCTGAGTCACCCGGACGCCGGTCTCGCGGGATACAGGGTCGGTGACGAAGGAGGGGTCCGCGGCCACGGGACGACGCCGGACCGCGACGCCGTCCACCACGGTGAGGCGCTCCCCGAGCCGTGCCCCGAGTCCCTCCGCGATGCTGACCTGGTAGGGCGGGGTGACCTGCGCGGAGCCGCCTCCCATGCAGACGGTGCTGACGGCGGCACGGCCGAGCAACGCCACGGGACCGTCGTCGCTGAGCGGCAGGACACCGCCGGCGCGTAGCGACGATTCGTTCTTCAAGAGCGTCATGCCGCGCGCGGCGATGCGCCGCAGCTGCTCCTTGCGCCGGGGCGAATCCGCGGCCGGCATGCCGGGCGAGAAGGGGGTGGCGCCGTCGTTGCCGAACGCACCCGTGCGGGCGGCGAGGCGCAGCAGGCGGGTGACGTGTTCGTCGACGGTGGACTCAGCGACATCACCTCGTTCGACGGCGGCGACCAGGCGCTCGCCCCAGGGACCCACGGGGCCCGGCATGACGAGATCGAGGCCGCCGTTGGCGGATTCCACCGTGCGTTTGGTGGCGAACCAGTCGCTCATGATGAGACCGTCCCAGCCCCATTCGTCCTTGACGATCCCCTGCTGGATGGCGTGGTGCTCTGTGGCGGTGATGCCGTTGATGTCGTTGTAGGCGGCCATCATCGCCCAGGGGTTGGCGTCCTGAACCGCCATTTCGAAGGGCAGCAGGTACACCTCCCGCAGTGCGGTGTCGGAGACGCGGGAATCCATGAAGTTGCGCAGGATCTCGGACTCATTGGCCACCAGGTGCTTCAGGCAGGCGCCCGTGCCGTTGGACTGCATGCCGTGCACGTAGGCGGTCGCCGCCCGGCCGGTCAGGTACGGGTCCTCCGAGTACGCCTCGAAAAGACGGCCGCCGAGCGGGGTGCGGTGCAGATTGATCGTGGGGCCGAGCACCACGTGGATGTTCTGGCGGTGGGCCTCTTCGGAGAGCATCGCCCCCACTTCCTCCGCGACGTCGTCGTCCCAGGAGGAGGCGATGAGTGTGGCGTTCGGGAAGAGCGCCACCGCCTCGCCGCCCATGAATTTCAGGCCGCGCACGCCCGTGGGACCGTCGGAGAACGCCAGGGGGGCCAGACCGATGGTGTCATTGCCGGGCAGCGTGAAGGCGGTCTCGCCGGTCAGGAGGGAGACCTTCTCGGTCAGGCTGAGCCGTGCGACGGCATCCGTGAGGCTGGTCTCTGCGGTCTGGGTCATGATCACTTCACCTTCTTGATGGGCAGGATGACGAATGCTCCGACAAGGCACACGATAGCGGCGGAACCCAGGAGGAGCCCGAAGTTCGGGGCGCTCGCGGTGGCGCCGGTGGCGAGCAGGACGCCGCCCAGGTAGGGGGCGAGGGACTGGGGGATGGCGTTGGCCATGTTGAACACGCCGAGGTCTTTGCCGTTGTCCTCCGGATTGGGCAGCACCTGGAGGACCAGGGCCATGTCGACGCTCATGTAGATGCCGTAGGCGAAACCGAGGAGGGCTTCCACCAGGTAGAACTGTCCGACGTCGGAGACGTGGAAGAGCAGATAGGTGCCCAGGGCGAACAGTGCGGTGGCCACGCAGACCGGGAGTTTGCGGTACCCGGTGCGGTCCGAGAACCAGCCGGCCAGGTAGCCGCTGATCACCAGCACAGCGGTGTAGATGAGTACGCCGAGGAAGACGATGCCCGCGCCTGCCTTGTCCTCCAGGCCGAGCCGGTTGGTGATGAACGGCAGACGGAAGCTGGTGAACATGAAGCTGGCGAGGATGATGAGGAAGCGGGACCACCAGGCCAGGCCGAAGTCGCGGTGTTTGAAGGGGTTGACCCAGAAGCTCTTGATCAGTTCCAGCACGTTGAACTTCGGCGGACGGATGGTGAGGACCGGGTCCGGCAGGATCACGGCGTAGAGCACCATGCCGACCACGCCCACCAGGGCCGGGATCAGGAAGAGGAGCGTCATGTTGTCTGCGAAGAGCGTGGCGAACCAGGTGGCGCCCAGGATGCCGACGTTCTGCATGATTCCCACCATGGCGGACACCTTGGCGTACTGCTGTTCCGGCAGCTGATCCGCCAGGGTCGCGATGAAAGGGCTGAAGCAGGCGTTGGCGCCGAGCTGGGCCATGAACCAGCCGAGCATCATGAGCCCGGCGTTGGGGGCCGCGCTGATCACCATGAGGGAGGCGGCCATGACGACGGCGCCGCCGACGATCCACGGGCGACGGCGGCCGAAGCGGGACATGGTGCGGTCCGAGAGGCGTCCGAACAGGGCGTTGCCGAGCACTGCGGCCAGGGCGCCGACGCTGAGCACATTGCCCACGATGCTGGTCTGGTCCGTTGCGTCCTTGGCGAGCGTCCCGGCTTTCAGCGCCATGGACACCATGACCGGGCCGAGCAGTGCCACGAAGAGGGCGAACTGGGCGAAGGCGAGAGCCGCGATGAAGAGCGGTCCCTTCTTCTGGGTCGGTTTCTGCCCGCATTCCAGGGTGGTGGGCCGCTCGCCGCCCATGCGCGGCGCGTAGACATTGTGATTTCCGATCGACATCGGCGTCTCTTTCGGATCAGGCCGGCCATCCCACGCTGGACACCGGTAATTGAAATAGGTGACTATAACTATTACATGGAGTGATGTGGGTCACAAGGGTTTGCCGAGTCGGGATTCGAAGGGGTCAGCCCGCGGGGCGCGGGGCGAACATGATGACGGCGACACCGAGCAGGCAGAGGAATGCGCCGATGAGATCCCAGCGATCCGGCTTGAATCCGTCCACCATGACGCCCCAGGCGAGCGATCCGGCCACGAACACCCCGCCGTATGCCGCCAGGATCCGGCCGAAGTGAGCGTCCGGCTGAAGGGTTGCGACGAAGCCGTAAATGCCGAGGGCGACGACGCCGAGCCCGGCCCACCACCAGCCCTTGCCTTCGCGGACGGCCTGCCAGATCAGCCAGGCGCCGCCGATCTCCGCCACGGCCGAGAGGGCGAAGAGAAGAACCGACTTCAGGATGCTCATGGATCCATCATGCCGGGCGGGGTCCGGGTGGTGAACTCGCTGTTTCTTGGGCCGGGACCCGCTGAGCTCGCTATTCGCTTGCGAGATCGCTCGCTTGACGCACGAACTCGCACCCAACCAGCGAGCCCGGCGATGGGTCCAGGACTGAACCGCCGCCGGCCGGGACCTCGCTGCCGACCGCCGTCGTGAATGAACGCCTAGCCGCGGCGTCGTTTCCAGGCCGTGTAGCCGCCCTTGATGTTCATCGACTCGTAGCCGGCCGCGGCGAGCAGTTCGGCTGCCTGGGGCGAAGCCAGGCAGTAGGGGCCTTCGCAATAGGCGACGACGGGCGTGCCCTGGGGCAGTTCGTCCATCCGGCCCTTGAGCTCGGGCAGGGGGATGGAGATCGCGCCTTTGACGTGGCCCCGCCGGAACTCATCCGCCGTGCGGACGTCGACGACGGTGACGGCGTCGCTTTCCAAGAGGCTTGCGAGCTCTTCGGCGCTGACCGGGTTGACCCACGGATGCCGGGCGAAGTGGGCGTTCACTTCCTCGCGGACGCTCGCGACGTGCGTTTCGGCAAAGGCTTCGAAGGCCCCGATGAGCTCGCCGGCCGCCGGAGGAATGGAATAGCTGACGCGGGTCCCGTTGCGCGTGCTGACGACGAGCTGTGCGGAGCGGAGCACGCGCAGCTGGGCGGAGGTGTTCTTGAGAGGGATTCCCGCGAACTCGGCGAGGTCTTCGACGGTCCGGTCTCCTTGTTGCAGTGCATCGAGGAGCCTCAGCCGAATGGAATTGCTCAAGGCCTTGCCCACCCCGGCCAACGCCTCATAGATGGGCCGTTCGGCGAAGGACGCGAAGGTGAGTCCCTCGAGGTCCGGATCGTGTTCCATGGTTCCAAGGCTATCCAGATGTTGAGAAGGAGTGCCCGCTCCGGCCCGCCGTCGTAGGCCGCCTACTGGGAACTCTTGGCCCATTGCGCCGCCGTTGCGGACACCACGGTGTCCCAGGGGCTGGGTGTCACCCCGAGAACCCGGGTGGTCTCGGCGGCGTCCACGACGAGCGGGTTGTCGAACTGATCCAGCACCCCGAGAGTCTCCCGCAACAAGGGTGAGAATCTGCCGGCGAGCGCCAGGAGCGGGCGCGGCACGACCTTGATGCGGACCGGAGGTTTCCCTGCGCTCTCCGTGATCTGCCGGAGGACCGTGTGAATCGACAGCGGCTCATTGACGGGGACCAGCCACGGACGGCCCCAGGCGAGCGGGGATGACCCAAGTGCCTTGAGCGTCTCCGCGACGTCGGGGATGTAGGCCCAGCTGTGCGGCTGTTCCGGGTCTGAGAGCGCGCGGACCGTGGAGCCTGCGAGTGCCGAGCGGGCGTAAGTGGGCAGAAGCCCATGATTCGGGGCGATGGTGGGGCCGATGTAGTCGGCGGCGCGGGCTTCGGTCGCCCTCAGATCGCCGCTTTCATGCGCTGCGAGGGCGTCCCGCCACAGACGCAGCCGCAGCTCACCCTTGTGGTCGCTCGGGCGCTCCGGACTGTCGTGGCGCAGTGGAACCGGTGGACGGCCGTACGAGTACAGATTCGAGGAGGTGACGAGTACTGCCTGCACTGTTCTGGCGGTCTGAAGGATCGAGCCGGCAAGGCGAGGCCATTCCCGATCCCAATGCTGGTAGCCGCCTGGGCTCGCGCAGTTGTAGATGACCTCGGCGCCGGTGGCGATCCGGGTGAGGGCGGCGGGGTCCTTGGCATCGACGGCCAGTCGTGTGACACCCGGCAGTTCCGGGCCGGCCCCGGAGTGCGAGGCCAGGACGACGCGTTCATGGTCGGCAGCCAAGGTGGAGGCCAGGCGGGTGCCGACGGGGCCTGAGCCGATGACAAGATGAAAGTCGTTCATCTCGGGTCACTCCTGAGCTGATCGGGGAGGTCCTGTCTGCGTTTCATGGTACTCGCGGTGAGGAGGGCGCCTGCGAACACGATGGCGGCCATGACGAAGGCGAGTGCCCGCGAGGCGGTCGCTTCTCCTGCGCCGATGCCGAGGTTCACGACCAGGCCCGTGATGGCGGCGCCGAAAGCGGTGCTGATCAGCTGAACCGTGTTGGCGCCGGCCGACGCCTGCATGGCATCCTCCGGGTCCTCGGTGCTCGACATCGCCGCGGTGACGTTGTGCACGAAGGCGATGCCGATGCCGAGCCCGGCGATGAAGAGCGTCGCGAACCAGCAGATGAGCACCAGCGGGGAGGGCGAAGCGGTCTGCAGCAATCCGTACACGGTCAGGCCGACGCCGAGAACGACGGGGCCGACGACGCGCGCCGAGGCTTTGAGACGGGGGTTGTCGACCGAGGAGCTGAGGATTCCGCCGAAGCTCCAGCCCCAGGAGAGAACCGCCCCGAGCAACCCGGCGCCCAGGGGCGAAAGGCCGCCGAGGGTCTGGCCGAACAGTGGAATGTAGGTCTCGATGGTCGACCCGATGACGAGCAGTGCCAGGCCCGAATACACCCACTTGAGGGAGGAGCCTCGGAGATAGGTGATCTGTGGAAGAACCCCCTCGAGCGCGCGGCGGTCTGCGATGACGAACAGCACCAGACATGCGACGGCGGCGGCCAGCAGCAGCCAGCTGGCCCAGCCCTGTTCGACGACGGAAGCGGCGCTGACGCCTGCCACGGAGAGGGTGAGGAGCAGGAGCGAGCCAAGGGGCAGTCGTCCGACGGCCTTGTGCTTTTCGCGGGACGGAAGGGACCTGTAGGCGAGGAGCCCGAGCAGCAGTGAGATGACGACGAGCAGCCAGAATGCAGCCCGCCAGGCCTGGAACTGGGCGAAAAGCCCTCCCAGAAGTGGGCCCACGACGTTCCCGACGCCCCACATGGCTGAGACCAGCCCGATGGCCCGCCCACGCAGGTGTTCCGGCATGGCCAGGCGGACCATGGCGTAACCGAGGCCTGTGATGAGTCCTCCGCCGAGGCCTTGGAAGCCACGGGCCAGGAGCAGGACGGTCATGCTCGGCGCGACCGCCGCGAGGGCGCTGCCGAGTGCGAATGCCGACAGTGCGATGGTGTACGCGCCCACGGGGCCGAATCGATCGAGGACCCGGCGCACGAACATCGAGGTGATCACCGATGCGATCAGGAAGCCCGACATCGCCAGGGCGTAGTACCGTTCCCCGCCGATCTCATGAACGGCGCTGGGCAGCAGGGTGGTGGTCAGGTAGACGTTCGTGGCGTACATGGCGACGCCGCCCGCCAGGACGACTGTCACGCCCCGGTGTGAGCGAGCAAAGAGTTCCGACCAGCTCGCCTTGGTCTCAGTGGTTGTCGACGAAGTCATAAACTCATAATCTAAGGAACTTTAGAATAAAGCAAGAGTGATCTGCGGCATAGTGCTCTGTGGGTGTCGCCCGGCCCCGCCGCCCCTGCCCCCTGCCTGCCCTGTCCGCTGCGGGCTCTGTCCGCGGCCTGCCCTGTCCACTGTCCGCCCCTGCCGGTCCTGTCCGCCGACCCCGCTACTTCGGTGCGAACTCGCTTTTTTGGTGAGCGAGTTCGCACACAAGTAGCGAGCTCAGCGGGAGATGGGGCTGGAGGAGGGGGGCTAGAGGGGCAGAGGGCAGGAGGAGAGAGGGCGGGAGGAGAAGGTGGCGAGGTGCCGGGAGAGGGGGTGTTCGGCCCGTTCAGCCAGCCGTGACGTCCTCGGCGGAGGAATCCTCCAGGGCCGTGCCGCCGAAGGGTTCGGTCTGCCAGTGTTCCAGGTGCCACGAGCCGGGCCGGCCGTCCAGGATGGCGCCGCCCGTGTTCATGACCATCAGGCCGGGGATCCGCTCCTTCGGAAGGTCGGTCCGCTGCGCCGTGAAACAGCGGATGGCCGCACCGTGGCTGACGACCGCGACGGCGTCGTCGCCCGTGTGGCGGGAGGCGATCTCTTCGATCGCCGCGTCGAAGCGCCGCAGGAACGCCAGGCCGTCCGGTCCTCCGGGCATGGGGCTGTCCAGTTCGCCGCGCATCCAGCTCACGATCCGCTGTCCGTACAGCGCTCGGGACCCCTCGTCGCCGAGCATCTCCAGCTCGCCGGCGGAGATCTCCTCCAGGCCGGGCACGACGACGGCGTCCGCTCCCACCGCCGAAGCGAGCGGCGCGGCGGTCAGCCGGGTCCTGAGCAGCGGCGATGCGTAGACGGCTCGGAGGGCGACATCGGTGAACGCTCCGGGGAGGGCGCGCGCCTGCGCTTCTCCGAGACCGGTCAATCCCGCCCCGGGAAAGGCGGTGTCCAGCTCACCGTTGACATTGCTGGGCGTCTGGCCGTGACGGATGAGATAGATGCGCACGGGGACAGCCTATGCCGCGGGGCCGGCCCCGGCAGGGCCTGGCCGCACGGACCGGTGGCCCGGCCCGGCTAGGCCTGTTCCGGATATCCCGGCGCGGCGACGACTTCCCCGGTCGCAGTGCCGTCCGGCCGGAGCATGAAGCCGACGCGCTTGGCACTGCGCATCATGACCGTGCTCCTGATCAGTTCGAGTCCTGGAATGCGCTCCTGCAATGCCAGCTCCGCTGTGAGCACATCGGCCACCGTCCGCAGCCACATCATGATGATGAAGTTGCTTCGCCCCGTAGTGGAGGCGGCCAGCCGGACATTGCGGAGGCCACTCAGAGCCGCGGCCGTTTCGGCGTGCCGCCCGGCCGGCGCCTTCGCGAGCCAGCGGCAGGCCACCGGGTAACCGGCGGGGCCCTGCGCGACCTCGCAGCGGAACGAGAGAAGGCCGCTCCCGAGCACCTTCGCCAATTGCCGGTGCACCGTGGCCGGGCTGCGCCCGAGTTCCCTGGCCATGTCGGCAGCGCTGACGCGTCCGTTGCGGGCCAGGAGTGGCAGAAGATCCATCGCGGCGTCCGGGACCGGGCCGGTGAACGGTTCCACCCGGGCCAGTTCGGCGAACGCGGCGATCTGTTCGCGGTCCAAGGCCGAGAGGCGCCAGGAATGGCCGCCGGCGTGGAGGCGTGTGCAGAGTTCGCTCTGGATGCTGAGGACCCCCGGTGAGGAGGCGATGCCGGGCAGGACGTGTTCGGTGCACTCGGCGAGGGAGCGGGTGAGGACGGTGAGGGCGAGATCGGGGCTGCTCGTCGCCACGTCGACGGTCTGCACTTCCGGAATGGCGGCGAGAGCGGCCACGGCGGTGTCGCGACGGCCCGGTTCGCACTCCACGTCGACGAAGACCATGAGCATCGTGGACGGGTCGCCCTTCAGGTGCGCGGTGACCCACGCCAGTCCCGAGTCGTGGAGCCGCTCCCAGCGGCGGGCGAGAGTGGCGGGGTGGGCGCCCAGGATCCCGGCCGCATCGAACCAGGAGACGCGAGGTGCGATCTGCAGGGCGTGCAGCAGGCGGAGGTCGGCCTCGGAGAGCTCGGTGGAGGACTCCTGTGTCGAGAGAAAACGCTGTTCCATGGCGCTCATATGCAAGATTATTGCAGTTTTGACGCTCTTCGGACCCAGCGCCCGCACACTAGCGGACGAAGCGAGCGCTGTGGCATGGGTCACAGAAGGGCGTTGACGCGACCCGGAGAACGGAGAGACACGTGGGATTCACGGACGAGGCACGAGGACTGCAGGATCAGCTCATTCAGTGGAGGCACGCCTTCCACCAGGACCCGGAGATCGGGCTGGAGCTGCCCCGCACCCAGGAGAAGGTGCTCGCAGCGCTGGACGGCCTGGGACTTGAAACGTCCGTCGGGACGGACACGACCTCGGTGACGGCGGTCCTGCGCGGAACTGCCGGTGCGATCGGCTCCACGGAGGCCCGTCCCGCGGTCCTCCTCCGTGCGGACATGGATGCCCTCCCGGTGCAGGAACGCACCGGTGTGGACTTCACCTCGCGGGTCGACGGCGCCATGCACGCGTGCGGGCACGATCTGCACACCTCGATGCTCCTCGGGGCCGCCACCCTCCTGGCGGACGCGCGGCACCGGCTCGCGGGCGACGTCGTCTTCATGTTCCAGCCCGGTGAAGAAGGGTACGACGGCGCGTCCGTCATGGTGCGCGAAGGCGTCCTCGACGCGGCCGGCCGGCGGGTCGATGCCGCCTTCGGCATGCACGTGTTCTCCTCCATGGAGCCGCACGGACGCTTCGTCACGCGCCCCGGTGTCATGATGAGCGCCTCGGACGGCCTGTTCGTGCGGGTGCTCGGCGCGGGCGGTCACGGTTCGGCCCCGCATGCCGCCAAGGACCCCGTGACCGTCTCGGCGGAGATGGTCCTGGCGCTCCAGACCATGGTGACCCGTCAGTTCAACATGTTCGATCCCGTGGTGGTGACGGTGGGACGCCTCGCCGCCGGGACCAAACGCAACGTCATCCCGGACACGGCTGAGTTCGACGCCACCATCCGCACCTTCTCGGAGGCCAACCGCGATCGCATGCAAAGCGCCATCCCGCGCCTGCTGCAGGGCATCGCCCACGCCCACGGGCTGGAGGTGGAAGTCACCTACATGCCCGAATATCCGCTCACCATCACGGACGCGACGGAGACGGAATTCGCCGAGGCCGCCATCGAGGAGCTCTTCGAAGGACGCCACTCCCGCCTGGCCCAGCCGCTCAGCGGCTCCGAGGACTTCTCCCGGGTGCTCGCCGAGGTGCCCGGCAGCTTCGTGGGGCTCAGTGCGGTGCCCGACGGCGTCGACCCCGCCACGAGCGCCTTCAACCACTCGCCGTTCGCGACCTTCGACGACGCCGTCCTGGCCGACGGCGCGGCGGTCTACGCGCAGCTCGGCCTGAACAAGATCGAACAGCTCGCCCAGTCCGCGGCCCGCTGACCGGCACTCCGCCACTCACCGATCACGGAGACCCTCATGACAGCCAGCACCTCCTCCTCACGCGCCGTCGTCGCTCAACCGTCCGCGCGACGCACGCTCATCAGCACCGGCATCGGCAACGCCGCCGAATGGTACGACTGGGCGATCTACGCGACCTTCGCGCCGTACTTCTCCAAGCAGCTCTTCAACCCGGCCGACCCGACGTCGGCGATCCTCTCCACACTGGCGATCTTCGCCGTCGGCTTCGTGGCTCGGCCCTTCGGCGGCTTCGTCTTCGGCTGGGTCGGGGACCGCTTCGGCCGGAAGAACGCCATGACGATGACTGTGGCCCTCGCCGCGATCGGTAGCCTCCTCATCGGCATCGCACCGACCTTCGCCGCGGTGGGTGCATTCGCCTCGCTCCTGCTCCTCGTGGCCCGGCTCATCCAGGGCCTGGCCCACGGTGGAGAGCTGCCGTCCTCGCAGACCTACCTTGCCGAGATGGCCCCGGCCGAGAAGCGCGGTTTCTGGGCCACTCTGATCTACTTCTCCGGGACGCTCGGCAACATGCTCGGCGCGCTGCTCGGCGCCGTCCTGGCGGTGCTGCTCCCGAAGGCCGATATGGCGGCCTGGGGTTGGCGCCTGCCGTTCATCCTGGGCGCGCTCATGGGCCTGTACGGCCTGGTGATGCGGGCCCGGATGCCTGAGACGGAGGCCTTCGAGGAACTGAAGGCGGAGAAGCAGAGCGTCGGGACGCAGGGTTTCGGGGCGCTGATGAAGGACATCGTGGCGCACCGCAAGCAGGCGCTTCAGGTGATCGGCATGACCGTGGGCCTGACGGTCATCTACTACGTGTGGGCGATCGTCGCTCCGACCTACGCGGCCACCAGTCTGAAGCTCGATCCGGGCCAGGCGCTCTGGTCAGGGTTCGCCGCGAATGTGGTGTTCCTGGTGGCGCTTCCGTTCTGGGGCAAGCTGAGCGACCGGATCGGGCGCAAACCCGTGCTGATCATCGGGGGCCTGGGCTGCGCCGTGCTGCATTTCCCCATGACGTGGCTGCTGCGTGATTCGGTCTGGCAGCTCTTCGTGTCGATGGCTGTGATGCTGGTCTTCATCGCCGCCGGCGCCGCAATCGCCCCGGCCGTGTACGCGGAGCTGTTCCCGGCGAAGGTGCGGACCGCAGGTGTGGGCATCCCGTACGCCCTGGCCGTGGCGGCCTTCGGCGGGACCGCGCCGTACCTGCAGACGCTGTTCACCGACGTCGTCAAGCAGCCGTGGATGTTCAACCTCTACGCGGTGGTGCTCATCCTGGTCTCGGTGCTGGTGGTCCTGCGGCTGCCCGAGACGAAGGGCAAAGACCTCAGCGTGTAGGGAGCACTCCGGCCTAGGCTTAGGCCATGCATGCGATCGTCGCCACCCTGATCTCTGAACTCGGCCCGGACAAGGTCTCCACGGAGCCGGACCTCGTCCAGCAGTACAGTCAGGACCGGGCACCGGACCGCCCCGAGGCCCCGGCGCTCGCGGTGGTGTTCGCCGAGTCCGCCCAGGACGTCCAGGCGGCCGTCCGGGCCTGCGCCGCCGCCGACGTCCGGGTCGTGCCCCGTGGTGCCGGATCCGGTCTCTCGGGCGGCGCCCACGCCGTGCGCAACAGCATCGTCCTCAGCCTGGAACGCATGAACCGCATTCTGGACGTCCGGGCCCAGGACGAGGTCGCCGTCGTCGAGCCCGGCGTGGTCAACGCCGAGCTGAACGCCGCGGCCGAGCAGCACGGCCTGATGTATGCGCCGGATCCGGCGAGCTTCACCTTCGCCACCATCGGCGGCAACATCGGCACCAACGCCGGCGGGCTCCGCTGCGCCAAGTACGGGGTGACCCGCGATTCGGTGCTGGCGCTCGACGTCGTGCTGGCCGACGGCGAGCTGGTCCGCCTGGGGCACTCGACGTTCAAGGGGGTGGCCGGGTACGACCTCGTCGCGCTCCTGGTCGGCTCCGAGGGGACGCTGGGCATCGTGGTCGGCGCCACCGTCCGGCTCCGGCACCTGCCCGTCAAGGTCGTGACCATCGCGGCGTTCTTCCCGGACCTGCCCTCAGCCGCCGCGGGTGTTCTGGCGGTGGGCCGGGCGCGCGTCCAGCCGGCCATCATGGAGCTCATGGACCGCGCCTCCATCGAGGATGCCGACCAGCTCAACGGCACCGATTTCGCCCATCGTGGCAGCGCCCTGCTGCTCATCCAGACGGACGGTTTCGGCGCGGACGCGGAAGCTGCCGTCGTGCGTGACGTGCTGAGCGCCGCTGGTGGTGCAGTGGCCGACGACGGCGACTCGGACGCCGAGCGCTTCGTGCTGATCCGGCGCAACAACCGCGGCTCCGGGGCCGAGGACCGCTTGCGGGTGGGGGAGGACGTGGCTGTGCCGCGCTCGCTGCTGGTGGACTATGCGGCCGAGCTGGAACGGATCGGCCGGGAGTACCGCGTGGGCATGAAGCTCGTGGCCCACGCCGGGGACGGGAATCTGCACCCCACCTTCTGGGCCGAGCCGGAAGCGGGGCAGGAGGAGGCTGCGGTGCTGGACCTGGAGAAGGCCCTCGACGAATCGGTCCGCGTGGCCTTGGCCATGGGCGGCACCATCACGGGCGAGCACGGGATCGGCACCTTCAAACAGCGCTGGCTCGGCTGGGAGCAGCCGGAACGGGTCCGCGAGCTGGCGCGAGGCATCAAGGACGTCTTCGACCCGCACGGGGTGCTCAACCCCGGCAAGGCGATCTGAGCCGATCCTGCCGTGCCCGCAGTCTCGTTTCTCTCGCGAGGGGAGCAGTTGCAGGTGCGTCATATTTTGCGTCCCGCCGCCTCCTCGGGCGAGTCTGGGACGAACTCATCCCGCACTTTCCCTGAGGACACCATGAAGAATCAGCCCGTGAAGAAGACCGTCCTCCAGAGTGCCGCGCTGCTCGCGGCCGCCGCTCTGGCCCTGACCGCCTGCACCAACGCCTCGGAGACGGAGGGCCAGGCCAAGCCATCTGCGGGAGGCAGCGCCGCGCCGTCGTTCGACCCGACGACGGTCGCCAAGGACGACGCGCTCGCCGCGCAGCTCCCGGACGCCATCAAGTCCAAGGGCAAGCTGGTGATCGGCACCAACCCCCAGTACGCGCCGGGGGAGTTCCTGGCCGAGGACGGCCAGACCCAGGTGGGCTACGACATGGATCTGGCCCGTGCCATCGGTGCCAAACTCGGCCTGAAGGTGGAGATCCAGAGCGCCGATTTCCCGTCGATCATCCCGGCCCTCGGCCCCAAGTTCGATCTCGGTGTCTCCTCCTTCACCATCAACGCCAAGCGCTTGGACGCCGTCAACATGATCAGCTACTTCAAAGCGGGGACGTCCTGGGCCGTGAAGCAGGGCAACCCCAAGGGCTTCAGCCTGGATGACGTGTGCGGCAAGTCGGTGGGTGTGCAGACCGGCACCGTCCAGGAGACGGACGATCTGAAGTCCCGCAACGACAAGTGCGTGGCGGCCGGCAAGAAGCCCATCGACATCGTCTCTCTCAAGGCCCAGACCGATGTCACCACGCGTCTGGTCAACGGTTCCATCGACGCCATGGCCGCTGATTCGCCGGTGGTCGGGTACGCCCTCCAGCAGACCAATGGGCAGCTGGAGAAGATCGGTGACGTGTTCGACGCCGCCCCGCAGGGCATCACAGTGCTCAAGTCGGACACCGCGCTCGCGGGACTCGTCCAGAAGACCGTCTCCTCGCTCATGGCCGACGGCAGCTACACCAAGATCCTGGGGTCCTGGGGAGTGGCCGACGGCGCACTGCCGAAGGCGGAGCTGAACCCGGCGGTCTCCTGATCAATCCTTGCCACCCTTCCTCCCGGGTGGGACGCTGGGTGCATGAGCCAGGACGACAGCTTCCACACGGACGTCAGCACCCGGAACAACCCCGAGCTGCACCAGTACGAGGTGCGCGTGGGGGAGCGACTGGCCGGCTTCCTGCAGTACCGCCAGACCCCGGGCCGGATCGACTTCATGCACACCGAGGTGTCGTCCGACTTCGAGGGGCAGGGGCTCGGCGGTGTGCTGGCGCACTTCGCGCTGGACGACGTCGTGGCGGCCGGCCTGAGGGTTGTGCCGCATTGCCCGTTCGTGGCCGCTTACCTGAAGAAGCATCACGCGAACGATCAGTTCATCGACTGGCCGTGAGCCGCAACCCTTGATTTTCCCCTGGCGGGGGCGGACACTGCTGGGACGGCCCCTCAGCCCCGGCGGCTTGAACGGGCTGGTTCCTGCACGGAACTCACTGCACCGAACTTCAAGGAGGCGTGACCATGGCAGAACATGAATCCACCCCCGCGGCGCTGGACGCGGATACCGCGGCCCGGCTGGCGGCATCCATGGACGGGGGCGCCGCAGCCCCTGTCGCGGAGACGACGCTCCCAGGGGCTGCAGGCTCTGGGAAGGGGCCCTGGCCGGACGGGCAGGGCAAGCACAAGCATCCTAGGGAGCATCTGAACAATCCCGGCCGTTCCGCCAAGGCGGCGGGTGCGAACGCGGTGCACCGCACCAGCCGGCCGCAGATGCCGCACTCGCACTGAGGCCGCAGCGACTGCAACGGAAAATCCCCGGTCTTCCGGGCATCCCCCGCACTTGAGCGAGGTGAATGTCCAGGAGACCGGGGATTTCCTGCTACGGCGCGGATGTCAGGCGGTCACGAGTTCCTGTTCCTGGCGCTTCTTCGCCGCGACGCTCTTCAGCGCGATCAGCGTGGTGGCCGTGATGACCACGCCGACGACGATCGCGAGGAGCCACAGGAAGAAGTTGTCGAAGGCGAAGAAGACGAACACGCCGCCGTGCGGGGCCCGGGAGGCCGCGCCGAACGCCATGGACAGAGCACCTGTCACGGCGCCGCCCAGCATGGAGGCCGGGATGACGCGCAGCGGGTCGGCTGCGGCGAACGGGATGGCGCCTTCGGAGATGAACGCGGCACCCAGCAGCCAGGCCGCCTTGCCGTTCTCATGCTCGGTGGCGTTGAACAGCTTGGAGCGGACGGTGGTGGCCAGGGCCATGGCCAGCGGCGGGACCATGCCGGCGCCCATCACGGCGGCCATGATCAGGTACGGTGCGCTGTTGCCTGCGGTCGCCGCGCCCATGCCGGCGACGGCGAAGGAATAGGCCACCTTGTTGACCGGCCCACCGAGGTCGAAGCACATCATGAGGCCGAGGATGATGCCCAGAACGATGGCGGCGGCACCGCTCATGCCGGAGAGCCAGTTGTTGAGGGCCGAGGTCAGCCAGGCGATGGGACCGCCGAGGACCAGGAACATCAGCCCCGAGGCCACGATCGAGGCGACGAGCGGGATGATGGCGACCGGCATCAGGCCGCGGAGCCAGCGTGGTGCGGGGCGCTTGGCCAGCCACGAGGCGGTGTAGCCGGCCAGCAGACCGCCGACGATGCCGCCGAGGAATCCGGCGCCCATGAAACCCGCCACGGCACCGGCCGTGAAACCGGGCGCGATCCCGGGCCTGTCGGCCAGGGCATAGGCGATGTAGCCCGCCAGCGCCGGCACCAGGAAGCCCATGGACAGGGAACCGATCTTGAACAGGACCGCGCCGAGGTAGGCGCCGACGGGTCCCCAGGCCTGCGCACCGTATTCGGTGGGCAGATTGCCGAAGAGGTTGTTCTTGGCCACGATCGTGTCGGCGTGCGTGGTGATGTCGTAGCCGCCCAGGAGGAAGCCCAGGGCGATCAGCAGACCACCTGCGGCGACGAACGGGATCATGTAGGAGACGCCGGTCAGCAGGGCCCGCTTGAGCTTGGCGCCGCCGGACTCTCCGACGGTGTCGGCGTCCGAGGAGGACGCCGAGCCGGACGCCTTCACCCGGCGGGCGTTCGGATCCTTGGCTGCGGCGAGGGCCTCCTGGATCATCTCCTTCGGTTCGTCGATGCCGCGCTTGACGGGCGACTGGATGAACGGCAGGCCGGCGAAGCGGTCCTTGTCCCGGACGTCGACGTCCACGGCGAAGATGGCGGCGTCCGCAGCGGCGATGGTCGCGGCAGGCAGCGGGGTGGCACCCGCGGAGCCCTGGGTCTCCACCTGGACGTCCACGCCCATCTCCTTGCCTGCGGCCACGAGGGAGTCGGCGGACATGTAGGTGTGGGCGATGCCGGTGGGGCACGCGGTCACGGCGACGATGCGCTTCGGTGTGTCGGCGACGGAAGGCGCGGCCGACGTCGTCGTGCTCGCGGAAGCCGGTGTGGCGGCCGGTGCACCGCCGAGCGCGCCGTTCACGAGCTCGACCAGTTCCTCCGGGGTGGCCGCGGAGCGCAGCGCCGCCGTGAAGTCCTTCTTGATGAGGGAGCGGGCCAGCTTGGAGAGCAGTTTCAGGTGTTCCTGGTCCGCACCGGCGGGTGCGGCGATGAGGAACACCAGATCCGCGGGCCCGTCCTTGGCCCCGAAGCCCACCGGGTTGCCCAGCCGGGCCATCGCCAGGGCGGGTTCGGTGACCGCGTCGGTCTTGGCGTGCGGGATGGCGATGCCGCCCGGGATGCCGGTGGGGGTCTTCTCCTCGCGGGCCAGGGCGGAGGCGAAGAGGCCTTCCGCGTCGGCCCGGCCCAGCGCGGCGACCTTGCCGGAGAGGGTGCGGATGACGTCGGCAGGGGTGGATCCCAGGTCCGCGTCGAGGACCACGAGGTCCGGGGTGATCAGCTGGCTCACAATGAGTCCTTCGCTAGGGCCGTGACGGTCACGGCGGAGGGAGTGGTCTGGTGCAGCCCGGGGACGGTGGATCCGGGGAGGGATGCGGCGGCGGCGCCATGGGCCACGGCCTGGGTCAGGCGCTCGACGGGGGTTCCACCGTTCTGCGCCACGAGCAGGTAGCCGGCCAGCGAGGAGTCTCCCGCCCCGACCGTGCTCACCGCCTTGATGGGCGCATGGCGGGCATGCCAGGCGCCGTCGGCGGTGACGAGCACCGCACCGTTGGATCCAAGGGTCGCGAGGACCGCGCCGACGCCGCGTTCGACGACGGCGGTGGCGGCCCGGGCGGCGAGCACGGGGTCGGCTTCGAGCGCCGCGCCGTCGTGCTGTTCGGGGAGACCGGCCAGGGAGGCGAGCTCGGCGAGTTCCTCGCCGTTGGGCTTGAGGAGGTCGGGGGCGGCGTCCGCGCCGGCGTTGATGGCCTCCAGGAGCGGGGTTCCGGAGGAGTCGACGGCGATGCGTGGGGCGTCCGTGCCGAGTTCGCTGCGGATCCAGCGGGTGAGCCGGGCGTAGTAGTCCGCGGGCACTCCGGGAGGCAGAGAACCTGCCAGGACCACCCAGCCGGCGTCGCGGGCCTCGTCCAGGACGAGTGCGGTGAGGGCGTCCAGTTCGTCCCGTCCGAGTTCCGGTCCGGGTTCGTTGACCTTGGTGGTGGTCCCGTCCGGTTCGGTCAGCGTGATGTTGCTGCGCAGCGGAGCCCCGATGGGGAGGGCGTGATGGGGGATGGCGGCGGCCGCGAGGGCTGTCACGACCGGGTCGTTCGCATCGCCGGGCAGCAGTGCCAGGGTGTCCAGCCCGGAGGCGGCGAGGGCGCGGGAGACGTTGACACCTTTGCCTCCGGCTTCGCTGCGCACGGCGCTGGCTCGTTGGACTTCGCCGCGTGCCAGGATGCCCGGGAGTTCCACGGTTCGGTCCAGGCTGGGATTGGCGGTGAGGGTGATGATCATGCCTGAATCGCCTCTGCTTCTGCGGTGGAAAGGGCGTCGCTCAGTTCGGCCGAGAGTTCGCCGTCCGTGACGAGGGTGTCCATCTGGTCCAGGGTGGCGAAGCGGACCAGGGAGCCGGCGTCGAGCTTGCTGGCGTCCGCCAGGACGACGACGCGTCCGGCGGCCTGGACGAAGGCGGCCTTGACGGCGGCTTCTTCGGGGTCCGGGGTGCTCAGGCCGAATCCGGCCTGGATGCCGTTGGTTCCGAGGAAGGCGATGTCCGGGCGGAGGTCTTGCAGTTCCGCCACCGTCCCGGCCCCTACGGCGGCCTGGGTGACGCCGCGGACGCGGCCGCCGAGGAAGTGGAGTGCGACGCCCGGGGCGGAGGAGAGGATGGCGGCGATCGGGATGGAGTTGGTGAGGACCAGGAGTTCGGGTGAGCCTTCGGGCCGCTGGGCGATGAGCCGGGCGAGCGCCTCGGTGCTGGTGCCGGCGTCGAGGATGACGCTCGCGGTGCCGCGGGGGAGCAGGGAGAGCGCTGCTGCGGCGATCCGCTGTTTCTGTTCCGAGTGCGTGGCGAGGCGCTCTGGGACGCTGCTTTCCGTGGTGCTGCTGTGGTCCGGGGCGACGGCGCCGCCATGGACACGGCGCAGTGCGCCGAGCTCCTCAAGTGTCGCCAGGTCCCGGCGCACGGTCTCCGGGGTGATGGCGAAACGCTGGGCCAGCTCGGTGACGGTCACGCGGCCGTGTGCCGAGAGCAGTTCGACGACGGCGGTGTGACGTTCTTCCGCGAACATCCCGGGCCACCTTTCCTCGTTTCAGCTGTGACTACAGTCACAGCTATGTTTGATTGATTGACTTTATCTTTGTTTACTTTTGGAAGTCAAGAGTGATTCGCAGAAAAACGGGTATCCCTGGCGTGGTCCCCGCTGAGCGCCGGCCATCTGGGAACCGGCCGTCCCGGCACCCCTCGCCGGATCCGTTTCCGAGGCCTACGCTGAGGGCATGGCTGAGATCGCACTGTTCCATCACGCCTTGGGTCTGACCGAAGGCCTCCAGGAGTTCGCGGAACGCCTGCGGGCCGCCGGGCACACCGTCCACGCGCCGGACATGTTCGACGGGCGCGTCTTCGGCAGCATCGAGGAGGGCGTCGAGTACGCCGATGGCCTCGGTTGGCGCCACTTCCTTGCCGCGACCTCGGACTTCGTCGCCACCCTGCCGGAAGGTCTCGTCTATGCCGGCTTCTCCCTCGGCGGCACCAGCGCCCAGAACCTCGCCCACAGCCGGACGGGTGCACGCGGCGCGCTGATCTACTACGGGGCCGCATCGCCGTCGTGGTTCTCGCGGCCCTGGCCTGACGGCGTTCCCGCACAGATCCACGTTGCGGAACAGGACCCCTGGGCCGAGCTCGCGGAGAGCAAGGAAGCCGCGGATGCCTACGGTGCCGAACTTTTCGTCTACCCCGAGGTCGGGCACCTTTTCGCGGAGTCCGGCTGGAAGGAATACGGCGACGCCGCGGCGCAGCTGCTGCTGGAACGCACCCTCGCCTTCCTTGAGAGCGTCGACCGGGCTGCCTGAATCCTGCGGGC
This sequence comes from Arthrobacter sp. NPDC090010, assembly GCF_044748305.1. Taxonomy (NCBI): domain Bacteria; kingdom Bacillati; phylum Actinomycetota; class Actinomycetes; order Micrococcales; family Micrococcaceae; genus Arthrobacter; species Arthrobacter sp. NPDC090010. The sequence goes on from NZ_JBIVFT010000006.1 coordinate 81,381, forward strand.
TGCCTGAATCGTGCGGGTTCCGGGTGCTGCTCCGGGGGCGTGGGGTGTGAAGGGCGCTCCGGGGTCCGAGGTGTGTTGGCCTGCTGAGTTCGTGGGTTTGTTTGGGGTGCCGAGTTCGTGGGTTGTGCTCGCCGTCCCACTGAGTTCGTGGGTTCGTTTCGGGTGCCCCTCCGAGTTCGTGGGTTTGTTTGGGGTGCGCCTCCGAGTTCGTGGGTTTGTTTGGGGTGCGCCTCCGAGTTCGTGGGTTTCGGGTGAGTTCGTGGATTTTTCCCACGAACTCACCCGAAACCCACGAACTCGACGGCCTCGGGCCTCGCCTGCTCCGGCCCCGGTCCGCCTCGTCCCTCAGCCCTGTCCCGGACTAGGCCCGGCCCCGTCCCAGGCATGCCCTGGACCGGACCCGGCTCCGTGCCCCCGCGGCTCCGCCCAGCCCCAGCCTCGCCCCGGCCCCTCGACTCCGGCAGGTCATCGCTCGGACTACGCTTAGGGCCATGGAGAAGGTCCTCTGGTCCAAGCCCGACGCCGAACGGGACGGAACCCCTCTGTTGCTGCTCTTCCACGGCTACGGTTCGTCCCCGGAACGGATGGAACGGCTGTTCCCGCACCTGCCCCAGGAGTTCACCTGCGCCGCCGTGCAGGGGCCGCAGGAGATCGGGGACGACCACGGCTGGTTTCTGCTGGACTACTTCCTCAGCAACGATTTCTCCGAGGTCATGAGCGCCTGCACCGGTGTGCTCGCCTGGCTGGACGGGATCAAGGCCCGGCACAGCAGCGTCTCCCTCCTCGGCTTCTCCCAGGGCATGGCGATGGCGAGCAGCCTGCTGCGGCTGCGGCCCACGCAGTTCCGTGCCACGGTGGGCCTGTCCGGATTCGTCCTGGACAACGACCTCCTCGCCCTCACCGAGTCCTTCGAGGAGCGGCCCCCGTTCTTCTGGGGCCGGGACAAAGCGGACCTGGTGATCCACGAGGACGCCACCTCCTTCACACAGGAGTGGCTGGAGGCGAACACCGCGCTCACCGCCCGCAGCTATCCAGGGCTCGGCCACTACATGGCCGTGCAGGAGATGGTGGATGTCAGCGCCTTCCTGAAGTACTACGCGCTTCGCACCGCCTCAGTAGACTGACCACCATGGCCAAGCGCAAGAACCCGGCACGCAAGAACCCGGCACTGGGGATCGCCCAGGATGCCGCACAGAATGCGATGTTCGACGCCGAGGGCAAGCCCCGCAGCGGCGTCCACAATGTTCTGCTCAAAGCGGTGGACGTGCAGCGGCCGTTCGTCGTCGGACATCTCGGCCGGCTGCGCCGCAAACATCCTGACGCGACGCTCGCCGAGCTGGTGACCCGCCTGGAACGGCAGTACCTCACCACGGTCACGGCGACCGGCGCGGGCGCAGGTGCGACCGCCGTGGTGCCCGGCGTCGGGACGGGAACCGCATTGGCGGTCTCGGGAGTGGCGACCGCGGCCTTCCTGGAGGCAACGGCCCTTTTCGCCTCCAGCATCGCCGAACTGCACGGGATCCGCATGACGGACCCGGAGAAGGCCCGGACCATGGTCATGGCCATCATGCTCGGTGAGGAAGGCACGGCGTTGCTGAGCGCGTTCACCGGGCAGTCCCTCGGCAAGGGCGTGGGGCCCAGTCAGGTCTGGGGGAGCGCCCTGCGGAAGAAGACGTCGATCGCCTCCTTCGAACCCCTCAAGGCGGCCATTCAGAGGGCCTTCCTGCGCTCGCTGGTGAAGAAGCAGGGCGGGGCGTTCTTCAGCAGGCTGCTGCCCTTCGGTGTCGGCGCCGTCATGGGTGGCGGGGGAAATCTTCTGATGGGCCGTGCGGTGATCGCCAATACGCGGGAGGCGTTCAGCGCGCTGCCGCTCGTCGCACCGTTCGGCGAGCAGATCGCCGTGGAGGTCCACGACGTCGCGGCGTTGCCACCGGCGTCGGGTGACTGATTTCTGAAGCTGCTCAGCCCAGGAACAGCTCCGCCACGGTGAAGAGGAGCAGGCCGGCGAGGGAACCGACCACCGTGCCGTTGATGCGGATGAACTGCAGGTCCCGGCCCACTTGGAGCTCGATCTTGTGGGAGGTCTCCTCCGCATCCCAGCGCTCGACGGTGTCGGTGATGAGCCCCGTGATCTGGTCTCGGTAGTTGCTCACCACATAGGCGGCGACGTCGGCCACCCAGGTATTGACCTTGGCGGCGAGTTCCGGTTCGGCCACCAGGCGGCGGCCGAGGTCGCGGAGCGCCCCGACGAAGCGCTGGTAGAGCTCGCTCTGCGGATCATCGACCGAGTCCAGCAGGGCCTTCTTCACCGTTTCCCAGGTGCGCGAGGCGATGTCCCGGACCTGCGGATCGCCGAGGACCTGGGCCTTGATGCCTTCCGCGCGCTGGATCATGGCGGGGTCGTGCTGCAGATCCTGTGCGAGTTCCTTCAGATAGGTGTCGATCGCCTGCCGGACCTGATGATCGGGATCCTCCTGAACGCCCTTCACGAACTTCGCCAGCTCGATGTAGACCTTGTCCCCCACCAGGGAGTCCACGAAGCCGGGCACCCAGAGCGGTGAGCGCTCGCTGACCAGGCGGCTCACCGTCTGATGATTGCGGCCGACCCAGTCGGCCGTGCGGTCCACCAGAAGGTCCACGAGCTGACGATGATGCCCGTCCTCGAAGACGCGCTCGGCGACACGGCCGATCGGGGGTCCCCAGGGAGGGTCCACCACGTGCTTGCGCACCAGGGACTCGACGACGGCCTGGACGTCGTCGTCGCGCAGCACGGTGACGAGCCCGCGGATGGCGGCCGCACCTTCCTTCGCGACGCGATCGGCGCCGCTGGGCCCCGGGAGCTCTTCGCCGTCGTCGCTCTGTCCGGCCAGCCAGCGGCCGATGAGGCGCGCCAGATCCGTGCCGGCGAGTTTGGTGCGGATGACCTCCTCGGAGAGGAAGTTGCTGCCCACGAAGTCGCCCAGGGAGGCGCCGATCTGGTCCTTCTTGCGGGGGATGATCGCGGTATGCGGGATTTTCAGGCCCAAGGGGTGGCGGAAGAGGGCGGTCACGGCGAACCAGTCGGCCAGTGCGCCGACCATGCCACCCTCCGAGGCCGCCCGGACGTAGGCCAGCCACGGGTACCTCTCCTGGAGGGCGAAGGAAATGCAGAACACCACGGCGAGCAGAAGCAGCAGCGCCAGGGCGATGCCCTTCATCCTGGCCAGGGCCGAGGCCTTGGCGGCGTCGGCCGGACTCAGGGCGAGCCCGCTCGTCCCGGGAGTTGGGGCAGTGTTCACGTCCATGTCCCCACCCTATGCCTCGCTGCCGACACTCTTGTGAGTAGCGTATGGGCATGAGTTCCGAGAATGACCGTCCCCTCGTCTACGCCCACCGCGGAGCCAGCGAACGCTTCGCCGAGCACACCCGCGCCGCCTATCTGCAGGCGATCGCCGATGGTGCGGACGGTGTGGAGTGCGACGTCCACCTCACACAGGATGGCCACGTGGTGCTGCTGCACGACGACGATCTGGACAGGACCTCGGACGGCACCGGCCCGGTGGCGGAGAAGGAGCTGGCCGAGCTGCGCGAGTTGGACTTCCATTCCTGGAAGGGCGCTTCGGTGCCTCCCGAGTTCGGCGCCGCCAGCGAGCAGTTCCTGACGCTTTCGGAACTGCTGGACATCCTCGAGGAGGCGGGCCGGCCGCTCGGGCTCGCGATCGAGTTCAAGCACCCTTCTCCGTTCGGTTTCCGTCTGGAGGAGAGGACCCTGGAATTGCTGACGGCGCGGGGGTGGGACGCGGAGAGCGGCCTGCTCGGGCAGCTGCGGGTGTCGTTCATGAGCTTCGATCCCGCCGCTGTCGAAGAATTGCTGCGGACGGTTCCGGCGGCTGCCATCTGCCAGTTGGTGGATGACGTGGACGTCGAGGAGGTCAAGGAGGACCTGATGCTGGGCGGGCTCGCGGCTGGTGCGGTGGCCGTGGTGCTCCGCGGGGCGCAGCAGCGTGCGGAGGCGATTCTGAAGGACGGGACGGCAGGAATCGCGGGGCCGGGGATCGGCTACCTCAAGGAGCATGCGGACCGGGCCGGTGAATGGCTGCGGGACGGTCGCCGCTTCCGGGTCTGGACGGTGGACGACGACGCCGATGTGGATTTCTGCCTGTCCTTCGGGGTTCAGGAGATCACCACCAATAGGCCGGCCGAGGTGCTGGCTTGCTTGGGCGCGGGGCATGGCGAGGAGCCGGTCCGGGCTCTCTGATGGCGGATGCCGGCGGCGCCCTGGTCAGCCGCATCCTGGTTGAGGAGCGCTCTCCGGAGACGGTCTGCGGGGCTCGAACGGGCCCGGCGGAAACCTGGCGGTTCACCGCTGATTGACCTGCCGTACACCCTTGACCGGGTCAGATCGCACCCTTACAGTTCTGATATATGAGTCATATGTCACAGTTCGACCGCTCCGATTCGAGGCTTTGATCTCGACGGATCGACGGGAGGGTGCCGGAATTCAAGGCCTTTGCCGTCTTCGTCTCACAGAGCTGTGGCAGATGATGATGCCGAGATCATCTCGCGATTCCCGCGCGTCTCGGAAACGGCGCTCTGGTGCCGTCAGCGATGTTCGCTGAAGCCAGAAGGGAACGAATCTCCATGACCCAACCGACCAGGACGACGGCCGTCGTCGCCCCCTCCGCCTCGGGCGAGACCAGCTCCGGATTCAAGCGCCGCTTCATGGTGCGGCTCGTCGCCGTGTTCATCGGAGGGATGTTCCTCGACGGGTACATCCTCGGAATCATCGGCCCCGTCACCGGGCTCATGCGTTCGGATCTCCGGCTCGACGAACTGTCTCTCGGCATGATCGCCGCCGGTCCGCTGGTCGGCATCTTCGTCGGGTCCCCGCTGGCCGGCTGGGCTGCCGACAAGTTCGGACGCAAGCCCATGTTCCTGGTGGACATGGGTCTGTTCCTGCTTGCCTCGGCGGCCCAGTTCTTCGTCACCTCCGGGGACGGGGCCGTCATCCAACTCGCGGTGATCCGGTTCTTCATGGGTGTTGCGATCGGCGGCGAGTATTCGATCGGCGGGCCGCTGCTCTCCGAGTTCTCCCCTCCGAAGCTCCGCGGGCGATTGCTCGGACTGACCCTGATCGCCTGGTACATCGGCTTCATGATGGCCTTCATCATCGGAACGCTCCTGCACGACGCCGGCGCACCCTGGCGCGTCGTGATCGGCACGAGCACGATCCTCGCCTTCGTGTTGTTCATCGCCCGTTTCGGCCTTCCGGAATCGCCGAGCTGGCTCATCACGAAAGGACGGCGCGAGGAGGCGCTCACGATTGCGCGCCGGTACGTCGAATCGCCCCAGATGCACAACAGCATCACCGAGGAGATCGACCTGAGGATGCTCCAGGAGGCTCAGGCCGCGCAGAACCGGACCAAGCTCAAGAACGCCTCCTTCGGCATGCTGTTCTCGAGGCAGCACTGGCGCATGACCCTGTTCACCTCGGGCTTCTGGTTCTGCGCGGTCACCCCGTACTTCGCGATCGCGACTTTCGCCGACGACGTGCTCAACCAGTTCGGGCTCGGTGGCGGCTGGGCAGGTGGAGTCGGTTTGTCCGCGCTGGCGGCGGCGGGTGTCGTCACCACAGTGCTCCTGATCGACAAGCTCGGCCGCCGGATCCTCACCGTGCCCGGGCAGTGGCTCTGTGCGGGCATTCTGCTGGTCATCGGTGTCTGGGCTGACGCGCCGGCCATTCTCGTGCTCGTCCTGTTCCTCGCGTTCTCGTTCTTCAACGCGGGATACACCACGATGACCCAGGTTTATCCGGCCGAGGTGTTCCCCGGCCACCTGCGCGGCATCGGCATGGGGTTCGCCGCGGCTTTCAGCCGCATCGGCGCCGCGCTCGGCACCTTCGCCCTGCCGTGGGCGATCAGCAACATCGGTCTGGGCCCGAGCATGGTGGTGGCGGCCGCCGTCGCACTTCTGGGTGCGATTCTCTCGCAATGGCTCGCACCCGAAACGAAGGGCCGGACTCTCGCCGAGATCTCCTCGGACTTCTCGCACTGAGTGAGAGGGTGTGCGGGGCGCGGACGAGCGACGAAAAGATACCGGTGGACTTTTCTGTTTTTCCTTGAATGAGGTGCTTCGGGAACCATAAAATTCTCTCGTCATGCGGCGCTCGGGGGAGTTGGCGCTATTCACTCGCACACATTCATGAATATGAGGATCCATGGCCCACGCCATCTCCAGGGCACGCCGGCGCTTTGCACTGTTCGCGGTGCTGATCTCCGGACTGATTTTCGCGGGGCTCGCCCCGGCACAGGCTGCCGGCACGGGCAGTATCTCCGGCACCGTCACAGCGCCCGCGGGCGTGGACATCACGCAGACGACGGTGTCGCTGGACTTGGAGACCCCTGACGGGAACACCATGTTCGAATCGGAGACCCACCCGGACAGCACAGGTGCGTACAGCTTCGAAGGAAAGTGGCCGACCCGTTACAAGCTCACATTCGCCAACCCCGGGGCACTCACCGTATGGAACGGCGGTGCGCCGACCGAGGCTGCCGCGCCGTGGATCACCCTTGCCGAGGGACAGACGATTACCGGCCAGGACGCGAACTTGGTGTATCCAGGTGGGTCCATTTCGGGAATGGTGACGGTTCCAGTTGATTGGACGCCTGTGGGTAACGTCAATGTGGAGGCGTACTCGGACGCCTGGGGCGACTCCGCGGCCGCTTCGACCGCGCCGGATGCTGACGGCAAGTACACCTTGAGCGGGCTGCTCCCCGGCAGTTACAAGGTGAAGTTCACCTACGGTATTCAGCCGGATCCGCCCGTCTGGAACGGCGATGCGGCGACTCGGGCCGAGGCGCCCGTGATCGTCGTTGCCAATGGGGGATCGGTGACCGGCCAGGACGCGTCCTTCGTGTACACGGGCAGCATCTCCGGGACGGCGAAGACTCCTGAGGGCACTGCGCTCATCAACCGCCGGGTGATCTTGGAGACGGAGACGGATGACTTCGTCGACAATGTCGCACTCGACGCTCAGGGGCGTTTCAGTTTCACGGGTCTGGCGGCCGGCAAGTACAAGCTTGCGCTGGCCTCTTCGCTTCCCGGCGGGCCTAATCTCTGGTATCTGGACGCTCCGGATGAGGCGTCCGCGACGCTCGTCACCCTTGCTAAGAACGGGGCCGTCGCAGGCATCGACTTCACGGCTCCGGCGGAGAGCAATGGCCGCGTGGTCGGTCGGGTCGCGGGGTACACGGGCGACAAGCCGTTGCTGGTGGCCGTTTACCCGGCAGCCAATCCTCACCCCCGGTACGGACCGCCGTTGGCGACCGCGCCGGTGGGAGCCGATGGACGCTATGCGGTGTTCGGGCTCCCCACGGGGAATACCAAGGTCATGCTCGTCGGGGAGGTCGGCGGCTATGCGAACCAGTGGTACGGCGGCGGGATGAATACGGCGACGGTGGTTCCGGTGGTCGATGGGCAGACGTCTCGCGGGATCGACTTCACCGCGGTGGATGAGGCGGTGATTTCCGGGACGGTCAAGGCGCCTATCGGTCCGGGCCCGGCGTACATCCAGGTCGTGAATCTCGCTGGTCAGTTCGTTGGCGACGCGTTCACCGAGGATGACGGCAGCTACGCGGTGCATGGTTTGCCGGCCGGTTCCTACAAGGTCGAATTCTCCAGCACGCTGCGCGGCGGTCCGGTCTCCTGGTATGGCGGAGCAGATTTCGACAGCGCGGCTGTCGTCACGGTGAGCGCTGGCCAGACGCTGACGGGCATCGACAGCGGTGTGGTCATCGGCGAACCGTCCAAGCCCAAGCCGGGTGCTGCCGCCCCTCAGCCGGGCACGCCGTTGACTCCGGTCGGCGCAGCTCAGCCGGTGGCGTCCGTCGTCGGTGGCGAACTCGCCGCCACGGGCGCCTCGGAAGCGCTCGCGCCGTTGGGTCTGGCAGGTGGAGCGCTGGGCGGACTCGGCCTGATGCTGCTGCTGGCTGCGCATCCGACGCTGAAGTACCGAGGAGGGCGAAAGGGGTAGGAAACATGAGATGGGCGGTCAGGCGGCAAGCGAGTTCCGGCCACCGAAAATGGTGGAGGACTGACGCCAAGAAATCCAAGGTGTCACGTGGCTCCAGGAGCCGAGATGAGCATTCACTAAATATGCCCGGGTACAAGCTTTTGCTCGTGAGCTCGGTGGGCGAGCGAGAGGGAATGTCGGTCGAGCTTGTTCTGAGTGACGGAACTCGTCTGGCCGAGGTTTTTGAGGACGAGGAAAGTGGCGCTCGGACCTTGACCTTGTTCAAGGACTCTGTTCCGTTCGAAGCTATCGAGTGGCTTCGTGCCGAGGCGGACAAGAGTTTGTAGCGCGCTGCCTGTGCGACGCTCTGCGAGGAGCGCGATTCGTCGGCCTCCGAGGGAGGGGCGTTGGAATGACTGAAGCTCACCGGAATGGCTGCAATCGAGGCTGACTGTCGAATTTCGCATCTTTCAGAAAGAGACACCATGGTGAAGAAAGACGTTGCGATCAAACGTCTGCTGGATGACGGGCTCTCTGATTGGATCACACTACATCGAGTGGTGTGGCGTGTGACGAGGGGATCTCGAACAGACGAGGCGAAGCGCCTCACGCTTGAGGTCTTGCGAGAGCTTTTTGAGCAGGGGTGGATGGTTCCAGGAGATTTGGGGGAATCCGGGTTTGAGGACTGGACCCTTCCAATAGGCGACTGGCTTGTGCGTGCCGAACAACAGTTGGAAAGTCTCGGCTGGAATCCAATGGGTGATGGACTGTGGTTGCGGTTGACGGAGGCGGGAGATGCGATCGCTGAGGCCAACCGCGCCGGCAAGAATCGGCGACGTGAGTAGAGGTCTTCTATCCCGTGCCTGACCCGAGACCGGGTGCAACGTGCGGCTGGGAACTGATGTCGAAGCCGACTATGCGACTCGTTTGTGGTCCGGGTAGACCGTTGCGGTGGCGCAAGGAGGGCTGCGGCGTATGGTGGCCCTAGGCGAAGAAGACCATCGAGCCAGGGAGGAGGTGAACAGCCTCATGAGCACGGAGAGACCGAAGGTCAACATGCTGCCCTTCGAAGGTCCTAATAAGCGTCCGCAAACCGGAGACGTTTTTGATATCAGGCTTCCGGGGTTCCGGCTGCCAGGACGCGTGCTCACCACCGAGATGAATTTCCCTGGCGCCCCTGGCTTCAAAGTGGTCTACATTTTCAACCCTGTGAACGATGATTGGGATCCCTTTGTCGACCGGTCGCCGCTTCAAGTTTCAAATCTCCTCGTGGAGCCGGAGGTCGTCAATAATTTGGGCTGGAGCCGCAAATACTTCCGCACACTTATGCGGTCAGAATTCCTCCCAGGTGAAAAACTCAATAAGACAAGGTTCGTTTCGAGGTCTCGAAAAATCCCGGAGTTCTACGATGAGTATGGAAATCGGGCTGACGAGTCGGAATTTCCCGGTCTTTACGGCGTTGGCAACTATGCAACGGTTGACGCTTCGGTGAGCGCTGCGCTTGGCGTGCCCGACCCGGAGTAGGCCCGTGCTGAGGTCGGCGTGTTCGGTTCGCCGTGGCGTTCCTTTCGGGGCGGGACAGCAGTGGGCTCCGAGCATCGGGAGAGGGGTTGATTCATGAGTGTCAGCTGGGGTGTGTACGAACCCGGTGAGATTGACCTTCGCAGGCGCCTGGAAGATCGTCCGCGGGCTGAGGCCAGAAGTGTGTTCAACCACGTGATGGACACTAAGGACTCAAGGATTGAACTGCTGACGCACCTCCTTGAGGATAATGGTGTGACTGTTGGGAAGTCTGATGAATCGATCGGGGACCTCAGCCGATGGTTTTACGAGAATGTCGAGCCCGATCCTGAACGCCCGGGTGCGATGCTTCCTATCTGGTATTCGGTTTGTCGAGACATTGCGCTTTTTTTGGGCGATCTCATGATTGAACGCAACCCACAGCTTCGGTGGGAGTTTTTTACCTGGGGCAAGAAGAATATTGACTATCACCGCCATGTGATCATGGGGTTTAGTACGGAGAATCCAAAGTTTCATACCGACCTTAATGTCGACCGGTCGGTCTCTACGTACGGTCATCGAATTATCGAGAGCAGAGGGTCGGTAGGATCCTACGGCAGCGTCGTGATACATGGGGTGACGATTGATGTGGATGCGGTCTTGGCTCAGGAGCCTCGGCCGGATGTTCGGGATGACGAGTTTGTGAGGATGCTTGAGACGGCCGCACGGCGAGCCTGAACCTCGCGACCGATTGCTGGATGACTTGATCTCCGCCTGAACCACGCCTCGTCGCGCCGTATGGCGGGCTACGAGCGGAAGGCGAACGGAGGCAGTAGGCGACCTCGCTGAGACGACCCGGGCCAGTACAAGCCGGCGACGCCGTCGCTGGGGTGTCCGGCTCCGCCGAGGACTGCTGTGCTCAGATCTCACGTCCTGTCATCGGGTTTTCTATGGCTGTAAAAAAATACCTGAAGATTGTTTTGAGTTTCCTTGAGTCCGCCGGCGGTCCGGGCATACAGTTCACACATCATCTGTCGTTTGTGAGGGGGCTCGGGGCGGCAGGCACTCGTACAACTTCATGGGGCCGTCTTGAGTATCTTCAATGCGGGCGTTCGACGACGCCTTCTTTCGTCCAGTCTTGCCACCGCTCTCCTCGCCGTCCTGCTGGCGACCGGAGCCCAAACCGCTTCGGCAGAGTCCGTCCCTGACCCAACGCAACCACCCGCGTTGGGTGAGATCGTGGGCGTTGAGCCCGGTACCGCGGACGAGAATTCTCTGACGCCCGAAGAGTCCGATGCTCTCGCCGAAGCGAAGTCTTCGGGGGTGCCCGTTGTGGTGGACTCGTTGACCACGGAGAAGGCACAGACCAAGGCGATGCCGGACGGAACGTTCGCCGCCGAACTCTCGACCGACCCTGTACGGGTCAAGTCCGGCTCCGGGTGGGAGACCATCGATGCCTCCCTTCAAACGGGGAGCAAGAACGGCGAGGAAGGCCTGATTCCTAAGAGCGTCATCGCCGATGTCGCGCTGGGTAAGGGTGGCTCCGACTCGATGGCGTACGTCGGGGATCATCAAGGTGCAGCGATCACCCAGAAGTGGCCGTTCGGAGCTCTGCCAGCGCCCACGGTCGAGGGCGACACGGCGACCTACGCAGAGGTGATTCCCGGGGTCGATCTTCTGCAGCTGGTGAAGACCAGCGGGGTCTCACAAGTGTTGAGAATCAAGACGAAGGAAGCATTGACCGACCCTCGAGTGGCACAGATGCGCTTCTTCCTCCACGCCGATGGGGCGACGGTGAAAGACCGCGGAGATGGGAAAGGGCTGGTCGCCGTCACCTCTGACGGTCGGGCCGCACTCGAGACCGCAGACGGCCAATGGTGGGACTCGTCATGGGCCGGGGCGACTGCAGCAGGTCCGGGCGGCCCTGGTCTGACTTACCCACTGGCCCTGAGCATCGCCACTGAGAACGGACAACAGGTTCAGAAGCTGGGCATGGACGCTGTGCTGGCCGCGAAGAATCTGACTTTTCCCGTCTTCGTTGATCCTGACTGGACTGCCACGGATCCCGGCTACACCTATGTGGATTCGAACTGGCCGTCGATGTCTTACTGGAAGGGCAGCGGAGGCTCGGACGACAGCGTCCATGTAGGGTTCCTGCCCGCCGAGTGGGATTACGTTTACGGCGTTTCGCACGTGACCCGCGGCTTCTATCAGTTCGACACCGGCTTTCTCGCCGGGAAGAAGATCCTCAAGGCAGTCATGAATACCACCGAGGTTTGGTCGCCGTCTTGCACTCCGGCCGGCGTGGCCGCCTACGCGACGACGACGGTCGGCAGCGGGACGACATGGGGTGCGCAGCCGACGTGGGGCACCAAGTTCAGCACGGTGAATGTGGCGAAAGGCAATTCTGCTTCGTGTCCTGCGGGAGCGGTCGGCTTCGATATGGGTACGGCGATGTCCGCCCTGTCCACCGACGCGGTGTGGACGGTGGGATTGCGTGCCGTGAACGAGAGCGACGGGTACGGATGGAAGCGATTTGCCAAGGACGCGCGCCTGATAGTCACCTACGACACCCGCCCGAACACGCCTGCGCTGTGGTGGATCGAGGACGCTCTCTATAGCCCTGCGAAGGGCCAACCAGGCGCCATCTACTACACCCGCCTCTCAACACCGACTTTCGGCATCATGTCCATGGGCGATCCGGATGGTGCTGAAGGTGGAAATCTCACCATGAACGTCGCCATCAAGAATTCGGCCGGCACGGTCATGGACTCAGGAAAGACCGGGCCGGGCTCGCCGAAGGCGAACACGATGTTCACCTGGAAAGGCTCCAAGGTCTTGCCAGACGGCAGGTACTCGGTCAATTCTTCCGTCACAGATGCCCAAGGGTTCACCTCAGGCACGCAGTCCTTCGCGTTTACCGTCGACACGACACCGCCACCGTCGCCCCTAGTCGTCGCCCCACCATCCGTGGTGAGCACTGGGAGCAATCAGGGGGTGACGACTGCCACGCCCGGCAAGGACTCTTTGGCGTTCACTATCAAAGATGGAGGTTCATACGGGGTGGATTCTTTCATCTACGCCGTGACAAAGATCGGAGAGACCGTCACGTACCCAGGCAACATGGCTTGTGGGACGCGAAAAGGACCGTTCGTCTCCATCTGTGCTGCAAGCAACGCGGCAACCGTTCCTGTTGGAGCCATCGACAGAGAAACGGTGATACGAGCCTGGGCAGTGGATGAGGCCGGGAACGTCAACCTCGACAAAGCAAGTACTCTGCCGACGAGCTATACACTCACTACCAGTGGCAGGGCTGTGGTCCCCGAGAACCTCTTGAATGTCATGGGATCAGGAGGAGCAACCTGGACGGATGTTGCCGTTACGACACCAACCTCTGTCCCGGTTGCAAACAACTGCGTCGGGACCGCCACTGAAGCAGGACCGGATCAGCGTTTGGCACGGGCGTTTGACTTGGGAACGCCTGGGGCAAGAGGGCTGACGACCGGAGCTGCCGTAGATGCATCGCAGGCTTTCAGTGTCGCTGCATGGGTATGCCCGAAGGCATTGACTGGCGTGCAATCGATCATCACGCAACTTGCAGGAAGCGCCGCGCCGGCAGCTCGGCTTGCCGTCCTGACCAGTGGTGGAGTTCCGCAGTACGCCCTTCAAGGCTGGGCTAGCGTGGGGTCCGCACCAGATGCGGTCGTCAACAGCAACAGCGGGGTGACTGCAGGAACCTGGTCCTACGTCGCAGGTGCCTACGACCCGGTCAATCGGCAGATGAGAATCATGGTCACCAGTAGTGGCTTCACGACAACCTGGATCACGGCGACCTCCAGCCCGGCTCACCTTGCATCGAATGCGGCTCAGCCGGTAGTCCTCGGTGATTCGGGCGTGGTCGGCACAGATCAGTTCACGGGTCAGATTTTTCGCCCAGTTCTGGCACAAGGTGTTCTAACCACCGACCAATTGGGATTCCTGAGCGACAGTTTTGATCTTCATGGCGAAGAAGGGCTATTGAAATGAGCAATCGATTCGTTCGGGCAGGGCAGCGAAAAGTCTTGCCCAGCATCCTCGTAAGTGTGCCTCTGACGGCGTTGCTCATGTCCGGTGCGGGCTTGTTTTCCCCCGCAAACGTGGAACCGCAGTCGTGGAATCCGCAGAAGATGGAGGAAATAGCCCCGATAGCGGCATCTCCCTGGTCGCCTGGGCAGGGATTGGCTCAGATCCCCTTTTTGTCCGGAGCCCGGAGCTCAGCGCGTACCGGGGCCCGAGTGTCAGGTACAACACAGCTCTCCGTTCCCGTTCGGACGAGTAGCCAGGCCGGGCTTGCCAAGGCGGTTACGCTCGTACAACCCCGCCTGGCGACGCCGCCTGCGAATGAAAAAGGAGCAGGTGACTTCTCAGCCCTGCCTGGGACTGGAGCGGCGCAGTGGGGTTCAGCTTCCCAGACCGGTGGATTCACGTGGTCGTATCCACTTTCCGGTCGGGGAGCACCGGCGGGCGTCTCTCCGTCGTTGTCGCTTTCTTACGATTCGTCTCGGGTTGACGGGCTGACCGCCGCGACGAACAACCAAGCCAGCCCGGTCGGCGACGGCTGGGCGTTGGCCGGCCTCGGTTCAATCAAACAGAAGTTCCAGTCCTGCAAAGACCAAGGAAACCCTGACTCCTATGACTTGTGCGGGAACAAGGGCGGACAGTCCTTCTCCATAGCCTTCGGTGGGCGTTCGGGAAAGATCATCAAAGATGCCTCATCCGGGGCGTTCAAGCTGGAGAACGACGACAACACAAGAATCGAGTATCTGAAGGCTTCCGGCCAGAACGGATCGTTCGACGGTGGTTACTGGAAGCTCACCGATACAGCTGGAACTCAGTACTTTTTCGGACGCAACAAGCTTCCGGGCTGGGCAAACGGCTCGGTGACCACGAACTCGGTGGACACCGTCCCTGTCGGCGCAGCTGATTCAACACAGCCATGCGCGGCAGCGTCATTCGGGGCCTCGCTGTGCCAGCAGGCGGCCGCATGGAATCTGGACTATGTCGTCGACGTGAATGGCAACTCTCAAGCCGTTTACTACGCCCAGGATACCAACTACTACTCGTCTCAGAAGGGCACCGGCACTCACCTGCAGTACATCCGCTCTTCCCGTCCGACACGGATCGACTACGGGATGCGATCAGGTTCCGAACTGGGTGCCAACGCGGCTCCGCTCCAGTATGTCCTCAGTTATACGGGGCGTTGCGCGGGGACGGACTGCAGTAAAGGAAGCGACATTCCGCCGAGTTACGCCTGCAGTTCCTCCGGAAGCTGCGAGATGCAGGTGCCGACATTCTATTCCGACCAGCGTCTGCAGAGCATCGCGACCAGGACGTTGATTGGCTCGACTTACCAGGACATCGACCGTTGGTCGCTGGCACATTCATTCCCCGACCCTGGTGATGGCACCAAACCAGCTCTCTGGCTGGGATCCATTACCCATACTGCCGCCGACGTTACTGCAGGCAGAACCGCAATCACCGACGCTCCAGTGGTGTTCAGCGGGCAGACATTACAGAACCGCGTCTACGTTGTGGATGGGCAAGCGCCCCTTGACCGATACAGACTCTCCGGAATCAAGCTCGCAACTGGTGGAATCGTTTCTGCGAGCTACTTGGCCGCGGAATGCACCCCCACAAATCTTCCGGCATCCCCGGAAACTAATACCAAGCGCTGCTTCCCGCAGTACTGGGCTCCCACGGAGCCGTTTCCTGAGCCAGCCCGGATGGACTACTTTCATATCTATCCTGTGGCGGCCATTGGTGTTGCTGCCGGTCCTGCCGGTGGAGTCGATATGCTGACTCGGTACCAGTACCTCGGGAGCCCAGCGTGGAAGTATCCCGAGCAAAAGTATGTGAGTGCAGAGGGTAGCTCGAAGATGAGCTGGTCGGTGTTTGCCGGTTACGGACAGGTGAAGACCACAAGAGGAAACAACCCCAGTACCGCAAACCCGAGCAGCACGTCGACCTACCTTCGAGGACTCGATGGAACTCCATCGAATACTGCTGGTGGCATACGGAGTTCTGTGGTCACTGCAAGTGACGGTACTACGATCACGGACTCTCCTTGGTTGACAGGGATGAAAGTCGAGGAACAGGCGTTTCTCGGAGACACCACATCGAGGTTGTCTACAACGATCACTGCTCCTTGGTCTTCCGCTCCTACTGCCACATCCACGGTGGCGTTAGGATCGGCGACTGCGCGGCACATTGGCGTGGGTAGTCAGAGTGCCATTCAGACTTCTGGCCAGGCGGCTGCGCCGATCGGAGGTTCGCGATCCAGAACCATCTCTTACACCCACGACGGATTTGGACGGGTGACTGCTACGAGCAGTACGGCTCAAACCGGTGGAGCGGATGCTTCATGCAGGCTGGTCACTTTTGCAGACAATGTCGGCACGAACCTTCTTGCGTTCACCGCGACTGAGACAACGCGAGCTGGAGAATGTGCGAACGGGTCAAGTGCGGGCGCTGTTCTTGCAGCGACGAGGACTCTGTATGACAGTTCGGCCTCGGCCGATCCCGGAAGCGCCGGCTACACGGCGCCGTCCAAGGGGCTTGCCACAAGAACTGATACGGCCACTGCGACCAGCGGGAGTGCGATCACGGCCTGGCAGCAGGGGCCAACTCTTGGGTATGACGCGTTGGGCCGTGTGACGACGTCCACGGACAATACAACGGGCAGTGCCCGAGTCAGCAAGACGGGCTACGCGCCTGCGATAGGACTGCCGACGACGGTGACAGGAACCAACCCGTTGGGGTGGACGTCCTCACAGACCCTCGACGCGTCACGGGGCGCGGTCACAGCCAACGTGGATGTCAATGGCAACGTTGCGACCAGCGAGTTTGATGCGGCGGGACGCTTGGTGAAGCAGTGGTCGCCACTGAGGCCGAAAGCCAGTAACGCAACGCCGGACACAGCTATCACCTACGCAGTGTCTCAGACGGCGCCCTCTTGGATTCGGACAGAAACGGTGAGCAGCGGGGGGTCCACCTACCGCAACTTCGTGGTTTTCGACGGCTTGGGCAGAGCCCGGCAAACCCAGAAACCATCACCGACTGGTGGAACGATTGCCACAGATACTTACTACAACAGCGCAGGGGACGTCACCAAGACGGTCAACGACTACTACATGACTGGGGCCCCGTCAGGCACATTGATGGTACCGACCGTTGCTGTGCCGTCGAGTACCACCTACGGGTACGACGCGGCTGGGCGTGTTACCACCACCTCGGCAGTTGCCAACGACAATCAGATACTGTGGACAACCACCACTGCGTACGCGGGTACCGACACAGTCACAACGACTGGCCCGACTCCTCCGGGTGGAATCGCCTCATCGTCTGCGAAGCAGGCCGTTACAGACCTGAACGGCAATGCTGTCATAAATGTCCTGTTCCGTGGTCCGACTACGGCATCTACAGCGGATACCACCAGTTACGGTTATGACGCCCTGGGCCAGATGACCTCTATGAAGGATGTCTCCGGAAACACCTGGACCTGGGGATACGATGCTGCAGGCCGCCAAGTCACAGCTTCGGACCCGGA
Source organism: Arthrobacter sp. NPDC090010 (assembly GCF_044748305.1). NCBI lineage: Bacteria > Bacillati > Actinomycetota > Actinomycetes > Micrococcales > Micrococcaceae > Arthrobacter > Arthrobacter sp. NPDC090010. Next base: position 98,456 of record NZ_JBIVFT010000006.1, read on the forward strand.
TTCTGGAAACAGCTCCATGAGCTATGACTCGAGCGGACGGTTGTCGGCCACGAGCAATGCGCTCGGTTCAGTCTCCGCCGTCGAATACGACGACCTTGATCGCACGGTCAAGACGACCGTGACCCCCAACGGCGGCGCAGCGAAGACGCTGACTACGCGCAGCTACGACTCCGAGAAGAAGGGTCAACTCAGCTCTGAAACCCGCTACAACGGCGCCAATTTCGATCAAGCGGTCACCACCAGCTATTCGAATTACAACGCCAACAACCAGGCAGGGACGACCAGCACCACACTTCCATCCGTGCTGGGAACTTTCGCCGGGGCGTACACCACCACAGCGACGTACAAGCAGAATGGGTTGCCTTCGACCCTTGCAGTACCGGCAGTGGGCGGTGTGGCAGGAGAGACTCTGACCTTCGGGTACGACTCGCAGGATCGCCCTGGCGCAGTGTTCAGCAGCCTGGGGGACAAGATCGTGACCAACGGGTCCTACAACAACTTGGGTTGGCTTGGGTCGTTTCAGCAATGGGACAAGAATGCGGCTTTCTCTACAGATCCCACAGTGGGCGTGACTAGCACGTCATTCGACTATGACGCTACTACTCAGCGTTTGATGACCGTCAGCAGCAACAACGACGTTAAGGGCGTGATCGCAGACCTCGGCAAGACCACCTACAAATACGATTCCTCAGGGAAGATCACGAATAGCAATCTCTCCTGGTCCGCGCGCACCAATAAGCCTGTGGACAACCAGTGCTACGCCTACGACTATGCCGACCGTCTCTCGGCTGCATGGACGCCGACAGCAGCCTGTGGTGCTGCGCCTACGCCCTCGGCCTCCAGCGTCGTGGGCCTAGGAGGGCCCGCTGCCTACGCTCAGACGTTCAGCTACACCACTGGTGGCGACAGGGCGCAGGTGAAGAGGTTCGGCCCTACCGGGGCACTGTCGTCAACGGAGTCATACAGCTACCAAGGCACTACGCATCGGTTGACAGGCCTGACGAGTACGCTGGCCTCCGGTGCTTCTACGAACTACGCCTTCGCATGGGACGCAGCTGGTCGAATGACGGGTCGAGCCGGCCAGACCCTGAAGTACACGGAAGACGGGAAACTGGCCGGCACGGTCGGTACCACGGCGCTTTCAGCAAACCCCAACCCCAATAGCTCCTCAGGAAACCCGCCCGCAACGACTGCGACCGGTGACACACAGAGGTTCTACACAGCGAGTGGTGAGTCGGTGGGAATCATCGACGGCACCGGTACGACCGTGACGATTGGGGCGACCACGGCGCATGTGACCACAACCGGCACGGTGACCGGAACACGTTTGTACAGCTTCGCCGGTCAAATTGTCGCTGAGCGCACCGCTAAGGCGGGCGCGACTCAACTGACAGTCGTCCTGAGCGGTCGGGTGAATACAGCGCAGACGGTGGTGATTCCGACGACAGCGACGGCGGGGACCGCTGCAGTGGTTCGGTTCACGGACCCTTATGGGCTGGCTCGTGGCAGTACGGTCTCCGCGATTGGCAATGCGGCCTTCGCCACTGCTGCTGCCGGAGCCAGAGGCGCGGGGACCAACGCTGCCAACCCCGCCGGGTTCGGAGCCGTGAACGGGTACATCGGCAAGCTTGCGGATACTCAGTCGAAACTCGTCCAGGTGGGTGCGCGCGAGCTGGATTCTGTGCTAGGTGTTTTCACAACACCCGATCCTGTGCTGGACAAATCCAACCAGCGCTTGTTCAGCCCGTACATGTATTCCGGTGCGGATCCGATCAACTTCTCCGATCCATCCGGCCTGTTCCTCTGCGATGTGTGCAACGGCTACGAAGCGCGTCCAAAGGTGGGCGTGAACCATATGAGTAAGTGGGAGACCCAGAACTACGGCCGGTTGTTTGAAGAGGCGCAGCCTCTCCGTTTGGTGGTCGCCCCCGGCGGGCCGCAGAACTATGGGTACAGCCGCGCGGGCATCGCCTATCACCCGCCGTATGTCGCACCAGCCGTAGCTTTTGTCCCCAGCGCAGAGGACGCGGTCAAACCCTTCGTGCACAGCGCCAATGAGCTGCTTTCTTGGGGGCAATCGCTAGTGTGTCCGGGTGGAGGTCCTACCGTTTGCGGTGTCGCTACCGGACTTTCATTCCTTGTCAACGTCTGGGATAAGGTGAACGAAAATCCTGACGATGTCGGAGGTGCAATCGCCAGTAGCGCAGGCGAGGCTGTGCTGGGTGTCTTCGGCTCCAGCGGTAAGGCTGCATCGAAAGCGATCAAGTACGGCAAGCAAGCCGCGGAGTCGGCAGGAAAGGCTGGGGCAAAAAGTCTTCTTGTTAGATTTGAACCAAAAATCGAGAAGCAACTGAAGGGAAGAGGGTGGACGAAAGATTCAGTGCGTGATCTTGTAAATAACCCATCAAAAGAGATTCGGACGAGGGATACTCGCTGGAGACCCGACGGGTCGGGTAAAAATGATGATCCGGCGACTGCATACCTGAATAAGGACGGAGGGTATGTCGTAAGAAATGACAAGACGGCTGATATAGTTCAAGTCAGTGATCTAACGGACCCGAATTGGAAGTCTCCATGGTGACTGCGTCTGAGTTTTCGACGATTTTTCAAAAAGAGAATATTATGGGGAGTTACAATCCTCCTGATTTGATTCGGATTGAGTCGAAGGAATTTTTGCGAACCATCCAAATATTGCGTACCAGCGGCCTGTCCATTTGCGGAATGGAAGGATTTCATCGGCTGGGAGAGAGCATAGTTCCAGATCTAGATATGATTCTTGATCTTAGCGGTGAAGGAGCGAGAAGCATTCGGGCTCAGGCGGCAACTCTCGATGTCGCAGAAAAAGTATTTTCCCAATGGGAGAACTGTGAGTTCGTCGAATTGGTAGTCTGTTTTTAGAGGGCGCGGATCGAAGGTTTTCTCAGCGTGGTGATCCGCGGCGTCCTGACATGTGCGAAGCGCCCTACTCGTGATTGATCCATATCTTCTCGCAGAAGAAGCGTTGATCCGCGGTTCGATCATTCGGAATCTCTTAGCAGGGGCGATTTCGCTGCTCGTGCCCCCAAGCGTTTTCGGAGGCGAAAGCGCCCTTTAGTCGTCGACCAGGCTGGCTGGACATCGATGATCCAGCTAGCAGGCGTCCTCATCATTATGGGCGCGTCAGCCTGTACGCCGACGCCCGCTTCACCCCAGCGGCAGTGCCAGGCTCGGGACGGAGGTCTGCGGGGGCAGCGGCCGCACCGCTGCGGCGGGCCGGAGAGAGTCCTCGATCAGGGCCACAGGCCTGCGCCAGGCGTCGGTACCCCGTTCGATAGTGTCGACCGAGCCGATCAGCATGGCGACGATGCGGATCACGTCCTCCGCGGACACGTCGCCACGGACCGTGCCCTGAGCCTGCGCCCGGCCCAGCAGAAGCCCCAGCGCTTCGATGATGTTGCCGCTGATGGTGGTCAGCACGCCGCGGCGACCCACGAGAGCATCCAGCAGGGCGCTCTCCTCGGCGGCGACCTGGACGATGGACTCGATGACATGCATCAAAGCCGCACAGGCGTCCGGTTCGGCCAAGGCGATCTCCACGACCGGATCCACATGAATCCGCAACTGCCGCGAAATGACGGCCAGGACCAGTGCCTCCTTGTCCGCGAAATTGCGGAACAAGGTGGCCGGCCCCACCTGTGCGGTCTCTGCGATCAGCTGGAGGGGGACCTCCGGGCCCTGCTCGTGGAAGCACTCACGGGCAGCCGTGATGATCTTCTCCACGTTGCGGGCCGCATCCGCACGCAATGGACGCGATCCCTGACGGTATTCCATCTGACCAGCATATCGATGCATGGGAAACTGGAGGCATCGAACGGCCAATCTGCCGCTTTCATGACATCTACTCCCGAATGAAAGGCCAGCGCCATGATCGTCGCTTTCTCCGTAGCCCCCTCAGGTGCCCCCGCCGGTGGAGACGCTCCCACCGACGCCTCCGTGCATGACGCCGTCGCCGCCGCGGTCAAGGTGGTCCGGGACTCCGGACTGCCCAACCGCACCAGCTCGATGTTCACCGAAATCGAAGGCGAGTGGGACGAGGTGATGGAGGTGGTCAAGCGCGCTACCTTCGCCGTCGCCGGTTACGGTTCCCGGGTCTCCCTGGTCCTCAAGGCGGACATCCGCCCCGGTTTCAGCGGCGAACTGGACGGGAAAATCGAACGTCTGGAGAAGGCGCTCGGCGAGCTCGACTGAAAAGGGATACCGCCTGAAGGGCCCCAGTTCTGACGTCCGGCCCCTGGATTCGCCGCTGTCCAGACCTTCCGTGGGTCCGGCCCCGGTGCCAGACTTGCTCCATGGCACCGGAACCCACACCTTTCCAGCATCGCTCGCAACCTGACTGGGTCGCCATGGAGAAATGGATCTCCGACACGGTCGTCCACCCGGACCCTGCGCTCGACCAGGCCATCAGCACAGCCCAGGCCGCGGGAATGCCACCCATCGAGGTGGCGCCGAACTCCGGCAAGTTCCTACAGCTTCTCGTGAGCATCCGCGGCGCCCGCCGTGTCCTGGAGATCGGCACCCTCGCCGGCTTCAGCACGCTCTTCATGGCCCGCGCCCTCCCGAGGGACGGGCAGCTGGTGAGCATTGAGTACAAAGCCGAGCATGCCGCCGTCGCACGCAAGAACCTCGACGACGCCGGCGTGGGGGAGCGCGTCGACATCCGCGTGGGTGCCGCGCTGGACGTGCTGCCCACCCTGGAGGGTGAGGAACCGTTCGATCTCGTCTTCATCGACGCGGACAAGCAGAACAATTCGAACTACCTCGAATGGGCCGTCCGCCTGGGCCGGCCCGGAACGGTGATCGTGCTGGACAACACCGTCTGGGAGGGCGCCCCGATGGAGCCGGAGCGGGACCCGGTGAACGCTCCCGGCATCCGTGACTCCCTGCAGCTCTTGGGATCAGACCCACGCTTCGACGCCACCGTCATTCAGACCGTCGGCTCGAAGGGCTGGGACGGCTTCGCCCTGGCCGTGATCCGTTGACGGCGCTCCGGATGACTTGCACCCGCGCGTACTAGCGCCTAGTCCGCTCCCCGGCTTCGCAAGCTCAGCCGGGGTCCCCGCGCGTACTAGCGCCTAGTCCGCTCCCCGGCTTCGCAAGCTCAGCCGGGGTCCCCGCGCGTACTAGGCTGGGCGCTATGAAACAGGGCCGGAACGTGCCGTCGGCGCAACCCGTGGAGGGCGAATATCAGGTCGACCAGGGCACCGCGACACTGGAGCGGGATCCGGATCTCGCCAACGGCTGGTTGCTGCGCCTGAACGGGGTTCAGAGCTCCCACCTGGACCTGGATGACCCCACCCACCTGAGCTTCGAGTACATGCGCTGGATCGCAGCACTCGTCGAAGACCGCTGGCCCGAGGGTTTCGAAGGCCGGGTCCGGCACCTGCACCTGGGCGGTGCGGGCTGCTCCCTGGCGCGCTACTTCCACCACGTGCACCCGGAGTCCCGGCAAGTGGTCGTGGAGCTGGATGCGGCACTCGCCGAGGGTGTGCGTGAATGGTTCGACCTGCCGCGCGCCCCCTTCCTGAGGATCCGGGTGGGTGAGGCCCGCGCGGTGACGGAAACGCTCAGCCCTGCCAGCCGCGACGTCGTGATCCGGGATGTCTTCGCCCAGAGCCTCACCCCGGACTCCCTCACCACCCAGGAGTTCACCCAGCAGGTGGCGGACGTCCTCGGCCCGGACGGCATGTACCTGGTCAACTGCGGATCAGCCCCGAACTTGAAGGCCGCCCGTGAGGAGGCGGCGACGATCGGCTCCGTCTTCCCGCACCTCGCCATCGTCGCCGACGCTCCCATGCTCAAGGGCCGCCGCTACGGCAACGTCATCATCGCGGGGAGTTTCCTGCCCTTTGAAGGAACGGCTGCGATGGTGCGCACCCTGCTCGGCGGGGGAGTCCCGGCCCGCTATCTGGGCGATGAAGAAGCCCGCTCCTTCATCCAGGGTGCTCAGCCGCGCCATGACCCGAGGGCTTCGTAGGCCGCCGGGAGCGAGGTAACGCCGTCGTCGGCGAGAAAGTGCCCAGCCCCGGGGACGACGTCGGCGCTGGTCCCGAGCAGTCCGGCCAGACGGTCGGTGTGCTCAGTCGGGACGAAAGCGTCCGCGTCGGAGCGGAGCACGGTCAGGGAGTCGATGCGCTGCGCGAGTCCGTCGAGCTCGACGCCGCCGTCGATGAAGGCGTCCAGGCCCGGCAAAGCAGGCAAAGGGTCGACGAAGCCGGCCACCAGCACAAGGGTTCCCAAACGCCAGGGGCCCTTCAAGGACCGCAGTGCGCGCAGCACGGTGAGGCACCCGAGGCTGTGGGCCACCACGAGCGTGCCTGAGTCCGGCGATCCCAGTGCCGCCCGGGCGGCGTTGTCCCAGCTCTCGCGGTCCGGCGCCGACGGGTCCGGCAAGGAGGGAACGGTGGCCGGAATTCCGTCGCGCTCCAGCCGGTCCGCCAGCCAGCGGAACCAGTGGTCCTCCGGGGTGGCGCCGTACCCGTGGAAGATCAGAGCGCGCCGCGCCGTTGTCGTGGATGTCAGGTCCGTGGAGGTCATGTCACTGGACGGTAAACCCTCACGCCGGCGTGAAGGTCAAGACGGAAGGGGATCCGGGATGCGGATCGGAGAGCTGGCTGCTGCCAGCGGGGTCAGCGCCCGGGCGCTGCGGCATTACGAGGAGCAGGAGGTTCTCGTCCCTGAGCGCGGCAGTGGCGGGTACCGCGAATACACTGCGGACGACGTCGTGCGCGTCCAGCAGATCAAGGCGATGATCTCCGCGGGACTCGGCACGGCGACCATCCGGCGTTACCTGGACTGTGTGCGAAGCGGCGAGCACGGTCTCGCCCTGGAACTGTGTCCGGAGCTGCGGGCGGAGCTCGAGGCCCTGGCCGGACGGCTGGGTGCGCAGGAGCAGGAGATTCGCGAGAAGCAGCAGCGCCTCAGCGAGTTGCTCACGGAAGGGTGAAGCGCCCCGGGAATGTGAAGATTCATTAACCGGACGGTTCTCATATCGACATCTTTTTCAACCGGACTTCTTATTCGTTCACCATGTGAAACATCGCTTTCAGAGTTCTCATCGGCCCTGTTTAGGCTGTGCGGGTATTCGTTCACGGGGCATGAAATTTCTGCCTGTGGATTCCCCCGTCCCCAGAAGGGCCGCAGAATGACGCTCATCAAGAAGCCGGTCGCAGCGATCGCCGCACTGCTCGCAGGTGCACTTTTCCTCGGCGCCTGCTCCCCGGCCGTCGAGTCGGACCCGGGCACAGAGAAGGCAGATCTGAGCAAACTGAAGGACGAGTTCTACAAGGCCTCCGATCCAGGGAAGAGCCCGGCCGCCGCCACGCAGCGTAAAGACTCATTCGTCACCACCATCAACAAGCCTGGTGGCGTGTTCCTCCCGGGCTTCTATGACAATGGCTGGGACGGGAACGCAGTCCAGCCGATCTTCGCATCCCTCGTGGTCTTCAATGACGCCGGCGATCCGGTCCCGGATCTGGCCGAGAAGTGGGAGGTGTCCTCTGACGATCTCAGCTACACCTTCCACCTGCGCAAGGGGCTGACCTTCAGCGACGGATCACCCCTCACCGCCGAGGACGTGGCCTTCACACTGACCCTGCTCAATGACCCCGCCTATGCCGGAGGCGTGGACTTCTCCGACATCGTCATCGCGGGCACCAAAGAGTTCCGTTCCGGGTCAGCGAACTCACTCTCCGGCATCACGGTGGTGGACCCCTCGACGATCCGCATCGTCACCCAGAAGCCGAACCCGCTCGCCCTGCGCACACTCGGTGGTCCGGTGATCTCGAAGGCCTACTACGGCAAGGGCTACGTCAAGGGAAAGCTCGACTACCTCAAGAGCCTCTACAGCAAGCCCCTCGGCGCCGGCCCTTACGCGCTGGAACAGTACGTGGAAGGCCAGGAGATCCGTTACCGGGCCAACGAGCATTACTACAGCGGCAAGCCCGCCATCGCACGGGTGATCTTCAAAGTGGTCTCCAGCGATTCCGCGTTGCAGAACTTCCAGAACGGGGACATCGACCACGGCGGCTTCGGCAGTGACCCGGCAAGCCTCAAGGAACTCCAGGGGCTCGGCTTCGCCAATATCCGGGCCCGGGTCATCTCCGACTATGGCGCCATCTGGGTGAACAACAAGAAGCCTGCGCTGGCCGAAACCAAGGTCCGCCAGGCGCTGTACTACGGGCTGGACCGGCAGCAGATCGTGGACGCCAAGTTCAAGGGACTGGGGCAGGTGGCGGACGTCTTCGCTGCCCCGACCCAGTGGTCCTACACGAACGACGGCGTGACCTCCTACGGCTATGACGCGAAGAAGGCGGGCCAACTGCTCGATGAGGCCGGCTGGAAGGCGGGTTCCGGAGGCACGCGCGAGAAGGACGGAAAGAAACTCACGCTCTCCTACATCACCACCAAGCAGGACGACCCGGTGATCCCGATCGCGAAGAAGGACTACAAGGACCTCGGAATCGACTTCGTGCCGGAGGTGCTCGACTCGAACACGGCGTTCGACCGCCTCAACAACGGGGACTACGACCTCGCAGGCTTCCGCAGCAACGGGCTCAGCGACCCCAATGACGCAGTCTCTGAGTTCGGCACCACTGACCCCGCGATCAACGTCAGCGGTTATTCCAACCCGGAGGTGACCGCCTTGATCAAGAAGGGCGTCTCGACCTTCGACCGGGCGGCCCGGCAGAAGATCTACACCGAGCTGTATCAGAAGCTCAGCCAGGACCCGCCGATCATCCTGCTCGACTATCGCAAATCCCTTTCGGCCTGGAACGCCCGCATCCAGAACGGTGAACTGTACACCACCGGCAGCGACGACGCCGCTCTCGCGCTGGCGAAGCTGAAGATCGCAGGCTAGCCTCCCGGCGTCGTCCCTCACCCGATCCGAACGGTTCCCATGACCCGCTACGTCCTCAAGAGGCTGGGACTGATGGCACTGCTGCTCTTCGGTGTCTCCGTCCTGGTGTTCTTCCTCTTCGCCCTCATGCCGGGCGACTATTTCAGCTCGAACCGACAGCTCACCCCGCAGCGCAAGGCCGAGCTCCGTGCCCTGAACGGCCTGGACCAGCCCGTGCCGGTGCGGTACTTCATCTGGCTCGGCAACATGCTGCGCGGCGAGTTCGGGTACTCCCTGGTCTACAACCGCCCGGTGACGGAACTCCTTGGACCGCTGATCGGCAACTCCTTCGTCATCGCCTTCGCGGGGTTCCTGCTGACCTGGGCGATAGCCCTCGTCTGCGGGGTGTTCGCCGCGACCCGGCAGTACTCCTGGTTCGACCGGCTCGTCACCGCGGGACTGTTCGCCTCGTTGTCGGTGCCGTCCTTCTTCATCGGTCTGCTGGCGATCAAGGTCTTCGCAGTCGACCTTCGCTGGCTGCCGACGGGCGGCATGCTGGATACTGCGAGTTCCTCGGACGGCTTCGCGCAATTCCTCGAAATCGCCCGGCACATGGTGCTGCCGGTGGGCATCCTCACCTTCCTCGGAGCGGGTGCGCTCACCCGCTATTTCCGCAGCGGGATGCTGGAGGCGCTGCATGCGGACTTCATCCGCACGGCCCGCGCCAAAGGACTGCGAGAGCGCACAGTGGTTTTCTCCCATGCGCTGCGTAATGCCCTGCTGCCCGCGATCACGCTCCTGGCTTTCGAGCTGCCGGCCCTGTTCTCCGGGGCGATCATCACCGAGCAGATCTTCAACTGGCCCGGCGTCGGGCGCATCCAGCTCGAATCGGTGCAGACCCGCGACTACGCGGTCCTGATGACCATCACCATGCTCCTGGCGTTCCTCACCATCCTGGGCAGCTTTCTGGCCGATGTGCTCTATGCCGTGGCCGATCCCCGGGTGCGGCTTCTCGGGTCGAGGAGAGTCTCATGAGCCACGGAGAACCGGCCCTCGAGAGCAGGGGCGCGATGGAGTTCCGCCGCCTGGTGCGGATTCCGGCCGCGAGCATCAGCATCGGTCTGCTCGCCTTCATGCTGCTCTTCAGTTTCCTCGGCCCCCTGCTCACCGGGTACACCGGGGACGAAATCAATCTGCGGATCGCGGAGCACGCCCCGGCGTCGAATCACTGGCTGGGCACCGATGAGTACGGCAGGGATGTCCTGACCAGGCTCATGCTCGCGGGGCGGATCTCACTCACCATCGGGGTCGCCTCGATGCTGCTGTCCCTGCTCCTCGGCGCCGTGCTCGGTCTCGTGGCGGGGTACTACGGCGGGATCGTGGACACGCTCATCATGCGGCTGGCGGATCTGCTCATGTCGATTCCGGGCCTGCCGCTGCTCATCGTGATGGCTGCCGTGCTCTCGGAACTGAAGGTCGCGCCCGAGTCGCGGATCTACATCGTGATGCTCCTGCTCAGTGTGATCGGCTGGCCTTCGCTGGCCCGATTGATCCGCGGCCAGGTGCTCTCCTTACGGGAGGCCCCGTACATGCGGGCGGCGGAGGTGCTGGGCTTGAGTGCCGCTTCACGCCAGTTCCGTCATCTGCTCCCGAATGTGATGCCGCTGCTCATCGTGGTGGCGACCTTGAGCACGGCCTCGGGAATCCTCAGCGAGTCCGCGCTGAGCTTCCTGGGTCTCGGCGTCGTCCCGCCCAACGCCTCGTGGGGGAACATGATCAACACCGCCAACAACCTGATCGACTTCCAGCAGCACTGGTGGCTGTGGGTGCCGCCCGGCGTCGCGCTCCTGATCACCGTGGCAGCGATCAACGTCCTCGGTGACCGGCTCCGGGATGTCTTCGATCCCAGGACGGGGAGGTGAACGTCATGGGGACAGAGCCGCTGCTGGGCGTGGAGGAGCTCAGCGTGCGTTTCCCCTCCGAGGGCGGCGGGCATCGTGTGGTGGTGGACCGTGTCAGTTTCGCGATCAGCCCGGGGGAGGTGCTCGGTATCGTGGGCGAGTCCGGCTCCGGCAAGAGCCTGACGGCGCTCTCGCTGCTGAAGCTCGTGGACGAGCCCGGAGAGATCTCCGGCGGCCAGGTCCTGTTCGACGGCGCCGACGTCCTCACGCTGCGCCGGACCGCCCTGCAGCGGATCCGTGGCGGCGAGGTGGGAATGATCTTCCAGGAGCCGGCGCGCTCCCTCAACCCGGTCTTCACGATCGGCAGGCAGTTGAGTGAGACGATCCGCGCCCATGAGTCCGTCTCGCGGGCGGAGGCGCGCGACCGTTCCATGGAGTGGCTCCGCCGGGTGGGCCTCCCCGACGCGGAACGGATCATGCGCTCTTACCCTCATGAACTGTCCGGCGGGATGCAGCAAAGGGCGATGATCGCCGTCGCCCTCTGCTGCGAGCCTCGACTGCTCATCGCGGATGAGCCGACGACGGCGCTGGACGTCACCGTCCAGGCCCAGATCCTCGAACTGCTGCTGGAGCTTCGCGACGAGACCGGGATGGCCATGCTGTTCATCACGCACGATCTGGGCGTCATCGCCGAGGTCGCCGATTCGGTGCTGGTCATGTACAACGGGCGGGCCGTGGAACGAGGAGACGTGTTCAGCATCTTCGAACAGCCGGTGCACCCTTATACCGAGGCTCTGCTCAGCGCCCGCCCGCTGCTCGGCCAGCGACTGGACCGCCTTCCCACGATTCCGGAGGATGTGCGCAGACTTGCGGCACAAGGACATGAAGTCACGGAGGTGCGCGCATGACGGGAAACGCCGCGCCGGTGCTCGTCGAGGCACGCGACATCGTGAAGGAGTTCCGCGCACGAGGCGGCGGTCGCCGGGCGCCTCGCGAGGCCGTGCGTGCCGTGGACGGGGTGAGCCTGAGCATCCGCGAGGGGGAGATGTTCGGACTGGTCGGCGAATCGGGAAGCGGCAAGACGACCCTGGGCCAGGCCGTCCTGAGGATGCATGAGCCGGACTCCGGTTCCGTGCGTTTCCGCGGGCAGGAGATCCTTGATCTTCCGCGTTCCGAGCTGCGCAGACTGCGCCCACGGATGCAGTATGTGTTCCAGGACCCGTTCGGGGCCCTCAACCCACGGCTGAGAATCGTCACCGCCATCGGCGAACCGATGCGCGCCCACGGTCTGGCGACTCGCGACGATGAACGGCAGCGGGTCATCGAGGTGCTGGAACAGTGCGGGATGGGCGCGGACGCCCTGGACCGGTACCCGCACGAGTTCTCCGGCGGACAGCGCCAGCGGATCGTCATCGCGCGGGCGATGGCCTTGAAGCCCGAGTTCGTGGTGGCGGATGAGCCGGTTTCGGCTCTCGACGTGTCGGTCCAGGGGCAGATCGTGAACCTGCTGTGCGATCTGCGTGAGGAACGGCGAACGTCCTTCCTGTTCATCTCGCATGATCTGAGCGTGGTGGAGCACATGTGCACCTCCGTGGCGATCATGTACCGCGGTGCGATCGTGGAACAGGGCAGCCGCGAGCAGATCTTCGACGATCCACGCCACCCGTACACGCGAGAACTGCTGGATGCGGTGCCGATCGTGAGCCCTCGGGAACGCGGGCAGCGCCGACGGCGCAGCGGCAATCGGTCATGGGATGTTCCAGGGGAACCACGCCGTGAACTGCGGGACGTGGGCGACGGGCACCTGGTGGCGCTGCCTGGACAGTGAAAGGGTGCCGGCAGCTGTCGCATGTGGCCCGCGCTTGTGAGGCGATCTGCCGGAAGAGAGCCTCATCGATCACCGACGGAACGGCCATGCTTGCCGTCCCGCGCCGGATGGCGTAACCGACTCTTTACATGAAAGTGATCTCCTGGCATTCAAGGGCCACCTCGGGAGCCATACGCTCACATAAGCGGGTGCGACACAGGCTTGATGACGCCATGCATCTCCCGCACCGAGGCGCTCTTGCGTCCCTGGCTGAGTCTCGACTGGGTTTTGGCTGGTGAGGGGGGTGTATTCGTTATCAGATCCTGACGCCGAAAATGTGGCCTATGTCACATTGCTGGGAGTACTCTCTTGGAAGTGCTCGTGGATACACCGCTGCGGGTGCATGATCAGACCCTGATTTGGCGCGGAGGCCAATTATGTACAGGAAGAAAGCCCTTTCAGTCACGGCAGTTGCGACGGTGGTGCTCGGCATGTTGATGTCCGGCTGCGCCAACCAGAGCGGCACAGGTACCACGGCCACCTCGGGTACCGATGGAGGCAAGGTGAACATCCCCGCGATCTCCAAGGTGGACGTTCCCGCAGCCGCAGTGCTCCCCGCAGGCGATGGCAAGGGCAAGTGCCCTGACGCGACAACCATCGCATACGCCGGTGCGGAAACCGGCCCGAATGCCCAGCTGGGCATCAACATCTTCAACGGCATCCAGCTGGCCGTCAACCAGCACAACGCCGCCAACCCAGGCTGCCAGGTGAAGTTCAAGAAGTTCGACACGGAAGGCGATCCCAACAAGGCCACCGGTCCTGTCACCCAGATCGTGTCCGAAGCAGACATCATCGGCGTGGTCGGTCTGCCGTTCTCCGGGGAGTCCAAGGCCACGGGCAACATCTTTGAGCAGAAGGGTCTGGTGCACATCACGCCCTCTGCCACCAACCCCGACCTGACCAAGAACGGTTGGACCACCTTCTTCCGTGCTCTCGGCAATGACGCCGTCCAGGGCCCCGCTGCAGCCAAGTTCCTCACAGACAAGCTGATGGCCAAGAAGGTCTACGTGGTGCAGGACGACTCGGACTACGGCATCGGCCTGGGCACCCAGACTTCCCAGGCCCTCGGTTCCGCCATGGTCGGCTCTGACAAGGTCATCACCGGCCAGAAGGACTTCTCTGCGGTGATCTCCAAGATCATGAACGCCAAGGCTGACACGGTCTACTACGCCGGTTACTACGCCGAGGGTGCACCGTTCGACCAGCAGCTGGTGGCCAAGGGTTTCACCGGTTCCTTCGTGGGCCCGGACGGTGTGAAGGATGACCAGTTCATCAAGCAGGCCGGCGACGCATCCTCCAACGCCTTCTTCACCTGCCCGTGCATCCCGGGCGAGCTGATCCCGAGCTTTGAGTCCGAGTACAAGAAGCTGACCAATGCCGAGCCTGGCACCTACTCCATCGAAGGCTACGACGCTGCCACCGTGCTGCTGTCCGGCATCGACCACGGCAAGCAGAGCCGTGCGGACCTCCTCGCCTGGGTCAAGGCCTATGACGCCGATGGCCTGTCCAAGCACTACAAGTGGGACAGCACCGGCGAGCTGGCGACTCCTGATGTCTACGGCTACAAGGTCGAAAGCGGCAAGATCGCTCCGATTGGCGTGATCGGCAAGTAAGGCCGGTAGTTCCAAGAGAATGCTGGGGGTATGCGGTCATGGGTGCCCCCAGCATTTCTCTTGATCACCTCAGGAAGCTCCTATGATCAGTGAAGCAATCCCCAGCCTCATCCACGCCGTGCCACTGACAGTGCCCACGGACGATTCCTGGATCACCTTCGACGTCAACTCTCTGGCCCAGAACTTCTGGAGCTCCACTTTCGACGGCCTGACGTTCGGTGCCATTTACGCTTTGGTGGCCCTGGGCTACACCCTCGTTTACGGAGTCCTCAACCTCATCAACTTCGCCCACTCAGAAGTGTTCATCGTGGGCTGCTACGGCGTGTTCTTCACCCTCAGCGGGCTGAATTTCGGTCCGTCCGCACCTCATCTGCCGTTCTGGGCGATTGTAGGCAATCTCCTCCTGGCTCTGGTGGTGGCCGTCATTGCCTCCGCCCTTACGGCCGTCGTCGTGGAGCGGGTGGCCTACAAGCCGTTGCGCAGACGCAAAGCCCCCCGGCTGGCGTTCCTCATCACCGCGATCGGTGTCTCCTTCGCCATTCAGTACCTCATTTACTGGTGGCGCGGCCCCAGCCCGGAACCGGCGCTGACCATGTTCCGCCCTACGCCCATCTTTGACGTGTTCGGCACCATCATCGACTCCCAGCAGCTGGTGATCATCATTGCCGCCGTCATCCTGATGGTGGCCACGGATCAGTTCATTCGGAAGTCCAAGACCGGCAGGGGCATCCGCGCTGTGGCTCAGGACCCGGACACGGCAACGCTCATGGGCGTCAACAAGGAAAAGATCATCCTCACCACCTTTGTGATCGGCGGCGTCCTGGCCGGTGCGGCAGCCCTGTTCTACGTCATGAAGATCCCGTCCGGTGTCCAGTACAACGGTGGCTTCATCTTGGGTGTCAAGGCCTTTGCCGCGGCAGTCCTGGGCGGCATCGGCAACGTGCGCGGCGCCCTCCTGGGCGGCCTGCTGATCGGCCTGATCGGCAACTACGGACAGGTGCTTCTGGGCAGTTCACAGTGGACGGACGTCGTGGCGTTCCTGGTCCTGGTCCTGGTGCTGGTCGTGCGTCCTGATGGCATCCTGGGAAGCTCGCTTGGAAAGAGTAAGGCATGAGCACCACAGACGGCCCCACCCTCGTCCCTGACTCGGCAGCCGCTCAGGCGATGGCCGACCGGGAAGGCAGGAATCGTCGTCGTCAGGGTTGGTTCCCTGGTCTTGGCGACAAATGGAACGCGCTCCCGCGCCAGATCCAATGGCTCTGGCTCATGGTGGTCGTGGTCATCGCGTACCTGCTGCCCATCCTCAACCCTCCGTTGATCACCACGGAACCCGGCAACAATTGGCAGATCGCTCTGGCTCAGATGGCTGTCTACGCTCTCGTCGCCGTGGGTCTGAACGTCGTGGTGGGCTATGCAGGCTTGCTGGACCTTGGCTATGTGGCCTTTTTCGCCGTGGGATCCTACACGGCGGCCATGTTCACCAGTCCGGACTCGCCGTACCTCCACATCCCGTACCTGTGGACCCTGCCGCTGGCCATGGCGATCACCATGTTCTTCGGCGTGCTGCTGGGCGTGCCCACCCTGCGTCTGCGCGGCGACTACCTGGCTATTGTGACGCTCGGCTTCGGTGAGATCGTCCGCATTCTGGCCACCATCATCCCGGCCATGAAGGGCCAGGTGGGTTTCCAGAATGTGGGCCGCCCTCCGGGGACGGACGCCGACGGCCAGCCGATCTTCCTGAATTCGAACGGCACCCCCTGGTACTGGCTCACGCTGACGATCATCATCATCGTGTTGCTCCTGGCCGGAAATCTGGAACGCAGCCGTGTGGGCCGTGCCTGGATCGCCATCCGAGAGGATGAGGATGCCGCGGAGATCATGGGAGTTCCGACGTTCAAGTACAAGGTCTGGGCGTTCGCCATCGGGGCGTCCGTGGGCGGGCTCTCCGGTGCGCTTTTCGCCGGGCAAGTGGGTTTTGTGAACAACCAGAAGTTCGACATCGCCACATCGATCCTGTTCCTGGCCGCCGTGGTTCTGGGCGGCACGGGCAATAAGGTCGGCGCCGTCCTGGGCGGCGCCCTGGTGGCATACATCCCGCTGCGGTTCACCGCGATTGCGGAGTTCAAGTACCTCATCTTCGGTGTGGCACTGGTGCTCATCATGATCTTCCGTTCAGGCGGTCTGCTCCCGGCGCGTCAGCGTCTGCTGGCGTACGGACGGCTGGCATATAACAAGCTCAAGGAGCCTCAGACGGGCCGACGCGCCCAGGTGGCCACGGATGGCGGGAAGGCGGCCGGAGATGAGTGAAGCGGCCGAACCGGAAATCGACGTCGAGGCGCTGAAGGAACAGGGCGTGGACCTCGACGTCGCCGAGAAAGCGGCACCGGAACGGGACATTTCGGTCAAGGTGGGGGAGCCTCTGGTCCAGGTGGAGAATCTGACCATGAAGTTCGGCGGCCTCACGGCCCTGGACAAGGTCACGTTCGACATCAACCGCGGTGAAATCCTGGGGCTGATCGGCCCTAACGGCGCCGGGAAGACCACCTGTTTCAACGCCATGACGGGCGTGTACAAACCGACGTCCGGGACGGTGAAACTGGAAGGCAAGCCTCTCAACGGCCTGCCCCAGCACAAGATCACCCGGCGTGGCCTGGCCCGCACGTTCCAGAACATCCGCCTTTTCGGCGAGATGACCGCGTTGGAGAACGTGGTGGTAGGGCTGGACGCCCGTCACAAGACGAGCGTGGGCGGTGCGCTGCTCCGGCTCCCCACCCACGTCCGGGAGGAGAAATCCGCCATCGAACGCGGCATGGCACTCCTGGAATTCGTAGGCATTGCGGATCACGCGCAGTACCTGTCCCGGCACCTGCCGTACGGGTACCAACGGAGGCTGGAAATCGCCCGCGCACTGGCCACGGACCCCAAGCTCCTGTGTCTGGACGAGCCGGCCGCCGGCTTCAACCCGGCGGAGAAGGAAGAGCTCATGGCGCTGATCCGGACCATCCGGGATGACGGCTACACGGTTCTGCTCATCGAGCACGACATGAAGCTGGTCATGGGAGTCACGGACCGCATCGTGGTGCTGGAGTTCGGTAAGAAGATCGCCGACGCTGTGCCCAAGGAGATCCGCGAGGATCCGAAAGTCGTAGCCGCCTACCTCGGGGAGCCTGAAGATGAGCTTGCTTGAGCTGAAGAACGTGACCGTCCACTACGGGCGCATCCGGGCCATTCACAACATGTCCTTCACCGTGGAGGAGGGGGAGATCGTTTCCCTGATCGGTGCCAACGGGGCCGGGAAGACGACCACCATGCGGACCGTGTCCGGCCTGCTCAACCCGTCGTCGGGGAACATCACCTTCATGGGCCAGGACATCACCTCCATGAAGGCCCACCTCCGCGTCGTCAAGGGCATCTCCCAGGCGCCGGAAGGCCGAGGGATCTTCCCTGGCATGACGGTCATGGAGAACCTGGGCATGGGGTCGTACGGCCGCAAAGACAGTTCGGGGATCGCCAAGGACCTGGAGCGGGTGTTCGACCTGTTCCCGCGGCTGAAGGAGCGGTCCAAACAGTTCGGCGGCACCATGAGTGGCGGCGAACAGCAGATGCTCGCCATCGGGCGGGCGCTGATGTCCAATCCGAAACTGCTCCTCCTGGATGAGCCGTCCATGGGCCTGGCCCCGCAGTTCATCCGCCAGATCTTCAAGATCGTCACGGAGATCAACGAGCAGGGCACCACGGTGCTGCTGGTGGAGCAGAACGCCAATCAGGCGCTGGCCCGCTCGCATCGTGCGTTTGTTCTGGAGACCGGGTCCATCACGCACGAGGGGACCGGGAAGGAGCTCCTGGCCAACCCGGCCATCAAGGAGGCGTACCTGGGCGTCGCCTGATGTAGGCCCGGCGCAAGAAGTCCCGGGACTGTCGTGGTTCCGGGCTCTTGCATTTCAGCGACGGCGGGCGTTGCGCCAGCTGCCGCGTTCAGGGCACCTGTCGCATGTGGCCCGTGGCTGGACACAATGCGCTGTGCCTCGGGCGGACTGCAACAATATGGGGAAGGGCCCCGGCCCCGCCTTGCTCCGTCTGCCCGGAGCGGAGGCCGCACGGAAAGGACCGACAGTGACCGACCCCAAGTCCAAGGTCCCCGCAGCTGACAACACGCTGCGCATCCTCAAACTCCTCAGCTCGCGCCGCGGCCCGCAGCCGGCCAGCGCCATCGCCAGCGCCCTGGATCTTCCCCGCTCCACGGTGTACCAATTGCTCGCCGTGCTGGAAGAGCACGGACTCGTGATGCACCTCAAGGAAGAGAAACGATACGGGCTCGGCCTCGGCGCGTTCGAGCTCAGCAGCGCCTACAGCCGGCAGGAGCCCATCTCCCGGCTGGGCCGTCCCTTGCTCGCATCCCTCGTCGACGTGCTCGGGGAAAGCGCCCATCTGGCCGTGCTGCACGGCCGCGACGTGCTCTACATCGTCGAAGAGCGTGCCAAGGGCCGTCCCTCACTGGTCACCGACGTCGGCGTCCGACTGCCGTCCCATCTGACCGCGAGCGGCCGTGCCATTCTCGCCGCCCTGCCGAAGGCGCAGGTCAGGGCCCTGTACCCGAGCGCTGCGGCGTTCGTTTCGCGTACTGAATCGGCGGGCGGGATCACGGGATACGCGGCCCTCTCCCGGCATCTGGACGACGTCAGGATCCGTGGCTTCGCCACCGAACACGGTGAGGTGACTCCGGGCTTCGGTTCGGTGGCGGCCGCCGTGACCGACCATCTCGGATGGCCGACGGCGGCCATCGCCGTGACCTTCATCGAAGACCGGGTTCCCGCAGAGGAATGGCCGGCGCTCGCCGCACGCATCCAGAAGGTGGCTGACGAGCTGACCACCAGGCTCTACGGCAAGGCCAAGGGCTGAACTTTCACCGCGTGCTCAGCGGGACGCGGTGCCGGCCGTCGACCGCCGGGCCGTGAGCCTGCTCGCGACGTCGACGTGCCGCGTGGCGGGCTCGTCCCCCTCGATCAGTGCGCGCAGCGTGCGCCCGGCGGCGGTGCCGAGCTCCCCGGAAGGCAGGCTGACGCTCGTCAGCGGCGGACTCGTGTGCCGGGAGTACGGCAGATCATCGAAGCCGGCGACGGCGAGGCGCTCCGGAACGTCGAGGCCTGCCTCTGCCGCGGCGCCCAGGACCCCGTAGGCATGGGTGTCGGTGCAGCCGACGACGGCGCTGACGCCCGCCGCGTCCCACGCCGGCCAGGCCTTCGCGAAGGCCGCGGCGGCGTCGTCGATGTCCGTCAGGGAGGCGGCGCCTCCGTGAACCTCGAGACCGAGTCCGTGAGCGGTCGCCTGGAAGGCGTCCCGGCGCACCCGGAACGTGGCGGCATCGATGGTGCTGTCCAGGTAGCCGATCCGGCGGTGCCCTCGAGCCGCGAGGTGACGGGCGAGCTGCGCGGCACCGTCGGCCACGTCCAGGTTGACGCTGGGCAAGCGTCCTTCCAGGCCGGGCGCATCCAGCAGGACGGCTCGCGTTCCCGAGGGGAGGCTGTCCACGAGTTCGGCGTTCGGGGCGTCGATGAGGAACCCCGCAGGGCGCAGGGAGAGCAGCTTGCGGATGGTTCCCGGGTCGATCTGGCGTCCCGGCCCGCCGACCGAGAGCAGCAGCTCGTACCGTTCGCCCAGGGCGGTCCGGGCCTCCGAGATGAGTTCGGCGTAGAACGGGTTGGCGATGTCCGTGGCCACCAGGACCACCACGGGGCTGAAGCCCCTGGAGAGCGTGCTGCCGGCAGTGTCCACCACATAGCCGAGGCGTTCGACGGCGGCCTCGACCCGCCCGCGATTGGCGGCGGAGACGCGGCCCTGTGCCTTGCCGCTGACCACGAGCGACACCGTCGCGGTGGAGACCCCGGCTTCGCGGGCGACCATGGCGGCGGTGATCCGGCCGGACGGCGCGCCTCGTTCGCTGCTGGGGGTCGCGCCGTCGTCGTCCATGCGGTCCATCTTAGGCGAGTGCGTCCTGGGCTGTGCCGCTTGAGATCAAGCGTTTGACGTTAAGCGTTTGACGTCGCTCCGTGAACGGTGTCACACTCCTAGGTGTACTCTCGCCGCCCGCCCGGCGGCCCGCCCCCGACGACGTGGAGCAACCATGCCTCTTGTCACCGCAGACAACAGCCCCCGCAAGATCATCCTGGACTGCGACCCCGGCCATGACGACGCCGTCGCCATGCTCCTGGCGCACGGCAACCCGAACATCGAGCTGCTCGCGGTGACCACCGTGGTGGGCAACCAGACGCTGGAGAAGGTCACGCGCAACGCCCTCTCCGTGGCGACGATCGCCGGCATCACGGGCGTCCCCTTCGCCGCCGGCTGCGCCCGCCCGCTGGTCCGCACCATCGAGACCGCGCCGGACATCCACGGGGAGAGCGGCCTGGACGGTCCGGTCCTGCCGGAGCCCGCCTTCGGTCTGGATGAGCGCCACGCCGTGGATCTCATCATCGACACCGTCATGGCCCACGAGCCCGGCAGCGTCACTCTGGTGCCCACCGCCGGCCTGACCAACATCGCCCTGGCGGCGCGCAAGGAACCCCGCATCGTGGAGCGCGTCCGCGAGGTGGTCCTCATGGGCGGCGGGTACCACGTCGGCAACTGGAGCGCCGTGGCCGAGTTCAACATCAAGATCGACCCCGAGGCCGCCCACATCGTCTTCAACGAGTCCTGGCCCGTGGTCATGGTCGGCCTCGACCTGACCCACCAGGCCCTGGCCACCCCGGACGTCGTCGAGCGCATCGCCGCGATCGGCACCAAGCCGGCGCAGTTCGTCGTCGAACTCATGGACTTCTTCGCCGCCACCTACAAGGATGCGCAGGGCTTCGACTTCCCGCCCGTGCACGACCCGTGCGCCGTCGCCTACGTCATCGACCCGAGCGTCATGACGACGCAGCGCGTCCCCGTGGACATCGAACTCAACGGCACCCTCACCCTCGGCATGACCGTCGCCGACTTCCGCGCCCCGGCGCCGGACGACTGCACCACCTCCGTGGCCGTGGACCTGGACCGCGAGAAGTTCTGGGACCTGGTCGTCGAGGCCATCCAGGCCATCGGTGAGCCCGAGCTGGCAGGTGCCGCGGCATGAGCGCCTCCACCGCCACCAAGTCGGGGCCCGGCGTCGGGGTTCTGACCGCAGCGCTGCTGACCGCCTGCATCGCGTTCCAGCTCAACGCCTCCATGCTCAGCCCCGCACTGGTCTCCATGGAGCACGAGCTCCACACCGATCAGGCGACCATCGGCCTCAGCCAGACCTGGTTCTTCACCGCCGCGGCGCTGTTCTCCCTGTTCCTGCCGCGCCTCAGTGACATCGTGGGCCGTAAGCGCGTCCTGGTGGGCATGATGGCGCTCATGGCGATCGGTTCGGTCATCGCCGCCGTCGCGCCGGACGTCAGCTGGGTCTTCGTGGGCCGCATCATCCAGGGTGTGTCCGGGCCCACCGTTCCGCTCTGCCTGCTCATGCTGCGCTCCGCCATCGATGACCCACGCCGTTACGGCTCTCTCATGGGACTCATCACGGCGGTCAACGGCGGCGTGGCCGGCGTCGACTCCTTCGTGGGCGGCTTCTTCACCGAGCATTACGGCTTCCGCAGCCTCTTCTGGATCATGACCGCGCTGGCCGTCGTGGCGGCCGTGCTGGTGTTCGTCCTGGCACCCGAGTCCAAGCCGCAGGCGGGGACGCGGATGGACTGGGCCGGGGTGTTCTTCATCGTCGTGGCCGTCGGCGCCGTGCTGACGGCGCTCAACAGCGCGGCCGGCCTGGTCTCCGCGTTCGACGCCGGGACGCTCACGCTTTCGCTCGTCCTCGCCCTGGTGGGCGTGGCCGCGTTCATCGGCTTCTGGACGGTGGAGAAACGCTCTGCTCAGCCCATGGTGGAGATCGTCCACCTGCGCCAACGCTCCATGTGGGCCCTGCTGCTCACGACCACCCTGACCATGACCGGCATTTTCGCCGTCATCAACGGGATCGTTCCGGCGTTCGTGCAGGCCGCGTCCCCGGGCTTCGCCGTCGGGCCCACCGAGATGTCCCTCATGATCCTCACCCCGTACGCGCTGCTCGGCTGGCTGGTCGGCCCGTTCAGCGGACGGCTCGCCCCGGTGCTCGGGTACCGCAAGACCCTGCGATTCGGCATGATCGGCAGCCTGGTGGCGCTGGCCGTCATCGCGTTCTTCGGCCTGAGCAGCCTGCCGGTCATGATCATCGCAACCGCGCTGCTCGGCATCGCCTACGCTGGCACCGTGAACATCATGCTCAACGGTCTCGGAGTCGTGCTGTCGCCGAAGAGCAACCCGGGCTTCCTGCCCGGCATGAACGCCGGTGCGTTCAATCTCGGCGCGGGGCTGAGCTTCCTGGTCCTGCCCGCGGTGCTTCAGGCCTCGCAGTCGCTGGGTGACGCCAAGGCGTCCTACCTCACGGTGGTGCTCACGGGCCTGGTCGTCACGCTGGCCGCGTTCGCCGTGTCCTTCCTGATCCCCCGCCCCACCGAAGCAGAGGTACAGCAGTGAGTCATGTCGTCGTCGTCGGATCCCTCAACGCGGATCTGACCCTTTACGCCGAGCGCATGCCGCTGCCTGGCGAGACCGTCATCGGCACCGGGTTCGTGGTGCAGCCCGGTGGCAAGAGCGCCAATCAGGCCGTCGCCGCGGCGCGGCTCGGAGCGGACGTCCGGCTCATCGGCGCCGTGGGAGACGATGCGAACGGGGCCATGCTGCTCGATTCCGCGCGCGACGCCGGCGTGGACGCCTCCGCTGTGCGTCGCATCGGCGGCGTGCCCACCGGCGTCGCGGGCATCACCGTGGACGCGCAGGGTGAGAACAGCATCGTGATCGTGGCCGGAGCCAACGGGGAGCTGTCGCCGGAGGATGTCGGCCGCTCGGCCGCCGTGTTCGACGGCGCCTCCGCGGTGTGCCTCTGCCTCGAGGTGTCTCAGGAGACGGTGCTCGCGGCGGCTCAGGCGGGCCGCGCGGCCGGGGCCACCGTGATCCTGAACCTCTCGCCGTTCGCCGCGATCCCCGCGGACCTCGTGGCGGCCACGGACATCCTGCTGGTCAACGCTCACGAGGCCGGTCAGCTCCTGGGCCGTGAAGCCCCTGCGGCCGAGGGGGAGGACTGGTCCGCCGTGGCCGGGGCCTTCGCCGAGGCCGGATTCTCCCGGGTCCTGGTGACGCTGGGTGCGCAGGGCGTCGTGGTGCTGGACGGCGCGGGTTCCGGGGAGGAAGCCGCCATCGAGCGGATCGCCGCCACGCGCATCGAGCCCGTGGACACCACCGGTTCGGGCGACGCGTTCACCGGAGGACTCGCGACGCGGCTCGCTGCGGGGGATTCTCTTGTTGAGGCGGCACGCTACGCCTCCGTGGCTGCCGCACACGCCGCCACGAGCCGTGGAGCCCAGGCCTCCTACGGCACCGACGCCGATGTTGCAGCCCTCCGGGGGAACTGAGGTCTGAGGGTCAGGCCAAACCGGACCCGGTGCGGAGCGGACTCGGAGCGGAACCGGACCGGATCGGGCGGCCGAGCGGAACCGGACCGGAGCGGCTGAGTCCGCTATTCCCGGCGCCGTCTCCGGTCGAGTCCGCTACCCAGGGCGCGAGTCAGCTATCCGGGGTAGCGGATTCGCGCCCGCGATAGCGGACTCGCCGGGCCCTGTTGCTGAAGTCGCTGGTTTCAGGTGCCCTGCTTGCTGATCTCGCTAGCTAGGTGCCAGTTCGCTCCGAAAATGAGCGATTCGGCACCGAACCAGCGAGGTCGGCTCCAGGGCAGGTTGCGACTAAGCCCGCCATAGCTGACTCGGCCAGGGTCCTGTCCTGAGTTGACCGGATCGGATCGGGTCGGCAACGGTCCCGCCCTGAGTTCGCCGGATCGGATCAGCCACGGTCCTGTCCTGAGTTGACCGGATCGGAACAGCCACGGCCCTGTCCCGGGCCAACCGGCTCGGCCACCCTCTCCGGCCCCGACTAGGCTGAAGACATGGCCCCACGTCAGAGTCTCGTTCCCGGACCGGTGGACCGGCGCGCCGTCCTGAAGATCGCCGCCACGGCGCAGGAAGCAGCGACCCTGCCGGCCAGCCCGGACTACATCGTCTTGCCGGGGATGAGCGTGCCCCGCCGTCTTCTTCTCGGGGTCATCCTGATCGCCGGCAGTGTGCTCGGCGTCTGGGTGATCACCGTGGGCGCCTGGGATGACGAGGGTTTCTTCCCCTGGTTCTGGAACGTCCTCTGGCTGATCTTCCCCTGGGTCTTCCTCCTCCCGGCCTGGTTCGGCTACTTCGCGGGCTGGAAGCGGTACGCCGATTCGCGCCGATTCATCGACCACTACAGCGCGTTCCGGCAGGAGTCCGTCCGGGTGCCGGGCACCGTCGCCGAGACCCTTGCGATGACCGCTGAAAGCAACGACGCCGTCTCGGCGCTGGTGGTGAAAGTGCACTACGAGTGGCCGCCCGGTCAGCCGTCCGACGTCGTCGTGGCATCGCGAGCACCCGGCATCAGGCGCCCCGAAGCTCCGGAGAAAGGCGACCCGGCCTTCGTCTGGATCGAGCGCGACGCGGGGTACTCGACGTCGGGCGCTCCGGCGTCGTCGGCCAAGGCACGCAAGCTGGTCCAGATCTCCCGCGCCGTGCGGAAGGAACAAGCGGCGGACGGGCAGAAGCCCGGGCTTGCCCAGGAACTCGAAGCTCTCGCTGCGCTGCACCGTAACGGCGAACTGAGCAACGAGGAGTTCGCTGCGGCGAAGGCCCGGTTGCTCAGCTGAGACCGCCTCCTCAGTCGCCGAGATGCCGTGCCTGAGCCCGGATGATGTCGAGGAATGACACCACGTCCGGCCGGGGGTCATGAGCGGGCACCAGCATCTCCAACGGCAGTCTGGCAGGAGCCTTCAGGTGGACCGCCGTGGTGCCGGGGGCGAGATGTCCGACGGCAGAGCGGGGCACCAACGCGAAGGCCCTGTTCTCCGCGATCAGATAGGAACGAGCACCCACGATGAGCGGTGAGCTGACCAGAATCAGAGGTGTCAGGTTCCGGTCGGTGCAGATGCCGAGCAAAGCGTCGTAGTAGCCGGGGTTCTGTTCGCGAGGCCAGAGGAGCAGGGGCAGATCTCCGAGAGTGTCCAGCTCGAGAGTCTCCTCCCGGGCGGCTGGATGTTTGACGCTGAGGACGGCCATTACCGGCTCCTCAACCAGGACCTCCTTCTCATGGCCCGGGATGCTGGGGAGAAAGCGTCCCAGTCCGATATCGCCGCTGTGTGTCTGGATCCCCTCCAGGATTCCGCCGGTGTTCACGCCGACATCGTGGATGCGCAATTCGGGGAGTTGGTCTTCGGCCACACGGATGGCGTCGGGCAGCAACTTGTTGATCACGCTCGGCGATGCGACCACAGTCACCGCCTTGGCACGAGGTTCCGCCAAGCGTTCCGCCGCGCGCACCAGGCGCTGCGCCGCGGCGAGAAGCTCTGCGCTTTCCTTCATCAGGGCCGCTCCGGCGGCGGACAAGGCCGCCGCCCGCCGGGATCTGTCGAAAAGCTCGATGCCCAAGCCTCTCTCCAGGCGGCGGATCTCCTGGCTCACCGTCGGCTGTGACAGGAGAAGGCGTTCGGCGGCGCGAGCGAAGTGCAGTTCTTCGGCGACCGCGAGGAAGATCTCCACCTGCCGCAGTGTGATTTTCATAGATAAAGACTATCTATTGATTGACAATTCATTCTCGTTTTCGTTAATTCGTGGTTTTAGCGTGGAACCCGGGCAGGACGCTCCATCGTTCAGATCGCCAGGAAGGGCGGACTATGACATCAACAACTTTCACGAACGGAATCGTGCTCTCCGAGGAAGTCGCCGATGCCGTTGCGACCGGCCGCCCTGTGGTCGCTCTGGAATCGACCATTTTCACGCACGGGCTCCCCAAACCCAGGAACCTGCAGGTCGCCTTGGAAGCGGAACAGTCCCTCAGGGACGCAGGAGTGGTTCCGGCGACGATCGGGGTGTACCGCGGCACGCCCACGGTAGGTCTCTCGGCGGTGCAGATCGAGGAACTCGCGGGCGACCTTCCCGTGGTCAAAGTGAGTCTGAGGGACCTGCCGACCGCTGCCGCCATGAACCTGAGCGGGGGGACCACCGTCGCCGCGACGGCGTTCCTCGCGCATCGCGCAGGGATCAAGGTCTTCTCGACGGGCGGCCTCGGAGGTGTGCACCATGGCGCATCAGAGACGTTCGACGAATCGGCTGACATGACGACCCTGGCCAAAACGCCGATCATCGTCATCAGCGCCGGGGTGAAGTCGATTCTGGACGTAGCAGCGACTTTGGAACGTTTCGAGACGCTGAACATCCCGGTGCTGGGATTCGGCACGCGCCGCTACCCGGGCTTCTATGTTGCGGACTCAGGTCACGCGGTGGAACACCAGGTGGATACGCCGGAAGCCGTGGCGGAGGTGTCCAGAGCCCGAGACTTGCTCGGCATCGAGTCGGCTCTTCTGCTCGCCAACCCTGTGGCGGACGACAAGCAGCTCCCGCCCGAAGAACTCGACGCGATCCTGGCCAAAGCCTGGGCCGAAGCGGAGGCGCAGGGCATCTCCGGTAACGCGACGACACCTTTCCTCCTCGATTTCATCCAGCGGGACACTCAGGGCCGTAGTTTGGATGTCAACGTCGAGGTCTACCGTGGCAACGTCGTCCTGGGCGGTTCCGTTGCCAAAGCACTCGCCGGGTGACAAGGAAAGAGGCACGAATATGCTCGGAGTGATCGGAGACCTCGTGGAGGATGTCGTCGTCTGGCTCGGTGAAAACATCCAGCACGGCACTGACAGCAAGGTCGAGATCTTTCACACCCGTGGCGGGAGCGCGGCCAATGTCGCGGTCTTCGCAGCACCCCTGTATCCGACCCGATTTCTCGGATGCGTCGGAGATGATCATTCCGGTCGCTTTCTCGTGGACAGCCTCGCGGCATCGGGCGTCGACGTTTTCGTCCAGCGAGGTGGACGGACGGGAACCGTCGTCATCCTGATTGACGAGAGCGGGGAACGGACCATGTTCCCTCAGCGAGCAGCTTCAACATTGCTGCAGGATGTTCCTGAAGCGTGGCTCGAGGAGCTGGAACTTCTGCACATCCCTGCCTATTCGTTCAGCGCCGGTCCTCTGGCCGACACGGCGACGACGGTCGCACGAGCCATGAAAGAACGCGGTGCAGCTGTTTCGATTGATGCGTCCTCCACCGGGATGCTCCGCGAGTACGGGGTGGAGGCGTTCATGGAGTTGCTCTCAGATATCGCCCCGGACTTCCTCATCGCCAATGAGGGAGAAGCAGCCCTGCTCGAACTCTCCGAGCGAGGTCTCCCCGGACGCCACTTGAGCCGCCTGCCGACAACGACGGTCATCGCGAAGGCCGGGCCGCGCCCGACGTCCATTCACGAGCCTGGAAAGCCTGTCCGGACGGTTCCTGTTCCGCCGGTGGACAGGATCAGGGATCTCACGGGCGCCGGCGATGCCTTTGCCGCAGGATTCCTGACGGGCTTCCTTGCCAGCCGCGATCTCGAAGAGGCCTGCCAACGGGGCCACACCACCGCGGCACAGGTCCTCTCCTCTCCCGGAGCATCCTCCGCCGGATCCGTGAGCTCGGACGGCTGAGCCTTCGGGCTGCTGAATCCCGGACGCTGAATCCGGGGCCGGGTGCCCCTGCGCCCGGCCCCCGGTCCGGCCGACATTTTCCCTTACTTCGTCTCCCCTCCCGGGGATCGGTCGTGTCTTCTGAAAGGAAGCCCCCATGGTCGAGATTTCTTCTCTTGTCGTGACGAGCGCAGGCAGGGTACGGATCCGGATGCTGATGGTCGCGTTGCTGGCGGCTTGTGTGGCATTCCAGCTCAACGCCAGCATGCTCAGCCCTGCTTTGGTGGTCATGGCGAAAGAGCTGAACACGGATGAGGCCAGCATCGGACTCACCCAGACAGCGTTCTTCACCAGTACCGCGCTGTTCGGGCTCTTCCTGCCCCGGTGGAGTGACATCCGAGGGCGGAAGCTGGTCATGATCCTCATGCTCGGTGGCATGACGCTCGGGGCCGTGCTGGCGGCCGTCGCTCCTAACCTCCAGGTTCTGTTCGTGGCGCGGGCCATGCAAGGAGTCTCGGGCTCGATCGTCTCCATTTCACTCATGATGCTGCGCAGCGAGGTGAATGATCGACGTCGGTACGGTGTCCTGCTCGGCGTGATCACTTCTGTCAACGGCGGAATCGCCGGCCTGGACGCCTTGTTGGGCGGGTTCCTGGCGATGCACTTCGGATTCCGCTCCATCTTCTGGGTCATCGCCGTCGTGGGCGTGGCAGCAGCTGCGCTGGTGCTGAGCTTCAGTGATGAATCTCGGCCTTCCGCCGGAGTGCAAATGGATTGGTGGGGCACGGTCCCCTTGATCCTGGCCGTCCTGTTTCTCCAGTCGGCAGTCAATGAAGCTGGGGCCGGGCCTGCTGCCGGCTGGGGCCGGGTCGGTGGCTTTCTGCTCGCCGCTGTGCTTGCAGCCGGAGTGTTCTGGGTGGTCGAGTCACGTACTCGGGAGCCTCTTGCCTCAACACTCCTTCTTCGTCGCAGGGCTACCTGGGCGATGTTCCTGACGACAATGCTGACCATGGCCGGGATCTTCGCGACAGTGAACGGTCTCGTCATGTCCCTCGCGCAGAACCCCACGGAAGGTTTCGGCTTGTCCGCCGACACCGCGTCTCTCCTGCTGCTCACTCCTTACGCGATCGCAGGTTGGCTCGTGGGGCCGCTTGCGGGCC
The DNA here is from genome assembly GCF_044748305.1 of Arthrobacter sp. NPDC090010. Taxonomy (NCBI): domain Bacteria; kingdom Bacillati; phylum Actinomycetota; class Actinomycetes; order Micrococcales; family Micrococcaceae; genus Arthrobacter; species Arthrobacter sp. NPDC090010. Next base: position 127,479 of record NZ_JBIVFT010000006.1, read on the forward strand.
GCATTGCTCCCCGCATCGGCTACCGCACGGTGCTCCGCTGGGGCCTGTTTGCGAGCATCGTCATCAGCATCGTCCTCGGGTTGGTGGGTGTCGGTTCGCTCCCGGTGCTTGTGATCTGCACTTGCCTCCTCGGGGTCTTCTACGCAGGCATGGTCAACATCATGCTCAACGGACTGGGCGTGGTCCTTTCCCCTCCGGCGAATCCAGGTTTCCTGCCTGGGCTCAATGCGTCGGCATTCGGTCTCGGTGCCGGCCTGAGCTTCGCGATCCTGCCCGCCGTTCAGCTCATGACCGGCTCATACACCGGGGGAATCCTGGCTGGGGCTGCGATCACCGTCGCGTCCCTGCTGGTCTCATGGCTGATCCCCAAGCCCGAGAACGCCGAACTTGAGCAATGAAAGGTCCTGATGATCTTCTGCGAGGGACGCCGCCACGGCGGGCTCGGAGCTTCGGAGCGTCTCGGCTCCTCGGCGACCGATTCGGCAGGCTTTCTCCCGAACTGGCGACGACGATCCTGGCGGTGGGCGCTGTGCCCCTGAGCGTGTTCACCCAGGTTCCGGCCTGGGGGATTTTTCTCGGCTGGTCGGCAGCATCTCTCTTCCCGACCCGGGCCCCCGCCACGCAGACACTGAGAGTGCTGATCCTCTGCCTGACCTTCGGCGGGGTATGCGGAGCGGTCATGCTCCTGCTGCAGGACCTGGCTTTCTCCCTTGCCGCTCCGGGAACACCTCCTTGGCTTTGTTCCGTGGCGATCCTGATCCCACTCAATCCATTGATGCTCTTCGTCGCCCGGAGTCCTGCCTTCGCCTCGGTCCCTGGAATCTTCATCGGATTCTCCACCGCGGCGGCGCTCGGGTCGGGGGCGGAACATTTCGGCTGGGGGGATGCGGCGTCGGTGGCCGTCGCCGGAATCCTCTCGAACTGCATCGGGGTCGGGATCAGCCGATTGTTCACGGTACTGACCGTGCGAGAAGGGATGCTTGAGGTGCCTGTTCCGCGCCGTGATAAAAGTGTGGAGATTAAGGTGGACCTCCGATGAAAGGACCTCATGGACACCACCCCCGTCTACCTCGACTGCGACACCGGGATCGATGACGCCCTGGCGCTGGCGTATTTGCTCGCTTCGCCTCGTGCGGAGCTGCTGGGCGTCGGCACGGTCAGCGGCAACAGTGACGCCGCGCAGTGCGCCCGCAACACCCTGGACCTGTTGGCGCTCGCAGGCCGGTCCGACATCCCGGTGGCGATCGGCAACCATGACTTCCAGGCCGCGCCGTACGGTGGGGGATCCCCGCACGTGCACGGCGACAACGGCATGGGAGGGGTTCGGCTGCCGCGCTCTCCGCGGGAACCTGAGGCGGAGACCGCGGCGGAGATGCTGATCCGCCTGGCGCACGAACAGCGGGGGAAGCTGCACGTCATCGCCGTCGCCCCGTTGACCAATCTCGCCGAGGCGCTGCGTCGTGAGCCCCGGCTTCCGGAACTGGTGGCGCACGTGACCATCATGGGCGGCGCGGCCCTCGCCCCCGGCAACATCACCGCGGCCGCCGAGGCGAACATCTTCCACGACCCTGAAGCCGCGGCGGAGGTCCTCGCAGCTCCTTGGCCGGTCACGCTGGTGCCCTTGGACGTGACCATGGCGGAAGTGATGGAGGAGGACCGACGACGGCGGCTGGCCGACTCCGGGCGGCCCGTCCCGGAAGCGCTCGGGCGGATGCTGGAACACTACTTCGAGTTCTACCGGGAGATCTTCGGCAGGCCTTGCTCCGCGATGCACGATCCGCTCGCAGCGGCCATCGCCATCGGAGACGTGGCGGTGACCGATGCGCCGTCGGTGCGAGTCGCGGTCGAGACGGGGAACGGTCCCGCACGTGGCGCCACGGTCTGCGATCTGCGCGGCAGGTACCGTGGCAACGGCGACCAGAGCGGTGCGCATTGCCGGGTGGTGCTGGAGGCTGAGGCGGGGTTCCCGGACTTCCTGGTGGAGAGCCTGATGCGGGCGTTCTGAGCGGCTTCCGCCAGGTGTACGCCAGCGGCCAGTGCAGGCCGCGGTCACTGGCCCCTGACGTACACCTGGCGACGTGGCGGGCCTCACAACCCTTCCAGAACCGTCCTGTCCGGAACTCCGGACGCAGACGTCCGGGATTCCGGACAAGACCCCTGGAAAGCCTCTCGTGGCGGGGCTCCAAGTGCGGTGTAGTTGTAGGGAAGCACAGCGCAGAATCCGCGACGGCAAGGACGCCGGACGAGGAGAGCGCATCGAACCCCGACGCCCCAAGGAGTCACCATGGCACCCGCCGATTTCACCACCGGAACCCGCCCGGTCAAGGCACCCCGCGGCACCGAGATCTCCGCCAAGAGCTGGCAGACCGAAGCGCCCCTGCGCATGCTCATGAACAACCTCGACCCGGAGGTCGCAGAACACCCCGAGGACCTGGTCGTCTACGGCGGCACCGGCCGCGCCGCCCGCTCCTGGAAGGCGTTCGACGCCATCTCCGACACCCTGAAGGACATGGAGGAGGACGAGACCCTCCTGGTCCAGTCCGGCAAGCCGGTGGGCGTGTTCCGCACCAACAAGTGGGCCCCGCGCGTGCTCATCGCCAACTCCAACCTGGTGGGCGACTGGGCCACCTGGCCCGAGTTCCGCCGCCTCGAGGCCGAGGGCCTCATGATGTACGGCCAGATGACCGCCGGTTCCTGGATCTACATCGGCACCCAGGGCATCCTGCAGGGCACCTACGAGACCTTCGCCGCCGTCGGCAACAAGCTCCAGGCTGAGGGCCGCATGGCTCCCAGCACCGGCAACGAGGGCCCGCTGGCCGGCACCCTGACCCTGACCGGCGGCTGCGGCGGCATGGGCGGCGCTCAGCCGCTCGCCGTGACCCTGAACGACGGCGCCTGCCTTATCGTCGACGTCGACGAGACCCGTCTGCGCCGCCGCGTCGGCAAGCGTTACCTGGATGAGGTGGAGACCGATCTGGACGCCGCCATCGCCAAGGTGAACAAGGCCAAGGAAGAGCGTCGTGGCTGGTCCGTGGGCTACGTCGGCAACGCCGCCGAGGTCTTCCCGGAGCTGCTGCGCCGCCACAAGGCCGGCGAGCTGACCATCGACGTCGTCACCGACCAGACCTCCGCACACGACCCGCTGTCCTACCTGCCCGAGGGCATCGCCATGGACGAGTGGAAGCGCGAGGCCGAGGGCGATCCCGAAGGCTTCACCAAGAAGGCTCAGGTCTCCATGGCCCGCCACGTCCAGGCCATGGTCGAGTTCCAGGATGCCGGCGCCGAGGTCTTCGACTACGGCAACTCCATCCGCGACGAGGCCCGCAAGGGCGGCTACGAGCGTGCCTTCTCCTTCCCCGGCTTCGTCCCGGCGTACATCCGCCCGCTGTTCTGCGAGGGCCTCGGCCCGTTCCGCTGGGTCGCCCTCTCCGGCGATCCCGAGGACATCCGCGTCACCGATGAGGCCATCAAGGAGCTCTTCCCGGAGAACAAGCACCTCCACAAGTGGATCGACGCCGCTCAGGAGCGTGTGGAGTTCGAAGGCCTCCCGGCCCGCATCTGCTGGCTCGGCTACGGCGAGCGTCACAAGGCCGGCCTGCTCTTCAACAAGCTGGTCGCCGAGGGCAAGGTCAAGGCCCCGATCGTCATCGGCCGTGACCACCTCGATTCCGGTTCCGTGGCCTCCCCGTACCGCGAGACCGAAGCCATGAAGGACGGCTCCGACGCCATCGCCGACTGGCCCCTGCTGAACGCCCTGACCGCCGCTTCCTCCGGCGCGACCTGGGTCTCCATCCACCACGGTGGTGGCGTGGGCATCGGCCGCTCCATCCACACGGGCCAGGTCTCCGTGGCCGACGGCACCGAGCTGGCCGCCGCCAAGCTGACCGCACTCCTCACCAACGACCCGGGCATGGGCGTCATCCGCCACGTCGACGCCGGCTACGAGCGCGCCGTCGAGGTCGCCGCCGAGCGCGGTGTCCGGATTCCGATGCAGGGCTGACACCCAGGATTGACCCACTTCCATCTATTGTCCCCACCGGCTCCCCAAGCTCGTACCTCGCTCGGGGCCCCTCGCCGGCGTGGGCCCTCCGTAGTTGTCGTTTTGAGGGTTCAAAACGACAACTACGGAGCAGTCGATTCTCCTAAGGAACAGAGACTTCTCATGACCACCACCACTGCTGAGACCACGGTCGTCCTCAACTCCGCCGGCGTCACCGCCGAGGACGTCCTCGCCGTCGCCCGTCACGGCGCCCAGATCACCATCTCCCAGGAAGCCTTGGACAACGTGTCCAAGGTCCGTGCCCACATCGACGAGCTGGCCGTCAGCGACACCCCCGCTTACGGCATCTCCACCGGCTTCGGTGCCCTGGCCAACCGCCACATCCCCAACGACATGCGCACCCAGCTGCAGAAGTCGCTGATCCGCAGCCACTCCGCCGGCATGGGCCCGGCCGTGGAGCGCGAAGTCGTCCGCGGCATCATGTTCCTGCGCGCCAAGACCATGGCCTCCGGCCGCACCGGTGTTCGCGCCGAGGTTCTGGAGACCTTCGTCAAGGTCCTCAACGCCGGCATCACCCCGCTGGTCCGCGAGTTCGGTTCCCTGGGCTGCTCCGGCGACCTCGCCCCGCTCTCCCATTGCGCCCTCGTGGTCATGGGTGAAGGCGAAGCCGCGGGCCCCGACGGAGAGCTCTACGGCGTCGCAGGCCGCCCGTCCGTCGCCGAGCTGCTCGCCGCGCACGGCATCGAGCCGGTCACGCTCGCCGAGAAGGAGGGCCTCGCGCTCGTCAACGGCACCGAGGGCATGCTCGGCATGCTGCTCATGGCCATCGCGGACCTCCGCAATCTGATGACGACGGCGGACATCACCGCCGCGCTCTCCGTTGAGGCGCTGCTCGGCACGGATCAGGTGTTCCTGCCTGAGCTGCACGCTGCTCTGCGTCCGCACCCGGGCCAGGCCGCCAGCGCCGACAACATGCTCAAGGTGCTCTCCGACTCCAAGATCGTGGCCTCGCACCGCGTGGGCGACTCCCGTGTGCAGGACGCCTACTCGCTGCGCTGCGCCCCACAGGTGGCCGGTGCTGTCCGCGACACCGTGACCCACGCCGAGCTGGTCGCCACCCGTGAGCTCGCCGCCGCGATCGACAACCCGGTGGTCCTGCCCGACGGCCGCGTGTCCTCCAACGGCAACTTCCACGGCGCCCCCGTGGCCTACGTGCTGGACTTCCTCTCCATCGCCGTGGCGGACCTGTCCTCCATCGCCGAGCGTCGTACCGACCGCATGCTGGACCCGGCCCGCTCGCACGGTCTGCCGGCCTTCCTCGCCGACGATCCCGGAGTCGACTCCGGCCTCATGATCGCCCAGTACACCCAGGCCGGCCTCGTCTCGGACAACAAGCGCCTGGCCGTCCCGGCATCCGTGGACTCCATCCCGAGCTCCGCCATGCAGGAGGACCACGTGTCCATGGGCTGGCACGCCGCCCGCAAGCTGCGCAAGGCCGTGGAGAACCTCCGCCGCGTCCTGGCCATCGAACTGGTCGCCAGCTGCCGCGCCCTGGACATCCGCACCCAGCTGTCCGACGGTGAGCTGACCCCCGGCCCCGCCGGTGCCGCCGTGCTCGAGGTGCTGCGCGCCGTCGTCGAGGGCCCGGGCGCCGACCGTTTCCTCTCCCCGGAGCTGGAGTCCGCCGACAAGCTCGTGGGCGCCGGTGCGATCCGCGAAGCAGCAGAGAAGGCCGTGGGCACCCTGGCCTGATCTTCCACCCGCCGACGCGGGGTCACTTAGAGCCCTTGAATCCTCCGGGATCGGGCCTTAAGTGACCCCGCGTTCGCCGTATAGAGTCAGGCCATGGGAGAGGCTGTACGTAGAATACTCTTCTCATTATCGACCAGGCAGGGATATGCGGACCAGGGTAACGCGCGAAGACGTGGCACGTGAGGCGGGGACGTCTGTCGCGGTGGTGAGTTACGTGATCAATGATGGACCACGGCCGGTCTCCAAGGCGCTGAGGGAGAAAGTCCTGGCGGCGATTGACAAGACCGGGTATCAGCCCAATAGCATCGCTCAGTCCTTGGCACGAGGTTCCTCGAACACCTACGGCTTCGTGGTTCCTAACATCACGAATCCCTTCATTGCGTCAATCGCTCACGCCTTGGAGGAGCGGGTCTTCGCAGGTAAAGGGGTGTTGCTGCTCGGTGATTCGGCCGATGATAAGGGGCGTGAGCTCGAAATCATCCGGAACTTTCTGAGCCGCCAGGTCGACGGAATTATTTACATGGGGGTTGACCAAGACCTTCACCTGGACGTGATCAAGGCCGCAGGAACCCCGGTAGTTGTTTTTACCCATGCCCATTCGGACGGTGTCACGGCTTCAGTGCGTGTGGATGAACGCGCAGCAGGTGAAGCGGGGACTCAACATCTGATTCAGCACGGTTACCGCAGGATTGGTCTCATCGCCGGTCCTACACACATGATGAACACCTGGGAACGTCTTGCGGGTTGGCAGGCGGCACTGTCTGCTACAGATACGGCGCAGGCCGGACCCATCGAACACGCTGAGTACAGCAGGGACGGCGGATACGCGGCGGCGACCTTGATGACGAAGGTCGGGCCGCTTCCGGATGCGGTTTTCGCGTCCAATGAGCGGCAGGCGCTCGGTGCTTTGGCCGCGTTCTGTGACGCGGGGTTTCGGGTTCCTGACGATGTTGCATTGTTGTGTTTCAACGGCACAGGCGAGGCCAGGTTCAGTGTGCCTTCGCTTGCCACCATTGAACAGCCGGTCGCGGAGATGGCCGCTAGAGCTCTCGACATCTTGCGCGATCCTAAGGCTTATGATGTCGGACCGGTCGGGTTCGATTTCGAACTTGTGCCACGAGCCTCGTGCGGTTGTCCCAATAGACGCTAGTTGCACAGCTGCCCGGCATCGCTGCTACCGACGGTGAGGGTTCACTGTGGCTCTAGCCACGGATTGATTGCCCTGATGTTTGAATCCTTGTCCTCTCCGGAGGTGGGCGCTAGTCTGACTCTACGCGCATCGTCTACGCGCGTAGAGTTTTGATATCTGCTATCACCGTGGAGGCAGTTCATGCTAAGTCAACAGAAGTCGCCCGCGAGCCGACGGAGAGAACCATCGATGCCGCCAGATGCCGATCCTCAAGCACCGTTGGTGAGGCGGAAGAAAGAAGTCGTCAACGCGGTGTTCTCGACGTGGCTGGGAACCACTATGGAGTACGTTGACTTCGCGCTCTACGGCCTCGCTGCAGGTCTGGTGTTCGGTGACGTCTTCTTTCCTGGTGCGTCCCCGGCGGTCGCCCTGCTATCCGGTTTCTCAACGTATGCTGTCGGTTTCCTGGCTCGCCCGGTGGGGGCGTTCGTCTTCGGCAGATTCGGTGACAAGTACGGTCGGAAGGCCGTATTGGTGATCACGATTTCGATGATGGGTGCCGCTACGACGCTGATCGGCTTGCTTCCTGGGTACGCCCAAGTGGGTTTCTGGGCGCCCGCGCTCCTTGTTGTGCTAAGGCTCATGCAGGGGTTCGGCGCCGGGGCTGAGCTTTCCGGTGGCGTCATCCTTCTGGCCGAGCATGCACCGGCGCGGCACCGTGGCCTCGTTTCCTCGGTCATTGCGCTCGGATCCAACAGCGGAATTCTGTTGTCCTCTGGTGTCTGGCTCTTGATCATGCAGCTGCCTATGTCGGATGTCGTCGGCTGGGCTTGGCGCATCCCCTTCGTAGGCAGTGCTCTGATCACGATCGTTGCGCTAGTGATCCGTCGTTCACTGACTGAAAGCCCGGTGTTCGAACAACACAAAACCGATGCAACTGCGCAAGGTTTGGTGCGAAACACTGATCGTCGGATCGCGCGATCGGGATCGTCCAAAGCCTTCTTCGTAATGCTGGGGCTCCGTGTCGCCGAAAACGGTCCGTCATACCTCTCGCAGACCTTCATGGTCGGTTACGTGGCGAAGGTTCTGGTCGTGGATCAGTCTGTTCCCGCCACTGCGGTCTTCATTGCATCGGTCCTTGGACTTGCCATCATCCCTTTGACCGGATACCTGTCTGACCGCTTCGGCCGGCGCCCTGTCTATCGCTTTTTCTGTGCTGCCCTTACGGTTTTCCCCTTCCCGGCCTATGCGCTGTTGGACACTCGAAACCCGGCCATTATCTTTGCTGTCATTGTGGTCGGCGTGAGTCTGGCGTGCGTGGGCATTTTCGCTGCCCAGGCGGCCTATGGTGTGGAGTTGTTCGGAATCCGAAACCGCTACACCAAGATGGCGATGGCCAAGGAGATCGGTGCAATGTTCTCGGGAGGTATTGCACCAGTAGCGGCGTCCGCTCTGCTTGTGGCGTTCGGCCATTGGTGGGCAGTGGCAGCGTATTTCTGCATCATGGCCCTGATTGGCTTCGTTACTACGCTGGTTGCTCCAGAGACCCGTGGGCGCGATCTGACCTTGGCCGAGGATGCCTCGTGAAACGGGAGATGCGCCATCTCATCGTCGACTGTGATCCTGGAGTCGGCGTCCCTGGACGTAACGTCGACGACGGGCTCGCGCTCGCTCTAGCAGCCGGCCTGCCTGACGCGTGGCTGGAGCAAGTGACGATCGTCAGCGGCAATACGCCGGCACCTCTCGGATTCGCATCGGCGCGAACACTCCTAGAGGACTGGGGAATCGATGTTCCGGTCGCAATGTCGGGCACTGAACCGTTGAGCGAGACTGCGCTTTATCATCGGGACCGGCTCGATCGTCCTGGTTTGGATCCGGCGGTGCAGCGCGCCTGGGCAGGTGTTCCGGAACCCCGAAACTACGTCGCCGATAGGCGTACGGCGGCGACGGCGATTATTGAAGCGGTTGAAGGCGCACCTGGTCGGATCGACCTTATAGCAACAGGACCGCTCACCAACATTGCCGCTGCAGTGCAGGCGGTTCCGGGCTTGCCCGACAAGCTCCGATCTCTGACCATCATGGGAGGAGCGCTGTCGGTTCCTGGGTACCGAGTGGAGACCAATTTCTCCTACGATCCCGACTCGGCGGCAGCCGTGCTCAGCTGTGGGGCGCCCATCACATTGGTGTCAATGGATGCAACCACGCGCACGATGCTTACGGCGGGCGATTTGGATTGCCTGGAGGAGATTGATTCCGGCATGGCCAGGTCGCTCATCCCCGCAGTCAGACCATGGGTAGATTACTCGGCCAGTACCCGGGGAATACGGGGGTGCTGGATTCACGACGCTGCGGCGGTCGCAGTGGTGCTCAGGCCGGAAATCGCCACGTACAGCGATGTATCGGTAGAGATTGCACTCCAAGGACCGGATCGGGGGAAGACTACGTTCGCATCAAGCGGACCCATCGTGAGAATTGTCGAAACAATAGACAACTCGGCGTTACTGGGGCTTCTCCGTGACGCTCTACTCGGGGCTCGTAGGCGAGAAAGGACCTCCGCATGATCCTCACCGACCATACTCAGTGGTGGCAGATCCTGTTGTGTCTCAGTATCGCGCTGATCCTCTCCACTGCGGTGGGAGTGGAGCGACAACTTCGGCAAAAATCCACGGGCATGCGCACTCATACTCTGGTTGGTCTTGCTGCTGCGCTTTTCATGGTGGTTAGCAAGTATGGGTTCGACGACGTTGCTGACCCAGGGAGCGTTTCGTTGGACCCGTCTCGCGTAGCGGCACAGATCGTCTCGGGCATCGGTTTCCTGGGTGCTGGTCTGGTTTTCGTTCGGCGAAATAAGGTCCGTGGGCTGACCACTGCTGCATCGGTATGGCTTACTGCTGCGATTGGTACGTCGGCAGGTGCAGGTTTGGTGGTCCCAGCCGTCTTTGTCACATCGGCACATTTCCTCGTCGCTTACCTCTACCCTGTGATCGTGCGTTCCACTGGCATCGCAAGTCGGCGTTGCCACACCTTGAGAGTCCGATATTGCGATGGCACAGGTGCCCTTCGACGGATCATTCTGACGTGCACGGAACACGGGATGCTCATTCATGGATTCACGACGACCCGCGGCGAAACGTCGACCGGAGGAGTCCTATCACGGTTGGCTGCTGGAACGGATGTTGCGACGCTCCAGGCAGAGCAAGTGGAAGTCGAGATAGAGCTTGAGGGAACGGCAAGCCTGCCCGATCTCATCCGCAGCCTGTCTCAGTTGGATGACGTTACCGGAGTCAGCTTGGACGATGACAGCGAATAGGAGCTCGGGGGCTGACGTAACCATGAGAGATTTCTTTGCCACCAATAAGCATGATTGGCGCTACGAATCCGGCTCTCTGCATATATACGTCGCACCAGACCCGGCCCTCGTCCAGTATGCGTCCGAGTACTCTGCAATACTGAAGAGTTCAGACCTTTGTTCTATGCAACCGCTTCGGTATCTGCACGCTACGGTTCTACGACTTCCGCACTATGTGCAAGATATTCCTGCTGAGTTCGTTTTAGAACTTGGTGATGCTCTGGAGCGTAGTGTTCAGACCTTGAGCCAGTTTGGTATCCCGCTCGCGGCCGCCGCTCTGACTGACGACAGCGTGATCCTTCCGGGGATTCAGTCGCAGGCCTGGACGAATCTGTGTGAGACCTTGCGCAAGTCAGTGGTAGAGGAAACGGGTACTGTGGCAGGTCATATTTCGACGACAACGTTCCCTCACGTGACCCTCGCGTACGGCACTCGAAGAGGTAATACGGCGAACTTGGCTGCGGCACTAAGGTTGCCCGGGTTGCGGAGTGGTGCGGAACTGACGATTGGCGCTGTGGAACTGGTGTCAGTCTCCCGAGAAAGAAGTCAAGGAATTTTCAGTTGGCAGACTCTCAGCCGGCACGTACTCGGTTCTCCACGAGCGGCCATATCGGCCTGATCTTCCACCCGCCGACGCGGGGTCACTTAGAGCCCTTGAATCCTCCGGGATCGGGCCTTAAGTGACCCCGCGTTCACCGTATAGAGTCAGGCCATGGGATTTCCTGCCTTGTCGCTGGTGGTGCTCGTGGCTCTTCTGGGGCCCCTGCTGGCGTTGCCCCGGAAATGGCACATTCCGCTGGTCCTCGGGGAGCTGGTGGCGGGCCTGGTCATCGGGCGCACCGGTTTCGGTCTGGTCGACGCCTCGAATGAGACCTTCACCTTCCTGGCCGACATGGGCTTCGCCCTCATCATGTTCGTGGCCGGGACCCACGTGCCGGTTCGCGACGCCCGGATCCGCAGCGCCCTGGGCAAGGGGGTGCTCCGGGTCGTGGTCACCGTGGTGGTCTCGGCGGCCCTGGGTGTCGGGGTCGCCGCCCTCTTCGGGCTGAACCATGCCCCGCTCTACGCCGTGCTCATGGCTTCCAGCTCCGCAGCCCTGGTGCTGCCGATCGTGGACGGGCTGAGTCTCGGTGGGCCGCAGGTGCTGCAGACCATCGCCGCCGTCGCCATCGCGGACACCGCAGCGATCGTGGCCCTCCCCTTGGCGATCGATCCCGCCCACGCCCCACGTGCCGCACTGGGGGCTCTCGCGGTGGCGGCGTGCGCCGTCGTGCTCTATTTCGTGCTCCGTCAGGGGGAGAAGAGCGGACTGCGCCACCGGGTTCACACCGTCTCCGAGAATCGCCTGTTCGCCGTGGAACTGCGGGTGCAGTTGGTGATTCTCTTCGCCCTGGCGGCCCTCGCGAGCCTCATGCATGTTTCGATCATGCTTGCCGGGTTCAGTTTCGGGCTGGCCGTCGCGGCGGTGGGGGAGCCTCGGCGCCTGGCCCGGCAACTGTTCGCCATCACTGAAGGCTTTCTGGGGCCGCTGTTCTTCGTCTGGCTCGGCGCCTCCCTGAACATGCGGGAGCTGGCCGTCAATCCGTCGATGATCCTGCTCGGTCTCGCCTTGGGATTGGGGGCCGTGCTCAGCCACGGCGTGGGGCGGGCGTTGGGCGCGCCGGTGCCGTTGGCCGTCATGGCTTCGGCGCAGCTGGGTGTTCCGGTGGCCGCCGCGACCATCGGCACCCAGAACCATCTTCTGGCCCCGGGCGAGGCGAGTGCCTTGATCCTGGGCGCGCTGGTGACCATCGCCGCGACCACGGTTTCGGGGAGCTTTGCGGCGAAGAGGTTCACTGTCGCCGCGGACGACGAGACCCGTCCCGCCACGACGTCCCCCTCGTCCCCGCCGCGAGAAGCCAGTTGAGCACAGTCCGTGACCGGAACACTGTGCTCAACTGGCTTCTCGCGTGAGACTGAGAGTGCTCAGGCGTCCAGTGCGGCGCCCACGATCGTGTCCAGGAGACGGGCCGCCACCTTGGCGGTGCGGCCATCGATGTCGAAGGACGGGTTCAGTTCGGCCACATCGACGTGGAGCAGCTTGCCGCTCGCGGCGACCTGCCGGCACACGGCGTTGATGATCTCCAAGGGCACACCGTAGGCGGCCGGTGCGCTCACACCCGGGGCGACGGCGGCGGGCATGACGTCCAGATCGATGGTCAGATAGAGGGCGTCGAGGCCGTCCAGGAACTCGGTGACGAACTTCTCGGCGGAGGCACGGGAGCAGTCTTCATCCAGCAGGTATTTCACGCCGAGGCCGTCGGCCTCTTCGAACAGCACCCGGGTGTTGTTCGCGCGGCTGATGCCCAGCACGGCGTAGTTCAGTTCGCGGCCCTTGGCCTTCTCCTCGCGCGCCATCTGCAGGAACGGCGTCCCGGAACTGGGGTTCTCCTCATCGCGGAGGTCGAAATGCGCGTCCAGGTTGAGGACGCCCCAGCGGGCTCCCTCGGTGGACACCCGGGCACTTCCGGCGACGCCGAGGTAGCTGGCGAACGCGATTTCGTGCCCGCCGCCGAGCCCCACCGTGAGCGCGCCGTCGTCGATCAGGGAGGCGACGGCCGCACCGAAGCGCGCCTGCCCGGCTTCCAGGGCATCGTCTTCCACCCGGATGTCCCCGGCATCGGCGAGTTCGCGAGTGTCATGCACGGCGAGCGGGCCGAGCGCGGCGCGGATCGCGGCCGGGCCCGCGGCAGCGCCTACGCGCCCCTTGTTGCGGGCCACGCCGGCGTCGCTCGCGAGACCGACGACGACGGCGGGCCGGCTCTCGGTGTCGGTGCTGCCGGTGAGCGCCTGCACACGTTGCCAGTGCCGGGCGTGCAGGGGACCGTCGCCGTCATAGCGGCCGGTCCAGGGCTGAGGGGCAACGTCGACGGAAGGTGCGCGCAGGGTCATGGTTCCATTTCACCCGTTTCCGAGGCGGAAGCCGAGAGGCTGAACGGCCGGCCTGTCCGGAGTCCCGGACGCGGAGCGAAGGCCGCCTTCCTTGCATGCTCACGTGTGGCGAGTTCCGGGCAGGAATACCCGCGACACGTGAGCACGCAAGCCCCGGGGGTAAGGGGCGCAGGAGGCACGGGACGGGTCAGCCGTGACGTGCCCGGAGCAGGGCGATGAGTTCTTTCAGATTCAGGCCGGCGTGCCGTCCGGCTTCGAGATAGGCCTCGGCCGCGGCGTTGATCCCGGTGTCCACGGGGCCGGCTTGTGCGGCAACCCGTGTTCCCTGGCCGCGCATGGTGACGATGAGCCCCTCGGCTTCCAGCGCCGCGTAGCTGCGGGCCACAGTGCCGGGGGAGAGGGCCAGATCGGAGGCGAGCTGCCGGATCGGAGGCAGGCGCTCTCCCACCGGCAGCGCACCGAGCATGATCTGCGCCGCGATCTGTTCCCGGAGCTGTTCGAAGACGGGTACCGGACTCGTGACGTCGACGGTGATGAGCATTCAGCGCTCCCGGCTGGCGGGAATCGGTGCCGAGAAGTGCTGGACAGCCACGATTTTTTTGAACTGGATCGTGCGGAGCGCGGACCGGATGAACAGGACGACTGCCCAGATGCCCAGGGATATTCCTGCGACGCGGAGGATGGCCTGGACGATGTACAGGGGAACCGGCTCCGAACTCACGGAACCAAGCGCGGAGAATGCGGTGGCGAACCCGAATACGAGGGCTGCGGCGTTGCAGAGGAGCGCTATCTCCACGGCTGACAGGAGCACTTCGGAGAGTGAGACTCGCCAGCGTGCGTCCGCTGTGGTGTCAGTGACGATGGCCGGAAGAAGACGGACCCGGCGCAACGACGCCCAGGCCCCCAACGCGATCAGAGGCAGTGTCAAGAGCACGGGGACGCCGTAGAACCAGCCGGGATAGGGCGCCGAGGCGGCATCCAGGCCTGCGCTGTGCACGCTGAACGCGCGGTATGCGCCGGAGGAGTCCTTGCTGGATGTGAGTCCTCCGATCAGCACCAGGATCATGATGGCTGCTGCCATGATCATGAGCTTCCGCCGGGATTTCTGGGGGATGTAGCTTCCTGCTGTTCTGGTCGCGAGATTCGCAGAACGTACGGGAGAGATCTTCTTCCGTCCGCCATCGTTGTAGGTGCCGAAGATGAGCAAGGCGAAGGCGAGCCCGGCACCGGGAGCGATGAAGAGCGGAAGGCCGAGCCACTCCGGGTGCTGTTCGTGAAGTGAGAATCCCAGTGAAATCACGAACAGGAACTCGGCGAGCATGAAGGTGAGTCGTCCATATGTGGCGCTCAGTGGACCGGTGCGCAGCTGGAAACTGCTGCTGAACGCAATCAGCAGCCATCCTCCGATGAACAGGATCGCTGACATGACATCCCCTTGTATCCGCCGACTGGTACAAGGCCATTCTGCTTGTACCAGTCGGGAGATACAAGGGGTTCAATCCTTCGTTGCATGCTCACGTGCTGCGGGTTCCGGGCAGGAATGCCCGCGACACGTGAGCACGCAAGCCCCAGAGCGGAGGAGGGCTACCGCTCCGCGACGAACCTCCGGCTCACCGAGATGTCCTGATCACCCAGTCCGGATGCCACGATCTCGTCGAAGGCGGAGCGGAGGGCGGGGAGCAGTGCCGGATTCGTTCCGGTGGCCGCCGCGATCTCGGCGGCGGAGGCGAGGTCCTTGACCATGTACTTCGCAACGCCGGAGGGGGAGTCGTCCCCGCTCACGAGCTTGTCCCGCCGAGAGTCCAGCAGCCGGGATCCCGCGTAGCCGCCGGAGAGCAGGCCCCACATCTTGTCCAGGTCGATTCCGGAGCGATCTGCCAGAACCGTCGCCTCGCCCAGCGCCAGAATGGTCGCGGAGACCACCATCTGATTGCAAGCTTTGGCCACCTGTCCGGCGCCGAGCGGCCCCAGGTGCACCGGTGTACCGCACGGCGACAGCAGTTCCGTGGCCAGCGCGGCGTCGTCGTCCGTCCCGCCGAGCATGATGGAGAGCGTTCCGGCGTTCGCGCCGTCCTCGCCGCCCGAGACAGGGCAGTCCACCACCCGCACCCGTCCGTCGGTCTCGGTGGCGAGCCGCTCGGCCAGGGCGCGGACCCCGGTGGCGGAGCTCGTGGAACCGATCATGAGCAGCAGGCCGCTGCCGCGCACACCGGCCAGGATTCCGTCGTCGCCGGACAGGACTTCCTCCAACTGCGGAAGATCTGGGAGCATGACGAGGAGGGCGTCCGCCGCGGCTGCCACTTCGCGTGGTGTGGCGGCCCAGGTGGCCCCGGCCTCAGTCAGTTCGGGCTGAGGGCGTCGTGCGGTGATGGCCAGGGAGCCGTGCCGGGCGAGCAGGTGCTTCGCCATGGGGGCGCCCATCGCGCCCAGGCCGATGATGCCGAGTGTGGTCGTGGTCATGATTCCAGAGTATGACAAATCCAATATTTAGAACAGTGTTCAACTGGTTGAATTCACGTTACTCTGGACAGAGTTGTGCGCCTCCTCACAGGTGCCGCCCGGACTGCCGCAAAGAAGGGGACTCCCATGTCTGAGAAAGCACGCGCCGTCGTCGCCGTCCCGCTCTCCGAAGAGCACTGCCGCCTGATCGAATCGCTGGAACCGCGCCTCGAGGTGGTCCGCGAGCACGAGCTCTACCACCCCATGCGCGGCGCGGCCGACTGGTCCGGCGATCCGGATCACGTCCGCACGGAAACGCAGCAGCAGAGTTTCGACACCCTTGTCGACTCCGCAGACTTCCTCTTCGGAATCCCCGACGTCGACGCCTCCGCCCTGGCGCGTTCCGTGGCGGCCAACCCGAAGCTGCGCTGGGTGCACACCACCGCCGCAGGCGGCGGCAGCCAGGTCAAGGCGGCCGGCCTGCCCGCCGAGGCGCTCGAGCGGATCACGTTCACGACGTCGGCCGGTGTCCATGGCGGGCCGCTCGCCGAGTTCGCCGTCTTCGGCGTGCTGGCCGGCGCCAAGTCGCTGCCGCGGCTTCAGGCCCAGCAGCGTTCCAAGGAGTGGAGCGACCGCTGGGAGATGAAGCAGCTCGACGAGATGACCGTCCTGGTGGTCGGCCTGGGCGGTATCGGCGCCGAATGCGCCCGTCGTTTCAAGGCCCTGGGAGCCACTGTCTGGGGAACCACGCGCAGCGGCGCGCCCGTGGAGGGGGTGGACCGCCTCATCCCGGTGGAGGAGCTCGCGCAGGCGGCGTCCGAAGCCGACGCCCTGGTGGTGACCCTTCCCGGCACCGAGCAGACCCATCATCTGGTGGGGCATGAGGTGCTCGGCGCCATCAAGCCCGGAGCCATCGTGTCCAATGTCGGGCGCGGGACCGTGATCGATGAGTCCGCCCTGCTCGACGCGCTGGAAAGCGGCCGGGTCTCCTTCGCGGCTCTGGACGTCTTCGAGGTGGAGCCCCTTCCTGCCGGGTCGCCGCTGTGGAGCCGCGAGGACGTGCTGATCAGCCCGCACACCGCCGCCCTGAACTCCAAGGAGGAGGAGCGGATCGCCCGCCTCTTCGCGGAGAACGCCACGCGCCTGCTCGATGGACGTCCATTGCGTAATGTGGTCAACACCGTGGAGTTCTACTGAGGGTTCCGCGATTCCGATACTCCGACCGTCGTTCAAGGGAGAACCCATGGCCGAGCCCGCCGCCGTCGATGTTCCGGAGCGCGTGACGCGTGACCCGGCGCCTGCGGTCAGCCGCAGCCTGAAGATCCTCGGGGTGCTCGCGGAGTCCGGTGCGCCGTTGACGCTCACGGAGATCGCCACGGCCCTGGGGCTCGCCAAATCCTCCACCATGAACCTGTGCCTGGCTCTGGAGGAGGGCGACATGATCCAGCGGGTCCCATCGGGGTATCAGCTGGGCCGCCGCAATGCCGAACTGGGTGGGGCGTTCGCAGCGCAGTTCAACCAGATCCGCGAGTTCTACGCCGTGTGCGAGGCCTCGCCGGTACTCCGCCATGAGGTGGTCCAGGTGGCGATGCTGGACGATCATGACGCGCTCTATCTCGCCCGGCACGAGGGTTCCCGGACCGTCCGATTCGGCACCCCCCTGGGTTCTCGCATTCACGCGGCGTTCAGCGCCACCGGCAACGCCCTGCTCATGGTGCTGGACGATTCCCGGGTCGAGGAGATCATGGCGGGTCAGGTTCCGTTCCCGCGGGCGTCGGAGAACAGCGTGCGCGAGATGCCGGATCTGCTGGAGAAGCTGGACCGGGCCCGAGCCCGGGGCTGGACCCTGGATCCAGGGGAGGGCATGCAGGGCCTGGTCGGCGTCGCCGTCCCGCTGGAGGGCTGGGCGCCGGGTGATCCGCAGCTGGCTCTCGGCGTGGCCATCCAGGAGGCCAGGGCGACGCCGGAGCACATCGAGCGGGTGGCCCTGGCGCTTCAGGACGCGGCTCGTCGGCTGACCAACCCCCTGGGAGCGTCGGCCCGGAAGTAGGCGCCACTCACTTTTATCCGCGAGAAGCCAGTTGAGCACAGTCCCGCACGCCGGGACTGTGCTCAACTGGCCTCTCGCGTCGTTCTGTGGCATCCACCACAGATTCTCTGTTCAAAGTATTGAACACGGTTCAAAGGGTTGGTAATCTCGATCACAGAGCCGGGACGCATCGATGCGTCCGGCACCTCGTTTCAGCCAATCAAAGGAGATGGCAGTGACCACAGCGGATACGGTCCGTCATCCCGGGGCCTCAGACCCGGATTACGCCAAGAACCTTCAGCGCGCCACCCTGGCTTCCAGCATCGGCAGCGCCCTCGAGTACTTCGATTTCGCCCTGTACGGCCTGTCCACGGCGCTGATCTTCAACCTGCTCTTCTTCCCGCAGGGTGATCCGGCCATGGCAACCGTGGCGGCGTTCGCGACCTTCGGCGTCGGTTTCGTGGCCCGGCCCTTCGGCGGCCTGGTCTTCGGACAGCTCGGCGACAAGCTGGGCCGCAAATGGGTCCTGGTGGTCACCATCCTGCTCATGGGCGGCGCCTCCACGCTGATCGGCGTCCTGCCGACCTACGACCAGATCGGCCTCTGGGCGCCGGTCCTCCTCGTCCTCCTGCGTCTGCTTCAGGGCTTCGGCGCCGGCGCGGAACAGGCCGGATCCACCGTTCTGATGGCCGAATACGCTCCGGTCAAGCGCCGCGGATTCTTCGCCGCGCTGCCGTTCATCGGCATCCAGGCCGGAACCTTGCTGGCCGGCGTCGTCTTCAGCCTCATCTCCCTGCTGCCGAAGGACCAGCTCATGAGCTGGGGCTGGCGGGTGCCGTTCCTCTTCTCCTTCGTCCTGATCCTGATCGCTCTGTTCATCCGGGCGAAGCTTCGCGAGACCCCCACCTTTGTGGAGCTGGAGAAGCACGAGCAGATCCAGGAGAAGCCCGTGAAGGAGATCTTCACCAAGGGCCTGCCCGGCGTCGTGGTCGGCATCGGCCTGCGCATGGCCGAGAACGGCGGTTCATACATGTTCCAGACGCTCTCCCTGGCCTTCTTCGTCTCCGTGGTCGGCAAGAATGCGGACAAGGGCCTGCTCGCCTGGGGCGTGTCCCTCGGTTCGCTGATCGGCATCTTCTCGGTGCCGATCGCGGGAGCCATCTCGGACCGTGTCGGGCGCCGCGCCGTATACCGGGCCGGAGCCGTCTTCATGCTGCTCTACTCTTTCCCGGCGTGGTGGATGCTCTCCCTCGGCAACACCTGGCTCGCAGTCGTCGTCATCGCCGTGGGCATCGGCATCGCCGTGAACACCATGCTCGGCCCGCAGTGCGCCATGCTGCCGGAGATGTTCGGCAACCGGCACCGCTACCTGGGCGTCGCCATGGCCCGTGAGATCTCCGCCGTCCTCTCCGGCGGTCTGGCCGGCGTGCTCGGCGCCTACATCGTGGCCGTCAGCAAGGGCGACTGGCTCCTGCTGGCCGTCTACATGGCCACCCTCGCCCTCATCACCACCTGCGCCACCTTCCTGGTCCCCGAGACCCTGCGTCGCGATCTGCTCCGCACGGACGATGCCGTCAAGGTCTCCCGCGATGAGACCGGCGACGGCGTGGAGAACACCACTCAGATGATCACCAAGGTGGAAGCATGATCCCCGGAATCAACGCCTTCAGCCTGGAAGGCAAGACCGCCCTCGTCACCGGCTCCAGCCAGGGCATCGGCCGCACCCTCGTGGAGGGGCTCGCCGCGGCGGGTGCGCACGTCGTCGTCCATGGGCGCGACGCCGCCAAGGCCGCCCGTGCCGCGGCAGAGATCGCCGAGAGCACCGGGGCGCAGACGCGCAGCGTGACCTTCGACGTCACGGACCCGGCCGCCGTCGACGCCGGCATCGCCGCACTGGAAGCCGGGCTCGGCGCCCTGGACGTGCTGGTGAACAACGCCGGTATCCAGCGCCGCGCGCCGATCGGCGAGTTCAGCGACGAGGACTGGGACGCCCTGCTGGCCACCAACCTCTCCAGCGCCTTCTACCTCTCACGCCGCGTCAGCCGCGGCATGGTGGAACGGGGGAGCGGCAAGTTGATTCAGATCGGCAGCGTCCAGAGCCAGTTGGCCCGGCCAGGCATCACCCCGTACTCGGCGACCAAGGGCGCCATCGTCATGCTGACGAAGGGCCTCTGTGCGGATCTGGCACCGCTCGGCATCCAGGCCAATGCGATCGCCCCTGGTTACTTCGCCACGGAGCTCACGCAGGCCCTCGTGGCGGACGAACAGTTCTCCTCCTGGGTCCGCGGGCGCACGCCGGCGGGCCGCTGGGGCGACACGAAGGACCTGGTGGGTGCGCTCGTGTTCCTGGCCAGTTCCGCCAGCGACTTCGTCAACGGGCAGACGCTGTTCGTCGACGGCGGCATGACGGCGGTCGTCTGATGCGGCTCGCCCGCCTCCGGGTCGATGGATCGTCGCTTCCCGACGGCGCGCTCTGGGCCCGCGCGGACGGTGCGGCCTGGGTGCCGGTGGAGGACCCGTTCGCGGCTTTCGCGCGCGGCGAGGCCCCCGCCGATCTGGCGGGAGCCGCCCCCGTGGAGGGCCGGTTCCTGGCGCCGTGCGAGCCGTTGCTCGTGGTGGGCATCGCGCAGAACGGTCCGGAGCACCACAGCCCGGTCCAGGCGTGGCTCAAGAGTCCGCGGACTGTGGTGGCCTCCGGTGTCCCCGTGGCACTGCGCCGGGATGCGGGTGTGCCGGCCATCGAAGGTGAGATCGCCGTCGTGATCGGCAAGGACACCGAGGGCCTGACCGCGGCGAACGCCCACGAGTACGTGCTCGGCGTGACCGCCGTGAACGACGTGTCCAGCCCGGACCGCGCCATGCTGGACCCGCGGAACTTCGAGGGCAAGGGCGGCGAGGGGTACACCCCGCTCGGCCCGTGGATCGACACCGAGGCCGACATCGACGAGGTGCCCATGACCGTCCGGATCGACGGGGTGGAGCGGGTGTCCACGGGGACGTGGGATCTGCCCGCCTCGATCCGGGAGTGCCTGGAGTACGTGACACGGTGGCTTCGGCTCGGCCCCGGGGACGTGATCATGACCGGTGCGCCGCGCTCCAATTTCAGTGTGGAGCCGGGCGCGTTTGTCGAGATCGAGGTGGCCGGGATGGTCCTGGCCACACAGACTCACTAGGGCCGTCGGACACAGTGCCAGAACACCAGCAGAACGATTGGAAAGAACAGTGACTGAGAATCTGGGTGTCGTGGCCCATGCCGCAGAGGACCTGCGCATCGAGACGCTTCCGGAACCCGTGCCCGCAGCGGACGAGGCCGTGGTCGAGATCGCCTTCGGCGGCGTCTGCGGCTCGGATCTGCACTACTGGAAGCACGGTGCCGCGGGGGCGTCCATCCTCCGCGAGCCCATGATCCTGGGGCACGAGGTGTCGGGCACGGTGCTGAAGGCGGCTGCGGACGGCACCGGCCCTTCGGCCGGAACCCGCGTGGCGGCACATCCGCTGACCGCACACGGCGACGGCGCGACCCCATACCCACAGGACCGGCCCAACCTCGCCCCTGCCTCCACGTATCTCGGCTCCGCCATGCACCTGCCGCACACCCAGGGCGCCTTCGCCCGACGGGTCGCCCTCCCGGCTCGGATGCTGCACACAGTGCCGGACGGACTGTCCCTGGAGACCGCCGCGCTCGCCGAACCGGCGGCGGTTGCCTGGCACGGCCTGGAGCGCGCCGGTGACGTCCGCGGCAAGCGGGTGGCCGTGATCGGCGCAGGGCCCATCGGACAGCTCGTCATCGCTGCCGCGTTCCACCACGGCGCGGCGGAGGTCATCGCGACGGATCTCTTCGAAGTGCCCCGCGCCATCGCGCAGAGGCAGGGTGCGACGGCCCTGGACGCGCGCGACGGCGAGGCGATCGCGGCGCTGCATGCCGACGTCGTGATCGAATCCAGCGGCACGGTGCCTGGTCTCTCCGCGGCGATCTCCGCGGCCGTGCGGGGCGGTACCGTGGTGATGCTGGGGCTGCAGCGTGCCGGGAACATCGAGGTCCCGATGGCCACGGCGATCACCCGGGAGCTGACCCTGACCGGATCATTCCGCTTCGCCGACGAATTCTCCGAAGTCCTGGCCGCCCTGGGCGACGGCAGCCTGAAGACCGACGGAATCGTGACCCACGTGGTGCCCGCCGCGGAGGCTCTGGCTGGCTTTGCGACGGCGGCGGACGCTTCGGTCTCCTCGAAGGTGCTCCTCGCCTTCTGACCACGCACGTCCGCGAAGTGACAGCTGGTGCCCCTAAAACCGCGTTTTTGGGGCACCAGCTGTCACTTCGCGTGGAGGTTCAGCGCCGCCCGTGGTGCGGAATGTAGCGCGGGATGTAGCGGGCGAGGATCCCGGCACCCACCAGCGCCAGGACGCCGATGACGCCGCTCGCCAGGGACAGCGAGATCGTGGCGAGTGCCGCGATCAGCAGCGGCGAGGCGGCCTGACCGGCGTCGCTGGAGAACCGCCAGGCCCCCAGGAACGCAGCCGGATTCTCCTTGGGTGCCAGGTCGGCGCCCAGGGTCATGACGATCCCGCTCCCCATCCCGTTGGCCACGCCGAGCACGAAGGCGACCGCAGTGAACCAGGCCTCCCGGCCCGGCACGTCGTGCAGGAACGCCAGCGCCAGGAAGCCGATGCCCAGCCCGACCATGCACGGCATGACGCTCCACAGCCGGCCCCGCCGGTCCATGAGCTGTCCGCTCGTGTAGAACAGGGCGAACTCCAGGCCTCCGGCCAGGCCGATCACCAGGGCGGTGTGGGCCTCGCTCATGCCGATGCTGAGGGCCCAGAGGGGCAGGAGCGTGATCCTCGCGGCGCGGGTCGCCCCGACCAGCGCCACACCGGAACCCATCCGGAACAGGATGGACCGGTTCGCATGGATGGTCTGGAAGAGCCCGGGACGCGGCGCCGCCTCGGCGACGGACGGTGGCGGGCCGATCTGCTTCTCCGGGTCCGGCAGCACCAGAAGGGCGACGACGGCGGACGCGCAGCCGATCGCGAAGATCCAGAACGCGGCCTGCGGGGTGCCGGTGCTCGCGATGACTGCCGCAGCGATGAGCGGGCCGATGAACCAGCCGGCCCGGAAGATGCCTCCCAGCGCGGAGAGGGCCCGGGCCCGGTACCGCAGGGGGACCCGCGTCGTCATGAACGCGTGGCGGGCCAGCGCGAAGACGGAGGTGGCGAGGCCGATCAGCAGAACGCCGATCATGAGCGTCCACGGTCCCGTGGCCAGCAGGCTGAGGGCGATCCCGGTCAGGGCAAGGCCTGCCGCGCCGATCATGGAATTGCGTTCCCCGAAACGGGCGACGAACCACCCGGCCGGGATGTCTCCCAGAAGCTCCC
This sequence comes from Arthrobacter sp. NPDC090010, assembly GCF_044748305.1. Taxonomy (NCBI): domain Bacteria; kingdom Bacillati; phylum Actinomycetota; class Actinomycetes; order Micrococcales; family Micrococcaceae; genus Arthrobacter; species Arthrobacter sp. NPDC090010. Next base: position 150,484 of record NZ_JBIVFT010000006.1, read on the forward strand.
CGACCACCACCATTGCGGCGATCACTCCGGCGAACGGGATGGAGGCGCCCAGGGAGTGCGCCATGACGGGGATCATGGGCAGTACGGCGCCCTCACCTGTGGAGAACAGGATCGTGGGCAGGTAAACGGAGAGTGCGACGGACCGGAAGTTGAAGGGCTGTTCGGCTACTGTCATGGCCTTTCCACCCTACGCCCGCCCGGAAGTCGGCCCGGGAATTGCGCTCGCGAAGTAACAGTTGAGACCCCTAAGATCGCGTCTTAGGGGTCTCAACTGTTACTTCGCGAGCGGCGGGGGTGGGGCCGTTACTTCACCCCGACCGCCTGCTCGATCACGCCGATGCCGAAGAAGAGCACGAATGCCGCGGCCACGACCCACAGGAGCGGATGGATCTCCTTCGCCCGGCCCTGGGCGGTCCGCAGGATCACGTACGCGATGAAACCGGCGCCGAGGCCGTTGGCGATCGAGTAGGTGAACGGCATCAGGGTGAAGGTCAGGAAGGCCGGGATGGCCACGCCCCAGTCGCTCCAGTCGATCTTGGACACCTGGGCGACCATCATGAAGCCCACCACCACGAGGGCCGGGGCCACGGCTTCGAAGGGCACCAGGTTGATGAGCGGGGTGAGGAACATCGAGGCCAGCAGCAGCAGGCCCGTCACGATCGAGGCGAAACCGGTGCGGGCACCTTCGGCGATGCCGGCACCCGACTCGACGAAGATCTGGTTCGAGGAGACGGAGGAGCCGCCGCCGGCGATCGCGCCGAAGGCGTCCACGATCAGAACCCGGTCCACATTCGGGATGTTCCCGTCCTTGTCCACGGTCCCGGCCTCGTTGGCCAGACCCACCATGGTGCCCATGGCGTCGAAGAAGATCGAGAGCAGGATGACGAAGGACATCAGCAGGGCGGCGATCGCACCCATGTGCTGGAATGCGCCCACTGGGTTCGCCTTGCCGATCAGGGAGAGGTCAGGCAGGGCCCACTGCGTGAAATGCGGGGCCACGAGGGACCAACCGGCCGGGTTGTGGGTCTTGCCGTCGAAGCTCGGGCCGATGTGCAGCGTGTACTCCAGGACGACGGCGAGGATCGTGGAGGCGATGATGCCGATCAGGATGGCGCCCTTGACCTTGCGCACCAGAAGCACGATGGTCAGGATCAAGCCGAAGAGGAAGACGACGGTGGGCCAGCCCATGAGCTTGCCATCGAAGCCGAGACCCACGGGCACGGTGGTGCCGGCGACGTCGGGGATACGGCGCACGAAGCCCGCGTTCACGAGGCCGATCAGCGCGATGAACAGGCCGATGCCGACCACGATCGCTGTTTTCAGGCCCTCGGGGACGGCTTTGAAGACGGCGGTCCGGAAGCCTGTCAGCACCAGGATCATCATGGTGACGCCGGAGAGCAGCACCAGTCCCATGACATCCGGCCAGCTCAGATTCGGATTGGTCGCGATGGTCACGGCGACGAAAGCGTTGACGCCGAGGCCTGTCGCCAGGGCGAACGGGTGTTTGGCCCAGGCACCCATCAGGATGGTGAGCACACCGGCCACGAACGCGGTCACGGCGGCGACGTTCGTGAATCCGAGGACATCACCGTGGACGTCCTTACCGGAGAGGATGAGGGGATTGAGCACCACGATGTAGCTCATGGCGAAGAAGGTGGCGAAACCGCCTCGGATCTCACGCGAGTAGCTGGAGCCTCGCTCGGAGATCTTGAAGTAGCGGTCCAGGGCGGAACCGGCTTTGAACATGGAGTGCCTTCCGGGGAAGTTGCTGGGGATATCCATGAAAATCATATTCGCTGTGGGTGAACTCTTGAAAAGGGTCATAGGGTGGTGTATGACTCAGCGGCCTCGCGCCGCACGGACGAGCCCCTGAGGAGAGCTTCCATGCCCAGCCCCACCCTGTCCCGCCGCGGCACGCACCGCGCCGTCGTCGGAGTCCAGAGCCTGCTGGCCCTCCTCGCGGCCATGCTGCTGGCGCTCGGGTTCGCCGCACCCGCCTCCGCCCACGATGTGCTCGAGAAGACTACCCCGGCGGACGGGCAGGCCGTGGCCGCTGCGCCGGACAAGGTGACGCTGACCTTCTCCAACAACCCGATCGCCATCGGCTCGGAGATCGTGGTCAAGGACGCGTCCGGGAGCAATTGGGCGGATGGCGGCGTGGACATCCTGGACAACGTCGTCACCCAGAAGCTGAAGTCCGGAGCCCCTGCGGGGAAGTACACGGTGCAATGGCGGGTCGTGTCCTCCGATTCGCACCCCATCGAGGGCACGTTCGGGTACTCGGTCACCTCCGGCGGCGCGGCCAAGGCGCCGGGTGCCTCGACTCCGGAGCCGCTCCAGACCCAGACCGAGCAGCCTCAGCAGGTGCAGAGCGAGCCGTTCCCGGTCATGATCGTGGTCTTCGCCGCGGTGGCCGTGATCCTGCTGGTGGCGCTCGGCATCCTGGCCCGCCGCAAACTCAACGGCGGATCCGGGGACTCCACGGACGACTGAGCTGCCGTCCTACGACGTCGCTCGCCCCGATCAGGTAGGCGGCTGATCCCGCGGGGCCGGCTCGTCTGACTGGCGCGGTTGTGTTGCGTCAATGGGTTGCTGCGGCTGGCCGGTGGGCTGCTGCGTTGCGTCAGTAGGCTGCTGCGCTGCGGGTTGCTGAACGTACTGTTCCGGCTGGACGGGGTATCCCTGTTGCGGATAGCCGGGCTGCGGATACCCCTGCTGCTGCCACTGGGCCTGTTGCTGAGCGTAGTCCTGCTGCTGCGAGTACCCCTGCTGCCACTGCTGTTGCGGGTAAGCCTGCGGCTGGGCCTGGACCGGCGGCTGTGCATATCCCGTCCACTGCTGATCCCATTGCTGCTGCGGGTACGCCTGGGGAGGAAGCTGCCGCGCCGGATCCTTCGGTTCGAAAGCCCGAAGCACCAGGGGGATCACCAGTCCCACGATGGCGATCAGCGAGGTGGCCCCGGCCGTGCGCCACCACCAGGCGGGCCACTCCATCGCGGGGAAGGCCGCAGGCAGGGTGAGGGCCAGCACGGTCAGCCAGGCGAATACGAGCGTGACGATGGAGGAGATCCGCACACCGGCCGTCGTCGCGACGGTGATGAAGCGCGGTACATACAGCTGGGTGAGCAGCAACGCCACCCGGATCAGCACGATCATGCCGATGAACCGCCCGATCTGGGCGGTCCAGACCACCGCGCTCGCGGTGTCTGCCGGCTGCAGCCAGCCGTTCCAGATCTTGAGCAGGCCGATCGCGAGGAGTATCACGTTCAGGATCGTCGACACCGCGAGATACCAGCGGTTGCGGCCCTCCGTCATGCTCCCGTCCAGCACCACTGCCCCGGCGAACAGGCCGACCAGGAGAAGCGTGAGCCACGCGCGTCCGGCCACATTGGCCTGGTCTCCGAGGATGATGAGAATCCCGCCCAGCAGGGCCGCGGCGATGAGCATGCCGATCGACAGGGCAAGGGCGACTGTTGCGGTACGTGAGCGTTGGCGTGCCGGCGGGGTTGGGGGTGTCATGAGCGTCTCCTGATGCTAGTCCAGGCCAGCTTATCTAAAGACGATGGCTATTCGATAGTGTCAGATCTTGGAAACAGAAACGCAGACGGGGTGCCGGCGTCAGGCGGGCAGCCGGAGCCCGGCGCCTGCGATGGTGTTGCCCACGAGCCGTGCCTGATGGAGTACCTCGCGGTGCCCGGCCGAGACCTGCTGGCCCACGCATACGAGATAGATGCCCACGCGACGCAGGGCCGCGCTGACGTTCTCCGTGGTCTCCTGGCCCACCTCGCGCAGAAACCGGAGTGCCCGGTGATGTCCGACCGTTCCGGTGATCACCAGGGAATCGCACAGGATCACGCCGCCCGGGGTGTGCAGCGCCCAGCGCCGCAGCGGTGAGTCGGCGCCCGGCGCCCCTGCCCGGTCGAGCGAATCGGCGACGACGCCGCGGCGCACGTCCACGCGATGACTCTTGGTGTAGCCGTGCAGCTGGCGCAGGATCTCCCGGCGCTCCCCGTGGCTCGCGGGATCGCTCACGCTGATCCGTTCGAGTTGTTCGGTGGTGACGTGGCGCAGCTGGGTGCGCAATTGCCCGTCATGTCCGTCGAGGCCGTCCAGAACGATGACGGGGACGCCCTTGCGGTGCAATTGGGTCGCGACCGCGAGGCCGCCCATGCCGGAGCCCACGACGACGACGTCTGTGACCGTGGTGCCGTCCTCGCCGGGGGTGAGGGGCGCAGTGCGGGCGCTGCGGGGCATGGCTCGTCCTCCTCGTCAGGGTTCCCTGTCATCGGGCGCACCAAAGGGCCGCGAACAGGGCGACACATGGAAAAGACCCACGAAAATCCGGCTGGATTGTTCCGTGAGTCCCCTCCCACTGTGGAACTGAGAGTACTCCGATTCGCCGGTCCTGAACAGGGGTCCGGCGGGGCGGTGTGAAGACCGTGCCCGGGGCGTCCCGGATCGCTTCGCCGCGCCCGGCGTTTCTTGAATTGACCAGCGCAAACGGCAATAGTGGAGGTAACCAGCGTGGGCAAGGAGGCCCACCCGGGTGGTGAACCGATCCGCCCGCGGGACGAGGAGGCGAATATCGTGACCACGGAAACGCCAGGAACAGCACCGCAGGGAATCCACGGTGGGATCATCGTGGGAGTCGACGGCTCTGAGCACGGGCAATGCGCCCTCAGCTGGGCCGCACGCGAGGCCGAACGACGCCGGAGCGCGCTTCATCTGATCACCGCTTACTCGGTGCCGATCTACGCAGCCTCCGGACTCGACGGCGGGTACGCCGCCGTCGACGACACGGTGATCCGTGAGGGTGCCGAAGGCGTCCTGCGCGAGGCGATGGAGAAGATCAAAGACTACGACATCGACGTGGACGCCTCCGTCGAGAACGGCGACGCCTCGGGCGTCCTTCTGGAATTGGCGAAGGATGCCGAACTCCTCGTGGTGGGCACCCGTGGACGCGGTGGTTTCGTCGGACGGCTCCTGGGTTCGGTGAGCTCGGCCCTGCCGGCGCATGCCAGTTGCCCCACGGTGGTCGTTCCGACGATCTGTGCCGCCCGCTTCGGTGAAGAGGTCACGGATAAACATGCCAAGGCCGAGCTGGCCAAACACCCCGTCGAGGAGGTCAAACCTCGCGTCGTGGTCGGTGTGGACGGCTCCGATCAGGCCCGGGTGGCGGTCCTGGAGGCCGCGGCACAGGCTCAGCGGCTCGGCGTGGAGCTCCAGGTGCTCTGCGCAGTGCCGCAGTACAGCGGAAGCCTCGCCTGGGTTCCGGCCGCAATGGACCGTGAGGCGATCTTCGCGGACATCCAGGCCCAGCTCGACGCCGGTGTCCTCTGGCTCAAGAGTCATTTCCCCGAGCTGGAGATCAGCACTCGCCTGGTGGACGGTTCGCCGGTGGAGGTCCTCGTGGAGGCGAGCCGGGATTCTGAGCTCGTGGTGGTCGGAACGCGCGGCAAGGGCGGCTTCGCCGGCATGCTTCTCGGGTCCACCTCGGATGGAGTTCTGCACCATGCGCGTGGGCCGGTGATGGTGGTGCCGGACCGCGAGGACGCCCGCCTGGAGGACCGCCCCAGCTTCGGGCCCATGCTCGGCAGCTGAAAGAACGACGGCGAAGCACGACGGCGAAGGCCCCGGTTCCCGTGAGGAACCGGGGCCTTCGCCGTCGCTCAATCAGCTCAGAGGCTGGACAGCCTCACCAGTAGCGGGCCGCCGTCGGCCACAGGGCCATGCCGCCGGCGGTCATGTCCGCGATGCTGGTGGTGGTCACGCCGGTGCTGGGGTTCAGAGCCTGGACCACGCGATCGCCACCGATGTAGATGGCCACATGGTAGAAGTAGCTGCCGTCGCCCCAGAAGATCAGGTCACCGGGCTGCCACTGGCCCATGGGCACGTACTTCGGTGCGCTGAAGTACTGCGGCGTGGCCGTGCGGGGCATGTACACGCCCGCCGAGGCGAAGGCCGTGGATGTCAGGCCCGAGCAGTCGTAGCCGGGGCCGGTGCCGCCCCAGACGTAGGCCGAGCCGAGCTTCGACATGGCGAAGCCGATCGCGGTCTGAGCCGCCCCGCTGCCGGGTGAGGGCGACGGCGCCGGTGGCTGGGGAGCCGGAGGCTGAGGCGCGGGAGGCTGTGGGGCAGGCGGCTGCGGCGCCGGGGGCTGCGGTGCGGGTGGCTGGGGAGCCGGAGGCTGAGGCGCGGGAGGCTGCGGCTGAGGCGCAGGCGGCTGGGGGACCGAGGGCTGCTGCGGTGCGGGCTGATTCCCGGTGTTGGTCCCGCCGCCCGTGTTCTGGGCGGGCTGCTGCGGAGTCTGCGGCTGGGGGACGGCCTGTTGCGCGGCGCGTTCCTGAAGCGCTTTCAGGGCGGCGGCTGCCTGCTGCTGCTCGAGGCCCTGAACCCGCTGGGTCTCCAAAGCGACCGTCGTGTTGCGCAGCGACGCGAGGTCCGCGATCACCTTGTCACGGTCCTTCGCTGCGCTGGCCAGCGCCTGAGTGGCAGCTGACTGGGCCGTCTCCGCGGCCGAGCGGGCCTGATCGGCGTCGCGCGCGGCGTCGTCGGCGGCCTTCTGCGCGGCCGTCGCGTCATTGGCGAGTGCTGCCGTGACCTTGTCCGAGGCGAGGGCCTGATTGAAGGTCTGGCTCTGCTTCTGGCTGATGGTGTCCAGGGTCGTGGCCCTGCTGAGGAGGTCACCGTCGCCGTTGAGGACGCTCTCGACGACGGGGTTCACGCCCCCGTTCTTGTAGATCGAACTGGCGAGCGTCCCCAGATCCTTGCGGCTCTTGGTGGCTTCCTTCTTGGCCGCCTCAGATTTGGCCTTGGCCGCGGTCGCGGCATCCTGCTTGGCCTTGAGTGTCAGGAGGGCGTTCGTGTAGGCGTCGTTGGCCTGCATGCTCGCCGTGATGGCAGTGGACCGCTTGCCGGCAAGCGTGCCGATCAGGCCTTCGAGATGGCTCTGGGTAGCCTTGGCATCGGATTCGCTCTTCTTCGCAGCGGCGATGTCGGACTCGCTGGGAATGGTGTCGGATTGGTCCGCCGGGAGGGCGAAGGGCACGGTGACCGCGGGTGCGGCCGTCGCTCCTGGAAGGGAGCTGCCCATCAGAATGCTCGCTCCCAATGCGGAGGAGCAGAGGATCGCCGCGTATTTCCTGCCGTTCAGGACTGCCATGTACACCTGCCTCGATTACGCCGGACGAAAGACCCCGGCGTTATTGAGAGTACGGCCTCAAAAGTAACATTGGCAACATTAGTCCCACCATCAACATAAACAACAGGCGTGTCATTTCCCTGCTGATCACACGGCGTGTCGCGCTGAATGACGGGCTGAATGGCTGCCATCCTGCCGAGTTCGCTAGTTCTGTGCCGAATCGCTCATTAAGGGCGCGATCTGGCACAGAACCAGCGAGCTCGGCGGAGACAAGACACGGAACCAGCGAGCTCAGTGGGGACAAGGACGGGTGATCAGGGCAGGGGTGACCGCGGTGATCTGGCACAGAACCAGCGAGCTCGGCAGAGACTCGGCACGGCTCAGGCGTGCTGATGCGCCTCGTGCTCCTGGTGGGAGCTGGGTTCCAGCTGGAAAGTGCAGTGCTCGGTGTCGAAGTGCGAGCCGAGGCAACGTTGCATGCGGTCCAGGATCCTGTCCGCGGATTCGGGGCTCAGGGCCTCGTCCCGCACCACCACGTGGGCCGAGAAGACCGGGACCCCTGACGTGATGGTCCAGATGTGGATGTCGTGCACCGACTCCACCCCCTCCACGGCCAGGATGTGCTCACGGATCATTCCGACGTCCACGCCCTTCGGGGTCGCTTCCAGCAACACGTCCACCACGTCCTTGAGCAGGCTCCAGGCCCGAGGCAGGATCATGAACGCGATCAGCAGTGAGGCGATCGGGTCCGCTGCGGTGAAACCCGTGAACATGATGACCAGCGCCGCGACGATGACGGCCACCGAGCCCAACAGGTCCCCGAGGACCTCCAGATAGGCCCCACGCAGATTGAGGCTCTCTTCCTGACCGCCCCGGAGGATGAGCAGTGAGACTCCGTTCGCCACCGCGCCGATGATGGCCGCGATGAGCATGGTTCCGGTCTGGATCTCCGGCGTCTCACCGAAACGACGGACGGCTTCGATGGCGATCACGACGGCGATGACGATCAGGATGAGCGCATTGGCCAGTGCGGCGAGGATCTCGGCGCGTTGGTAGCCGTAGGTGCGCTGGTCAGTCGGGGGACGGGTGGCGATCCAGGCCGCCATCAGGGCGATGAACACACCCGCGGCGTCCGAGAGCATGTGACCGGCATCTGCCAGCAGGGCGAGCGAGCCGGACATTGCGGCGCCCGCCACCTGGATGACGACGACGCTCAGCGTGATGCACAGGACTATCACGAGGCGCTTCTTGTGCTTGCCCGTGCCGGTCATGCCTTGGGTGTGATCGTGGTTGTGGCCCATGTCTTCAGGCTAGCCACGGGAAGCCGTCAATGCATGTCCGGAATGCGACTCATTCGCAGTGCTGGCGGGGATTTCGAGGCCGCTGCGTGGTCGCAGGAGTGTCGCCGGTCAGCCCCAGCCGAGCTCGTGGAGACGAGCATCGTCCACGCCGAAATGATGTGCGATCTCATGGATGACTGTCACCTGGATCTCATAGAGGATCTCGGCGCGACTGGCGCAGAGGTCGAGGATGGGTCCCCGGTAGAGGGTGATCCTGTCGGGGAGTGAGCCGACCGCCCATCCTTCGTCCCTCTCGGTGAGGGGTGTCCCTTCATAGAGCCCGAGGAGTGGATCGCCACTCTCGGGGTCCGTGCCGTCCTCCTCGATGAAGAGCATGACGTTGTCCAGGTGCCGGGAGATCTCATCCGGGAGGTCCTCCAGAGCGCGACGGGCGAGCTCCTGGAAGTCGTCCAGGCTGAGGGTGGCGGCCTCTGTCCGTTCCAGGTGCTCGAAACCGGCTTCGCCACGCAGTGTGCACCGCGGACCTGGCGGCCAGATGCGGATGGGCAGCCCGGTGGGAAGTGCCGAGCGGCCGGGGTTCCTCTCCATGGATCCACGGTATCGCGACGGCGGCTACGGCTGAGGAGGGTTCGGTGCGGGTGGGCCCAGAGTCTCTTTTGGATTTTTGGCCGGAGATGCTCTAAAGTTTTACAGGTCCACTTCGCGAGGAACACGGCGGTGCCGTGAGCCGAGCACGTGAGTCCAGGCCCCCATCGTCTAGCGGCCTAGGACACCGCCCTTTCACGGCGGCGGCACGGGTTCGAATCCCGTTGGGGGTACGCACGAGGTGATTTGAAAGTGGATTGAGAGATCTGCTAAGATGGAATCTTGTGAGCGGCAAGAGATTGCGGCAAAACAATGGTAGAAATACCGAAATTGAAGTACCAGCAAGGCCCTGTAGCGCAGTTGGTTAGCGCGCCGCCCTGTCACGGCGGAGGTCGCGGGTTCAAGTCCCGTCAGGGTCGCTCTGATTGATCGGAAACATCCGGCAGTCATGGTGACTAGTCACCAAGGCTCTGTAGCTCAGTTGGTAGAGCGTTCGACTGAAAATCGAAAGGTCACCGGATCGACGCCGGTCGGAGCCACGAAACCCTCGCCTAGCTTCTACATGGCGAGGGTTTCTTTCTTTAACAGCTGGAATTGCTGTCGACGGGTTCAGGTCATTTCTGTGGCAACCCCTCCGGCAACTGAAAGTGCGTCTTTCACGGCTAAAGTCATCCTGACCGCATGAAATCCTTTGAACAGCCGTGGGGGAGCGCTGATGACTGCGCCCGTGCAGCCCGCCGTCCGGTGGGGCCGAGCTTACTTTGCCGTGCAAGCCGCAGCGGGCCTCCTCTGGTGGATGCTGATCCCGATCTCCCCGTTCGTCCGCCATGCCACTCTGGGTTCTCTGGATCCCTTCCTGGTGGCGCTTTTCGATCTTCCGCTGTTCGTGGCCGCCTCGGCACTGGCCGGTGCGGGTTCCCGGGCCGCCGCCGCGCTGAATACAGCGTGGACGGCGCTGGTGCTGCTCGCCCTCGCCGCCTACGCGACGCTCACCACCGAAGCGGGATGGGGTGTGGTGTTCATGGGTGTGGCCGCCCTTGGTTCCGGTCTGGCGCTGTGCCTGATGCGCCTGGGCAGGGTCCCCATCGAGGGGATCACTTGGGGGCCGCTCGCCTTCCGTCCCGCGGACGCGCGGCGTGGACCGGCAGGTCACGTGACCTGGACCTTCGTTCAGATCGTCTTCTTCTGGGGTCTCTTTCTGGGAGTGTTCCCGCTGGTCATCCGGGCCCTGGAAGTGCGGTGGAGACTGGAGATCCCTCTTCCGGTGGCGAGCGTCGTCGTCGGCTGGACGGTCCTGGCCCTGGCCAGCGCTTTAGGACTCTGGTCCGCGGCGGTCATGTCCAGCCTGGGCCGCGGCACCCCGCTGCCCTCGGTGATGCCGAACCGGCTGGTCATCGCCGGCCCGTACCGCTGGGTGCGGAATCCCATGGCGGTTTCCGGCGTGGTGCAGGCTGCGTCCGTGGGGCTGATCCTGCAATCGTGGCTGACGGTGGTCTACGCCATTGGTGGCGCCGTGCTCTGGAACTACGGCATCCGGCCGCTGGAGGAAAGGGACCTGGCCGGCCGTTTCGGCGCGGACTACCAGCGTTACCGTGAAGCCGTCCGGTGCTGGATCCCGCGGCGGCCGGTGCTCGTGGGCTGAGCTCTTCCCTTGCGCGCAGGCTCCGGCCCTTCGGGGACTCCGGACGACCTCATTCCAGGCCATTCACAGCGCGGAAAGATCCAAAGGGTCGAAGTCGGCAGCAGGGGGCGTTGCGCCGGCGTCACGCACTCGAAGTGCCTCGACGGCCTCGTGAAGGTCGCCGCCGATCCGGGTCAGTGAGCTGAACCGGCTCGTGTGATAGATCTGCACTTCGCCGTGGGGGTCGCGGCTGCCGGTGTCCCAGGCGAGATAGTCTCCGTTCTCGCTCATGGCGAAGACCTCCAGGCGTTGTGGCGTCTCCCAGGACCCGTCCGGCTTCACCGCCCAGTCGTAGCCCTCGTTCTGCCACTGCCCGAATTCCTCGCGCAATCTGGCAGTCAGCCGACCGCCCCGTCCGAGCAGCCCGTCCGCGTGCCCCAGGGGGACCGGGGTGTAGACGAGCCATAGGCCGAACAGGCGTCCCCAGCCGAAAGCCTGGACGAATGAGACGTAGGACGGCGGGAGCCCCTCTCCGTCGGACAGCACGTGGTTCTCAAGGGTGTGCGCATCGAACCGCGGTTTCGGTGGCCGTGTCACGGAGAGGTTCCAGGAGGTTTCGGTCGTCACGTCCTGATCGTATCCATTCCGGTGTTCTGGATGGAGCTTCTGTCCTCCTTCCGGTGTATGACTTTCACTCAGTCACGTCGTGACATATAGTGCGTGAATTACCACACAATAATTTGACGTAAAGGTAATCCTAAGTAAGGCTTGCCTTGCCTAAACGTCGTTCTCGCCGTCGGGCACCTCCCCATATTCCCAACGGAAGGAACAGGCCATGACGCCGCCCCGTGCCGCCATTTCCCCGGAGCAGATCCCCGAGCGGGACCAAGACTTCGGCGCCCGGGTTGAACTGGCACTCGCTGCGAGCAACCAGCTCTTCACCAGCAGAAACGTCTCCAGTTACGTGGCGCAGGTGCTGCAGGGCGTCACGGCGGTGTCCACCACCGTTCAGCGCACCGGAAAACCCTTCACCGGCATCACTCCGGCGGCGCTGGGGCCCACTGTGGACGCGGTGGACCTGGAACGCCCGCTCCCGGACCTGGCCGCGGCGCTGGAGGAGCTGGACGAGGTCTATTTCAAGGACGCCGTCTATTTCCACGACTCCCGGTACGCCGCGCATCTCAACTGCCCCGTGGTGATCCCCGCCCTGGTCGGGGAGGCCATCCTCTCCGCGGTGAACTCTTCGCTGGACACCTGGGACCAGAGTGCCGGTGCGACGCTGATCGAACGCCGGCTCATCGATTGGACCGCTGAACGCATCGGACTGGGGGAGAACGCCGACGGCGTCTTCACCTCCGGCGGAAGCCAGTCCAATCTGCAGGCGCTCCTGATGGCCCGCAATCACGCCGTCGCCCGGCTGCGGGCCCAGACCCCTGGCGCCGAGGACGCCCGCCTGCCGGAGCTGCTCGGCGGCTTGCGGATCTTCTCCTCGGCGGACAGCCACTTCAGCGTCCAGAAGTCCGCAGCGATGCTCGGCCTCGGTTTTGATGCAGTGGTGTCCGTCCCCACCACCGAGGACCACCGGATGGATGCCGCAGCGCTCGCCACGGCGCTCGCGGAAGCCCGGGATGCGGGCCTCACGCCCATGGCCGTCGTCGCCACTGCGGGAACCACCGACTTCGGGGCCGTGGATCCGCTGCCGGAGGTCTTCGCCCTCGCCCAGGCGTACGGCGCCTGGTTCCATGTCGACGCCGCCTACGGTGGCGGTCTCCTGGTATCGGGGCGTCACCGGCACCTGCTGCACGGCATCCACCTGGCGGATTCGGTCACGGTCGACTTCCACAAGACGTTCTTCCAGCCGGTCAGCTCCAGCGCCATCCTGGTCCGGGACGCCGCCATGCTCCGGCACGTCACCTATTACGCGGACTATCTCAACCCGGAGAGCGCCGCCCGGGCTCAGGTGCCCAATCAGGTGGACAAGAGCATTCAGACCACGCGCCGTTTCGATGCGCTCAAGCTCTGGTTGACCCTGCGCACCATGGGCGCGGACGCGATCGGAGCGCTCTTCGACGAGGCGATCGACCTCACGGCGCGCGTCGGAGCCCTGCTGGACGAGGACTCCGACTTCGAATTGGCGGCGGCACCACAACTGAGCACCCTCGTCTTCCGCTACCGTCCGCTCCGCGACGGCGAGCGGATCGCCGAGGAACTCTCCGATCGCCTCAACCCCGCCATCCGCGCTGCCGTCTTCGCATCGGGTGAGGCCGTGGTCGCCGGTACCACGGTGGGTGGACGCCATTACCTGAAATTCACCCTCCTGAACGCCGAGACGCGATTGAGCGATCTCGAAGCCATCATCGGGCTCCTGCGCCGCACCGGCGAGGGGCTGCTGACCACCCTGACCGCACACGAGAAGGACCTGAGCGCATGAGCACCACCGACCGCGGCGAACACCGCATCCACGATCTGATCGGCATCGGCCTGGGTCCGTTCAATCTGGGCCTGGCCGCCCTCTCCGAGCCCCTGGACGAGCTGGACGCGCTCTTCCTCGAACAGCGCGAGGCTTTCGACTGGCATCCGGGCATGATGCTGGAGCCCGCCCATCTCCAGGTCCCTTTCATGGCGGACCTGGTCACCCTGGCCGACCCCACCTCGCCCTATTCCTTCCTGAACTTCCTCAAGCAGACCGGCCGGCTGTACCGCTTCTACATCCGGGAGAACTTCTACCCGCTGCGAGCCGAGTTCAACCAGTACTGCCAGTGGGTGGCCGGCCAGCTGGACAGCATTCGTTTCAGCACGCGTGTGCTGGAAACGGCGTACGACGACGGCGTCTACCGGCTGACCGTCGACGGTCCCTCCGGCGTCCGGACCCTCCACACGCGACGGATCGTGCTGGGCACCGGCACCTCACCGTCGATCCCGGCCGCGGGCCGGGAGCTGCTCACCGCCGGCGGGCCGGCCTTCCACAACGCCGAGTACTTGCACCGCAAGGCGGAACTCCAGAGCCGCCGCAGCATCACCGTGGTGGGGAGCGGCCAGAGCGCCGCCGAGGTCTACCTGGACCTGCTGCAGGACATGGACGCTCACGAATACGAACTGAACTGGGTCACGCGCAGCGGCCGCTTCTTCCCGCTTGAATACACGAAACTCACCCTGGAGATGACCTCCCCGGAGTATGTGGACTACTTCCATGCCCTTCCCGCAGCGCAGCGGGATCATCTGGTGGAGAACCAGAAGAACCTCTACAAGGGCATCGACTCGGAACTCATCAACGAGATCTACGACCTCCTGTATGCCAAGAGCCTGAACGGGATGGTCGACACCCGACTGCACACCCACTCCGAGCTCAAGAGCGCACGCTGGGACGCCGCACGCGGCACACATGTCCTGGACTTCCGCCACGCAGAGCAGGAGTCGAGCTTCAGCCTGGAGAGCGAGGCGGTGATGTTCGCCACGGGCTACGCGTACCAGGAACCTGCTTTCCTGGCCGGCGTCGAGGACAGGATCCACCGTGATGCCCGCGGGCGCTTCGACGTCAGCCGGAACTACGGCATCGGTGTCGAGGAGGGTGAGATCTTCGTTCAGAACGCGGAACTGCACACGCACGGCTTCGTCACCCCGGACCTCGGCATGGCCGCGTACCGGAACTCATGCATCCTGCGTGAGGCCTTGGGGCGCGAGGTCTACCCCGTGGAGCGCAGCATCGCTTTCCAGTACTTCGGTTCACCCGTTCCGGAAACCGCCGCGACGGGTGCCGCGCCCGTGCCCGCCTCGGATCTGGCGGTGACCGCATGATCCGCTCCTTCCGTCCCGTGGACCCGGCGTCCGACGCGACGCTCCTGCACTCCTGGGTCACCCAGCCCTACGCCCGCTTCTGGGGCATGACGAGCGCCGCGGTCGACGACGTCGAACGCGAGTACTCCCAGATCGCCGGCAGCGACCACCACGATGCATTCCTCGGAGTCGACGACGGCGCCCCCGCCTTCCTCGTGGAGCGCTACCGCCCCGCGGACTCGCCGCTGGACGCGGTGTATCAGGTGCGGCCGGGCGACGTCGGCATGCACCTGCTCGTCGGCCCGCCCCAGGGTGAGACCGTGCCCGGCTACACCCTGCGCGTCATGCAGTCCGTCATGACCTGGCTCTTCGAGCACACCGGAGCCGAGCGCGTCGTCGTCGAGCCCGATGTCCGCAATCACAAGATCCACGTCCTCAATGAGCGGGTCGGGTTCCACGCCCATTCCGTGGTGGTCCTGCCGCCCGTGGACCCGGCCGAGAGCCGGAAGGAGGCGCTCCTGAGTTTCTGCACCCGGGACGACTTCCTTGCCACGCTCACACCCCTTGCACTGCACACTGACCGATCCACCGACCAGACCACCGAGCAGACCCCTGGAGTTCACGCATGACCGCCACGATCGAGTCCGAGACGCGAAGCGAAGCGGCCGGCCAGCTGCAGCCGAGCGCCGCAGTCGAGCACCTCAGCCCTGGCCGTTGGGCGGAAGCCAACCGTCACGTGCTGCGGAAGGCGCTCGCCGAGTTCTCGCATGAAAGGCTGCTGACACCGGAACGTTACGGTCGTCGCTCCGGGACGCAGTCACCGTACCGCCTTTTCAGCGACGACGGCGGTGTGGAGTACCGCTTCACGGCACGCCTCCTGGGCCTGGACCACTGGAGCATCGCCAAGGACTCCATCACGCGGTGGAAAGTTTCCGAGGGAAGCGAGCCGGAGCAGCTCCCTCTGGATGTCCTGGAGTTCGTGACCGAGTTCCACGGCAGCCTGGGAATCAGGGAAGAACAGCTGCCCGTCTATCTCGAAGAGATCGCCAGCACGCTGTCCGGGCACGCGTACAAGCAGGGTCGTGGTGTGGAGTCGTCCCGTCTGGCCGCCGGGATCACCCAGGGTGCTGACGCCGCGGCCGACTTCCAGGCGATCGAGCGGAACATGAGCGAAGGCCACCCCTGCTTCGTGGCGAACAACGGGCGCCTGGGCTTCGGCATCACCGACTACCACTCCTTCGCACCGGAAGCCGGTGCCCCGGTCCGGCTTCAGTGGATCGCGGTCCACCGTTCGCAGGCGGTGTTCACGTCCCGGCCGGGGCTCGACTACCGTCGCCACATGACCGAGGAACTGGGCTTCGACGCGGTGGCCTTCTTCGAAGCGGAACTCGCGGCCTCGGGCCTCGACCCGGCCGAATACCTCTTCCTCCCGGTGCACCCGTGGCAGTGGGAACACAAGATCGCGGTGACCTTTGCCGCGGAGATCGCCCGGCAGCGGATCGTGCCGCTGGGCACAGGCACGGATTCGTACCAGGCGCAGCAGTCCATCCGGACGTTCTTCAATGTCTCGGCCCCTGGCAAATGCTATGTGAAGACGGCCATGTCCGTGCTGAACATGGGCTTCATGCGTGGTCTCTCCGCCGAATACATGGAGGCGACCCCGGCCATCAACGAGTGGCTGCACGATCTGATGGCCTCGGACGAGGAGCTGAAGAACACCCCCGTGATCCGGGAGGTCGCGGCGATCGGGTACCACAATCCGTACTACGAAGCGGCCGCGCCGAAGGGCTCACCATACCGCAAGATGCTCGCCGCGCTCTGGCGTGAGAGTCCGCTGCAGCTCCTGGAGGACGGGCAGCAGCTTGCCACCATGGCGTCCCTCCTGCATGTGGACCCGGCCGGGAAGCCTTTCGTCTCCGCGCTGATCGAGCGCTCGGGGCTGGCTCCCGAGGAGTGGCTGCGACGCTACTTCGACGCCTATCTGGTGCCCCTGGCGCACTGTCTCTTCGCCTACGAGCTCGCGTTCATGCCGCACGGGGAGAACGTCATCCTCGTGCTCCAGGACGGAGTGCCGGTCCGCGCCATCATGAAGGATATCGGTGAGGAGATCGTGCTCATGGGGGACCGGATCGAGGTGCCGGAGGAGGTCTCCAGGATCAAGACCCCCGTTCCGGAGCATGAGATGTCCTCGGCGATCTTCACGGACGTCTTCGACTGCATCTTCCGTTTCCTGGCCGCATTGCTCGCGGAGGATTCAGTGGTGGAGGAAGAGGTGTTCTGGCGGACCGCTGCCGAGGCGCTCACGGACTACCAGGCACGGCATCCCGAGCTGGCGGAGCAGTTCGCCCGGCATGACCTCTTCGTGCCCGAGTTCGAGCTTTCCTGCCTCAACAGGCTCCAGCTGCGCAACAACCAGCACATGCTGGATCTCTCCGATCCTTCGGGCGGTTTGCAGAAGGCCGGGATGCTGAGGAATCCGTTGGCTCTCCACCGCTCCTGAGGCATTGTTCTTCGTCGATTGCTGGGAAATCGTCCGTATGGGCGCTCATACGAGCGATATCTCAGCAATCGACGAGGAGAAGGGGAGAGGTGAGCATGATTCGCACTCACCTCATCTGTTTTGTCGATGCGATTGCCCTAAATTATTCACTATGCAGATGAACTCCCGCGCGTGATGATGGAAAAAACCCAGAAGAGCGGGCGCTTGTGCCCGTCGCGTGGGTCCATCGGCATAAGGAGAATCACATGGCAGGCGAAGAGGTCGACGTCCTCGTCGTAGGCGCAGGCCAGGCCGGAATCGCGATGAGCGAGCACTTGAGCGCGCGTGGCATCTCGCACCTGGTCCTGGAGCGGAATCGTATCGCCGAAAGCTGGCGGACGATGCGCTGGGACTCTCTGGTGGCGAATGGGCCGGCTTGGCATGACCGCTTCCCGGGTCTGGAATTCGAGGACGTCGATCCCGCCGCCTTCGCGCCCAAGGACAGCGTGGCTGAGTACTTCGAAAGCTATGCCGAGAAGATCGCGGCCCCCGTGCGGTGCGGCGTCGACGTCACCTCCGTCCGCCGCAGGCCGGGTGCCCCGGGATTCCACGTGACCACCACGGACGGGCCGCTGGAGGCCCGCTACATCGTCGCGGCGACGGGCGCCTTCCAGAAACCGGTGATCCCCGCCGTCGTACCCGAGAGCGCAGCAGTGCTGCAGCTCCACTCCAGCTCCTACCGGAACCCTGAACAGTTGCCCGACGGCGGCGTCCTGGTGATCGGTGCTGGTTCGTCCGGGGTGCAGATCGCTGCTGAGATCCGGCGCGCAGGCCGCCCGGTGCACCTGGCGGTGGGAGCCCATGACCGCCCGCCGAGGAGCTATCGCGGGCGGGACTTCTGCTGGTGGCTCGGGGTCCTCGGTCTCTGGGACGCGGCGGCACCGCCGGCCGGGGCGGAGCATGTGACCATCGCGGTGAGCGGAGCCGGAGGCGGCCGCACCGTCGACTTCCGGGAGCTGGCGCAGGCGGGCATCGTCCTCACCGGCCGCGCCAGCGGCTACTCAGACGGTGTCCTGAGCTTCGCACCGGGCCTGCGGGAGGACATCGCCAAGGGGGACGTGAACTACCTCGAACTGCTCGACGCCGCGGACGCGTATGTCGAACGGAACGGCCTGGAGTTACCGGAGGAGCCACAGGCTCGCGTCCAACTGCCTGACCCGGAGTGCCTGACGAATCCGGTTCTGGAACTGGATCTCGCAGCTGCGGGCATCACCTCGATCATCTGGGCGACAGGATTCGCCCGGGACTACGACTGGCTCCAGGTGGACGCCTTCGGGAACAACGGCGTGCCTCAGCAGCAGCGCGGCGTCTCCTCGGAACCAGGGGTCTACTTTCTCGGGCTGCCCTGGCAGTCCCGTCGCGGATCCAGTTTCATCTGGGGAGTCTGGCACGACGCCAAGTACGTGGCCGATCAGATCTCCATCCAGCAGGGCTACCTCGAACATCACGAGGCGGGGGCGCTGGCGAGCAGCCGGGTCTGAGACCCGCGGCGGCGCTGACTAGAGCAGTCGCGTCTGGTGGCGGGGTTGCGCTGTGTCAGTCAAAGGGGCCAGTCAAAAGTGGTCAGCCAAAAGGGCTGTGCTGCTTGGCTGCACTGTATCGATCGCTGCGCTGCGTCGTTCACCGCGCTGTATTGATCACCGCGCTGCGTCGTTCACTGCACTGTATTGTTCGCTGCGCTGCGTTGATCAGGAGCCTCGTCTATCGCTCGGGTTGCACTTGCGGGCACGACAGCACTTGTCAGAAGGGCGGAGGATCTGGGGCAAGAAGCCGGCCCGGCGGATCGGCACACTGGGTATGTTGCTGCGGTGTCGCTATGGTCGTTGCGGACACGGTCGTCGCCGGCGTGGGCGGATGGTCTGTGTGGCGGCGGCCGGTCGGGCTGGTCCATTCGAGAACGCCACCTCGGGCTGATGCGCCGGATTCGCTGTTGCGAGGTGTTTCTGTCTGCCGAACACTCCATCGCCCGTGATGTTTGAGCGTGTGGTGCCGACGGCAGAGCCCGGCGAGGTTTCCCAGCTCGGTGGTGCCTCCCTGGGCGGCGTCGTGCGTGTGGTCCAGGTCCAGCTCAGCAGCGGGGAGGTTGCACCCGGGGAAACGGCATCGGGAATCGCGGGCACGGAGCACACGTCGTAGCTCTGCGCTGGGCCGGTATCGGTCCACGGACAGGACCACGCCGGTGATTGGGTCGGTGAGCACCCGGTTCCACGCTGTCTCCTGGCCCGCCAGGGCTCGCGCGGTGAAAGGATCGATCGGCAGCCTGCCATTCAGCTCCGCTGAGACCTGCCCTGAGGCCTCGTTTCCCATCAACGTCAGGACCGGGACCGTGATTTCCACCCGGGCAGCGATGCCGGAGAGCAGGTCTTCAGGCTCGTCGTGGCCGCTCGGGACTCCACGCAGGAGAAGATCTGCGAGCAGGTCGGCCCTGAGCTGGTCTCTGGTCCGGAATTGGTCTCTGCGCCCGAGCTGGTCCCGAGTACGGGGACGGTCCTGGATGCGGGGCTCGCTCTGCGAATCGAGCGCAACCGTGGCCGCGTCAATGCCAGACAGGCTTGTTCCCGTGTCGCCGTCCAGTGGGGCCGTGTTCGGAGGAATAGCGGGCCTGGTCACGATCGAATGGCCGTTTGCTCTGCTTTCACCGGCGCTGTGGCCAAGCACAGCTGATGCCGTGCCGCGGCCAAGCACGGTTGATCCCGTGTTGCCGCCAGCTGCACTCGCGCTTGCACTTGCATCGACGCCGGCGGGCCCTGCGCTCGGAGGAGCGCCGTGCGCGGTCGCCCTGCCACTGGCTGTTCTGATATCAGAGGCCATCCCGGTACCAGCTCCCGCCGTCTCTTTGCCTTCCGTGTACCGCCTCGCCATGCATGTCAGCCTGTTGAGGACGCCGTGGGCGACCGCGGCGGGCAGGACCGCCCCGAGTTCGGCCATGCCGTCCGGCAGCGGGTTCACCCAGACGCGGCGCTCCTCCCGTGCCAGTTGGTACCGCTCGGCCAGAGGCATCGGCTGGGCCTTCCCGGCTTCTCGGGCCGCGATTCTCCTCACCCTTCCCGGTGTCTGGACCTCCGCCACCGCCAGGACGGCGTGCTCGTATCCTGACCGTGCCGCGCGGTCCACGATGACGGCACCGTTCTCCCGAATCACCCGCACGTGTGAGGTGCTGATCCTGCCCTCGGCCAAAGCCTGGAACGTGGCCGGGAAATCATCCAGCAACTCCACGGCGGCATCCAGCTGCCGCTGCATGCTCCGGTCACTCGTCCGTGTCGCGGTCGCGAGTTCGGCCGCGACGGTGCGTTGAGCAAGTTCCAGCGTGTTCAGACCCCACACCCTGCCTTCCGCGCCGCCCCTCTGGCCCAGCCGTGCGTCGTCGTCGGCCATCACCTGCGCGAGGCGTGAGGAGAGTGCCAGCGTGTACTCCCGCAGGGCCTGCAGGCCCGCGATCGCAGATTCGATGCTCACCAGCGATGACACCATCTCGGCCAGCAGCGAATCGGGGCCGGCTGTCACCGGCCGGTTCCTCCCGGTGCTGAGTCTGGTGCTGCTGACTGTGCCCATGACAGCACTCTGCCAGTGAGGTCTGACATTAATTTCACGCCGGAATGCTGCGTCCAGGGACCGTTCAGCCGACGGTGTCGAGGCCGGCAAGAGACCTCGGGGATAAGGCCTCAGCAGCCTCAGACGCGCTCAGAAGACCGCGTTCCACCACCAGATCCGCCAGGCCCCGGTTGCTCGCGAGTGCCTCTTTGGCCAGTTCCGCCGCGACACCATAGCCGAGAAGCGGGGCCAGACCAGTGACGACGCTGATGGAACCCAGCATCCGTTCCTCCAGGAGCCTGGTGTTCGCCTGGATCCCGTCCACGCAGCGCGTCCGCAACTGACGGCAGGCGGTGCCGAGCCAGGAGAGCGACTCCAGCAGCGCATCCGCCATGACGGGCTCGAAGGCGTTCAGCTGCAATTGCCCGGCCTCGACCGCCATGGTCACGGTGGCGTCGGCGCCGACCACCCGGAACGCCACCTGATTGACCATCTCCGGGATGACCGGATTCACCTTGCCCGGCATGATCGAAGAACCGGCCTGCACCGCAGGAAGCAGGATCTCCCCGAATCCCGCCTGCGGGCCGGAGGAGAGCAGCCGCAGATCGTTGCAGATCTTGGAGAGCTTCACGGCGGCCCGCTTCAGCACCCCGGAGACGAGGAGGAAGACGCCCGTGTCGCCGGTGGCCTCGATCAGATCTGAGGACGACACCAGCGGAAGCCCGGTCACCGCTCGAAGTTCCCTGATGACCGCATCCCGATAGCCCGCGGGAGCCGTGATGCCGGTGCCGATGGCGGTCGCACCCAGATTGGACTCGAGCAGATGCGGGAGCAGCTCCACCAGGCGTTTCCCGTCTTCGCGCAGAGTCTCCGCGAAAGCGCCGAATTCCTGACCCAGCGACATCGGGACGGCGTCCTGCAATTGCGTCCGCCCCACCTTCAGAACACCGGAGAACTCGGCCGATTTGGCCGAGAATGCCTCGATGAGACGGCCGTGCTCGGCGCAGAGTTCCACGAGTTCGCGGTGCAGGGCGAGCTTCACGGCCGTGGGGTAGACGTCGTTGGTGGACTGGCTGCGGTTCACGTGGTCGATGGGGTGCAGTGCAGCGTAGTCCCCACGACGGCGGCCGAGCAGTTCGAGCGTACGGTTGGCCACGACTTCGTTGGCATTCATGTTCGTGCTGGTGCCCGCGCCGCCCTGGATGGCGTCGACCACGAAGTGCTCGTCCAGTCGGCCATCCATCACCTCCTGCGCGGCCCGCTGGATCGCCTGGGACTTCTCGGAATCCAGCAGCCCCAGCCCCTCATTGGCCCGTGCGGCTGCGAACTTCACAGCGCCCAGACTCCACACGAGAGAACGCAAGGACCCGATGGTCCGGCCGCTGACAGGGAAGTTCTCCACGGCACGCAGAGTACTGATGCCCCACAGGGCAGCCTCGGGGACGTCCCCGTCCCCGAGGCTGTCGTGCTCGCGACGCACGGCGCCAGGGCATGCGGTGCCAGGGCGCATGATGTCGGGGTGCGCAGTGTCGGGGTGCGCAGTGTCGTGGCGTACGACGCCGGGACGCACGCCGGAGTCCTGGCGCGGTGCCGTGTCCGGCGAAGAGGGCTGAGCCATGGTCCTGTCCTTCGAGAAAACTCAGAGCGCGAAATAGTCCAGCGCCGTCAGCGCGAGGGCCGCTGCGCCGTCGTGGATGGCTTGATCCGCAGCCGCGCCCACGCAGTGCGCCGCGAACTCCGGCTGATGGTTTGCCGCCGGGAAACAGCCCAGTCCGATGTACGGGTGGATGGCGGGAACCAGCTGGGACACATTGCCCATATCGGTGGAGGCGCGGTTCATGGTGGCTTGCTCGGGCGGAGCGTCGAAGCGCCGGCCCAGAGATTCGGCGTGCCGGATGTAGAGGTCCAGGGCCCGCTGCTCCGTGCGGAATTCCGAGTACGGTTCGGACTCCGGCGTCACAGTCAGTTCGCAGCCCGAGGCCAGCGCCCCCGCTTCGAAGCAGTGGTTGACCCGTTCCTCCAGCACCGAGAGCTCGGCCAGGGTCTCCGCCCGCACGTACCAGCGCCCCTCGGTCTTCTCCGGAATGGCGTTGGGGGCCTCGCCGCCGCGGGTCTGGACGCCGTGCACCCGGGTCTCCCGGGGAAGCTGCTGCCGCAGGAGGCCGAGCGCCACCTGGGCCACGATGAAGGCGTCGTTCGCGTTGACCCCCTGCTCCGGATAAGCAGCCGCATGGGCGGCCTTGCCACGGTATTCGACGTGGCTGTGTGCGACGGCGAACGGCCGGGCCTCCGCGGAATCCACCGGGCTCGGATGAGCCATCATCGCCAGATCCAGGCCGCGGAAGGCGCCCTTCTTGAGCAGTTCGATCTTGCCGCCGCCGCCCTCTTCCGCCGGGGTCCCGTAGAGCTCCACGGTCAGATCCCATTCCTCGGCGAAACCGGCCAGGGCAATGGCTGCTCCACAGGAGACCGCGGTGATGATGTTGTGGCCGCAGGCGTGGCCGAGGCCGGGCAGCGCGTCGTATTCGGCCATGAGCCCGATGCGTCGGGCGCCTGTGCCGAAGACGGCGCGGATCGCGGTCGGGAAGCCCAGATACTCGCGTTCCACCACGAAGCCGTGCGCCTCGAGGTGTTCGGCGGTCCAGGCTGCGGCCCGGTGTTCCTGCCAGCCGAGTTCAGGATGGGTGTGGAGCCTTTCCGAGAGGTCGATGAGCCCGGCGTGCTGTTCAGAGATCGAGGCGAGGACGCGGTCCCGACGGATATCCCCGGACACGTCAGCGCTCATCGCCGGGAACCCCGTAGCCCACGGAAGAGGCCGGATCGAGGCCGCGCACCACGTAGTCCTCGCGCTGTGGAAGCCAGATCTCCAGCAGGCGCCCGAGTTCCGCCACAGGGTCTTCGTGCCAGTCGACGCGCAGATCAGTGTCCCGCCAGCCGTGACCGGAGACGACGCTGAGCCCGGCGGACCGCACGGGCCCGGCCTCGCCGCCAGCGGCTTCCCCTGCGCGGAGGGCGGCCAGCAGCCGGACCTCCAGCGCGCCGTCGGCCGCCGCGAACGCCTCGCAGATCGCCTGAGGGACAGCGGAGTCCGCCAGCATATTGCCCGCCGAAACGCACCCGGCCCCCTGCGCTGTGCCGATCACGCCGAGCGAGTGCTCGCCGCTGAACACCGCCGAATCGCCCCGGGCATCCAGGACCACCAGCTGGCGGTAGGCCGCCGACGGCGTACGGGCGACGACGACGTCGAGCGCCTCCTGTGCGGAGGCTCCGGACTCCAGTTCATCCAGCAGGAGGGCGCCGAGGCGGGGGTCGGTGATGTTCTGTGAGCTGACGGCGCCGACGCCATCGCGCAGATGGGTGCAGCGGGCGGCGACCGCGGGAGAGGAGGACGTCACGGCCAGGCCGAAGCGGCCGGCGCCGTCCGTGGCGGCGATGCTGAAAGTCATGCTGATGCTTCCTGTGAGAGCACTGATGCTTCCTGTGAGATGACAGCGGTGGCGGGGGTCGTCCGGCGGTGCATCATGCTGAGGCTTCCTGTGAGATGACGGCGGTGGCGGGGATCGTCTGGCGCTGCATCATGCTGATGCCTCCTGCGAAATGACAGCAGTGGCATCGATTTCGACGAGCCATTCCGGCCGGGCGAGCGCCGAGACCACGATGCCGGTGGAGACCGGGAAGACGCCCTTGAGCCAGCGGCCCATGGTCCGGTAGACGGGTTCGCGGTAGCGGGGATCGATGAGGTAGACGGTCACCTTCACGATGTCTTCGAGGCTGCTGCCGGCCTCGCGGAGCAGCATGTCGATGTTGGCCATGGCCTTCTCCGCCTGGGCCTCGACGTCGCCGATCCCCACTGACTCGCGGGTCTGAAGATCCTGCCCGATCTGCCCGCGCAGGTAGACGACGCCGTTGGCGACCACAGCCTGGCAGAGGTCGTTGTCGAGATTCTGCTCCGGGTAGGTGTCCTTCGTATTGAAGGTACGGATGCGCTGATGCTTCACGGTCGGTGCCTTTTCGCGTGGGTGATCGGGGTACTCGATCAGCTTCCCGCCACCGCCCAAATCTGTCCAACAGGCGTTTGCGAATGGCTGTATCGGAAAAATCGATGAAAAGGTATCCTGGCCGCATGGACGTCACCCTCACCCAGCTCCGGTACTTCGTCGAGGCCGCGGCTCAGCTGTCGATGACCGGGGCGTCGGTGCGTCTCAATGTCGCGCAGTCGGCCGTTTCCGCAGCCATCGCCCAGCTGGAACGGCACGTGGGCACGCAGTTCTTCATCCGGCAGCGGTCCAAGGGACTGGTCCTGACGGCAGCAGGGGAGATGTTCCTCCGGGACGCCCAGGCCATCCTGGCCCATGTCGAGGAGAGCCTGGACCACGCCCGTGGCGAGACTCAGAGCCTGGCCGGGCGTATCCGGCTGGCCTGCTTCAACACCCTGACGCCATTCCTTCTCCCGGGTGTCCTGACCCGGCTGCGCGAGGAGCACCCCGCGCTGGAAGTGGACGTCATCGAGTCGGACACCGCGGGCTGCGTGGCGGCCCTGGTCAGTGGCCAGGCGGATCTGGCGCTCTGCTACGAACTGGATCTCCCCGAGTCGCTTGCGAGCACCGTGGTGGACACCGCCCGCCCCTATCTCGCGCTGCCGCCGGAGCACGCGCTGGCCGGCGCGGGCACGGTGCGCCTCTCCGCACTGAAGGAGGAGCCGTTCGTGCTTCTGGACCTGCCGCACAGCCGGGACCTGATGCTGTCCATCGCGCGCCTGGGCGGGCGCGAACCGGAGGTCGCTTTCCGTTCCGGGAGCTTCGAAACGGTGCGCACCCTGGTGTCCCGGGGGCTCGGCTACTCGATCCTCCACCAGCGTCCGCAGCACGGTCTCACCTACGACGGCGGCAGGCTCGCCACCGTGGAGATCGAGGACCGGGTGCCGGAGCTGAAGACCGTGCTGGCGCATCTGCGCAGTCAGCGTCCGACGGCCCGGGTGCGCGCCGTGGCGCAGGCCGTCCGGCGCCAGATCGACGCTGTGAAGACGGGCCGGGACTAGAGGGGTTACGTCAGCCGTGCCAGCGCCCGCTCCACGAGGTGCCGCTGGCGGGACCAGGTGATGGCGTCCGGATCCAGCATGGACGTCACGTGTAGGCCCATCATGATGCTCAGCAGCTCATCGGTGACCGCATCCGGGTCCGGGAGAGGTGCGCACTCGCCGTCGTGCTCGGCCTGGGAGAGGAAACCGAGCATCAGTTCTCTCCAGTGCAGCATCGTCTCGCGGCCGACGGCGCGCAGCGCATCCTCCGTCTGGGCCCGCTGCCAGAAGGAGATCGCAACGCGCGCCTCCACCACGGTGAGCGGGTCCGCCGGAATGATCTCCAGGCACATGCTGCGCAGTGCGGAGATGCCGCGCCGGCCGGCAGTGTGCTCGGCGATGCGCTCATTGGTGCGCTCGCAGATCAGATCGTAGGAGGCGAGGAGCAGAGCGTCCTTGTTGGGGAAGTAGTGGGCCAGGACGCCGGGGGCGGCGTAACCGCATTCTCTGGCGATGTCGCGCATGCTGGCGTTCTCGATGCCCTGCTCGGCGATCAGCCGCCAGGTGCTCTCGATGATCGAGCGGCGCCGTTCCTGGTGGTCCACCAAGCGGGGCATGCTGTTCCTTCCGGGGCCGGGATGCGCGACGACGGCCGGGCGCAGGGCCCGGCCGTCGTCACCTTATCAGTGGCAGGATGCGTGCGGTTCGGCTGAGGCGGAAGCGCAGTGGCTCGCCGCCGAGGACGGTACGTCCAGCGTGGGGTTCTCATCGAAGAAGCCGTGCGGCTTCAGGGTGAAACCGGTGGTGTCCACCGGCATGACCGGCCAGTCCTCCGGGCGAGGGAAGTGGGTCAGCCCGAAGGAGTGCCACAGCACCAGGTTCTGGCCGTCCAGCTCGCGGTCCTGAGCCACGTAGGACGGCAGGCCGGCGCCACCCGGGTGCTGATTGACGAAGTCACCCGCGGCGTAGAGCTCGTCCTCGGCGTGCTGGGTCACCCAGAGGTGGTGCCGGGCGAAGGCGGCGCGGGAGGCGATGGAGGAGTCGTCCGCCATGGCCAGGGTGGGCTGGCCCTCCGGGTAGAGGGTGTAGCCCACAGGGTGGCCGAGGCGGTTGAGGGATTCCGGGTTGCTGATGTGCCACACGCGGCCCTTGCTGCCGTCGGCGTCACGGACGGCCTCGGACTCGCGGCTCAGCAGGGTGCGCTTCTGAGTGAACGCGTTCCCGTGCGGATTGCCCGGGCCCTTCGGCAGGCGGACCAGGTCCAGTTCCTCCACGCGGTTGCTCTCGCCGTCGATCATCATGTCCAGGCGCGCATTGAAGAGGTGCTGGTGGTACGGGGCGCCAAGGCCCGGCGCGATCTCCGAGGCGTAGGCGTAACCCTCCTCCGGCAGGGCCGCGGTGAACACGATGCCGGTCGCCTTGGCTTCGAACTCGATGGTGCCGTCCAGGTAGAGGTACCAGTAGAAGCCGTAGTCGTAGTTGCCCACGGTGGTGAAGAAGGAGACCACCAGTCGGCGGTTGCGGCGGACCTCGTTGGAGTTGGCCCACTCGTCGGTGTGCTTCCAGAGGATGCCGGCGTCCTCCTCATGGACGCAGATGCCGTTCTCGATGGTGCGCGGGTTGCCGAAGTCGTCCGCGACCACGGGGGAGAGGTAGGTGATCTCTCCGAGGCAGTCGCAGCCGAGCTTGAGCGAGTTGGCGTCCCGGCCCACCAAGTATTCGCCCGAGTCGAAGTAGTTCTGCCAGCTGCGGTATGGGGCGGGGTCGCCGTAGGGGACCACCATCTCGGAGATCGCGGCGCGGTGGATGAGCGGACGACGGCGGCCGCGCTGGGTGTGGTGGATCTGGTGCAGCACCAGCCCCTCACGGGCGTCGAAGCCGACGCGCAGATCCCAGCCGGCCCAGCTGAGGTGATTGCCGTCGAAGGAGAAGCTGGGACCCTCGGGCTGGGTGATCTCGATGGGCTTGAGATCGGTGCGGAGCTCGCCATGGATCTCCGGCTCGGTGTAGTTGCCGTTGATCTCCGGGACCGGGACGGGGCCGTCGTCGATCAGGTGGTCCACACGGCGCTTCTCCACGTCCACGAACGCCACCAGGCCGTCCAGGGGGTGGGCCCAGGCGTGGTCGCCGGGATGGTCCTGGCGGAAGCCGAGGCCACGGAGCAGGCGCTTGCCCTCTTCGTTCTCGTACTCGAAGACGCCTGCCGAGAGAGGTGCCACCCGGACCTGTGCCGGGGTCAGGCCCCGCGCGGCGAGAGAGGCGTTCCACTGCGGGTCGGCGGCCAGGATCTCCTCGATGAGCTCGAACTCCTCGAACAGGACCGGCAGCTGGCCGTCGACGGCGGGGTCCAGTTCGCGCTGTTCGAGCACCTCGCCGGTGGTCAGCGAGGCGCGCACATCGAGGGAGCGGGAGAGCGCGGCGTCCCAGAGCATGGCCCGGACGACGCGGTCGACGGCGGTGCCTTCGCCGTCGTACAGGGCGGTCTTGGGCGGTTCCACCAGGCCCAGGTAGGCGAAGCGGGTGGTCTCGGCGAGAAGCCCGGCATCCGCCAGGATCCGGCGGGCCTCACGGATCTCCGGGGCCGAGAGCTGCTCCAGCGGGTGTTGCGCCACGGTGGCGGAAGGGGCGGTCTGAAGAGTCATGGCACTTCCTGAAGTTCGATTTTGATGGTACAACTGTTCAACCAACGCATTGATGTTATCCAGATCACAGCCCGGCGTAAAGTCCCTCTCGACCAGCTCGCCGGGAGACCAGGAGAACCGTGGACCAGACCGCAGGCGCGCGCCGCGTCCCCGCCCGCCAGGCGTCCTCCCGTCGCGCCCGGATATCGACCGTGCTCGTCTCGGGCGCCGTCGTCGTCGGCGTGGCGGCGCATCTGGTGGCCGCCGCGCGCGAGCCCGTGGGCCTCATGGCCTGGTGGATGGCGGGGATGGGAGTCCTTTGCCTCCTCTGCCTGCTCCCGATGGTGACGAAGCGGCACTGTCCGGGACGCGCCGCGGGTCATCTCATGGCGATGAGCGCCGCAATGGTGCTCTTCCATGCCGTCGTGGTGCTGATGCCGGGACTCGGTTCGCATCACGGGATGGCCATGGGGGTCTCGCAGGGAAACCACATGGCTCCCATGCTCCTGCTCATCGTCGTGGAGCTTTTCTGCATGATGGGCGCCGCGGCCGCTCTTCGCCTCAATCGCGCGGCCTCCGGGTCCTTGCCGGTGCATCGCTCCGGCTCCACGATCCACTGACGACCTCGGCCTTCGGATCTTTCCCCGCTCACTCCCCACACCTGCTCATTTCCCACACTTCAGGAGCACTCATGAACGTGACATCCGCACCCCTCGCTCTCGACTGGAACAGCCGTGCTGAATCCCTGGCCATCGACGGCAGGGCCTGGATCGACGGACGCCGAGCCGCCGCGGGCGGTGACGGCGCGTCCCATCCGACCGTCAGCCCCGTGGATGGCCGGGTCCTGGCGGAACTCTCCTCCTGCGGAACGGATGACGTGGACCGGGCCGTCGCCGCCGCGCGGCGGGCGTTCCCGTCCTGGTCCCGGAAGGGGGCTGAGGGTAGGAAGTCGGTACTCCTGGCCCTCGCCTCGCTGATGGAACAGCATGCCGAGGAGCTGGCGCTCCTGGAGACGCTGGACAGCGGCAAGCCGATCCTGCAGGCCACCACCGTGGATGTCCCCGGTGCGATCTCCACTCTGCGTTGGTACGCCGAGGCCATCGATAAGCAGAGTGGCGAATTGCCTGCTGTTCCGGCGGGGGCGACGGCCCTGGTCACGCGCGAGCCGCTCGGCGTCGTCGCTGCGATCGTGCCCTGGAACTACCCTCTCGAGATCGCTGTCTGGAAGCTTGCCCCGGCACTGGCTGCGGGCAATACGCTCGTGCTCAAGCCTGCCGAGCAGACCTCCCTGAGCGTCTTGCGTCTGGCGGAGCTCGCCGCGGAGGCCGGCGTGCCCGACGGCGTGCTGAACGTCGTGACGGGATCCGGGCGGGTGGTGGGAGCCGCGCTGGCCCACCACATGGACGTCGATGCGCTCGCGTTCACCGGATCCACCGCGGTCTCGCGGACCCTTCTGGAGGCGTCCGGCCGAAGCAACCTCAAGCGGCTGAGCCTGGAGGCGGGAGGCAAGAGCTCGAATCTCGTGTTCGCCGACACCGCGGACCTGCCCCTGGCGGCGGCGAAGGCCGCCTTCGGGGCGTACTACAACCAGGGGCAGGTGTGCTCGGCGAACTCCCGGATCCTGGTCCAGCGGCAGGTTCACGATGAGTTCGCCGAGCTGCTCGCCCAGGCCGCCGCCGGCTATGCCCCGGCGGACCCGCTCTCCGGTGCCGAGGGAAACGGCGCCCTGATCAGCTCCGCCCATACGGACGGCGTGGAGCGATGGATTTCTCGGGGCCGCGCCGAGGGTGAGGTGCTCTTCGGAGGTGAACGGCGGACCATCAGCGGTTCGGACGCCTATCTTGAGCCGACGCTGCTCGGCGGGTTGCCCGGAGACCATGACGTCCATCGGGAGGAGATCTTCGGACCGGTGGCAGTGCTTCACCCCTTCGACACGGAGGAAGAGGCCGTTCGGCTGGCCAACGCCACCGACTACGGGCTGGCGGCGTCGGTGTGGACTTCGGATCTGTCCAGGGCCCATCGGGTGGCCGGGGAGCTGTTGGCGGGGACGGTGTCCGTGAACACGGTGGACGCGCTGGGAAACACCACGCCGTTCGGAGGGTTCAAGCAGTCGGGTTTCGGCCGGGACCTGTCCTTGCACGCCTTCGACAACTACACGGCTCCGAAGACCACCTGGATCCAGTTCGGCTGACACTGCATCTGAAGAATCGATGATGTCTATCGATATTCAGTGGTTTACGTGATGTATGCCACAAATCTACTCTGAGGGGAAGCAACGTGGCGGGGCCAGGGCGGTTGCGAAGGGCCAGGGCGGTTCCTGAGAACCCCCGGCCCGCCCGTCCCAGCCGTCGGCGGCAGCACCGCGATGCGCTCCCACACCTTCCCATGCAGTGGCATTCCCTCAGCACAGCAGCAAAGGACCGATCATGGACCAGCCAACCGCCTCCACGCGACTCGCGGAAGAGCAAAGCAAGCACCTGCAGAAATCCCTCGGACGATTCGACATCCTTCTGCTCGTGGTGGCCGCCGTCATCTCGGTCGAGGTGCTGGGCCAGGTCTCCGGCTTCGGAGGTGAGACCTTCACTTGGACGCTCATCCTGGCGGTCACCTTCCTGGTGCCGTACGGCCTGATCTTCGCGGAGACCGGAGGCACCTTCACCGAGGAGGGCGGGGTCTACGTCTGGACCAAGATGGCTTTCGGCCGGGCGACCGCCGCCATCGCAAGCCTCTTCACCTGGGTGACGCAGCCCGTGTGGGTCGGCGGCGCGATGTCCTTTGTGGCCGTGGAGACGTGGTCCAGCTATGTGGGGCACGTCGAGGCCGGGAGTATCGGGGATTACCTCTTCAAGATCGTCTTCATCTGGATCACCGTCACCTCCGCCGTGATCAGCCTGAAGCACGGCAAATGGCTGCCGTCGCTGGGAGCGATCCTCAAGGTCGTGTTCCTGACGTTCTTCCTCGTGGTCACCATGATCTACGGTCTGCAGCACGGCTTCAACGGTCTGGACCTCGGGTTCTTCACCCCGACGCTGGCGGGTTTCCTCGGGGTGACGCCGCTCCTGCTGTTCTCCTTCCTCGGTTTCGAATCGGGCAACAGTGCGGCCGGTGAGATGAAGAACCCGGCCAAGGATGTCCCCGTCTCCGTCGCCCGGTCATCGATGATCGCCGCCGCAAGCTATCTGCTGCCGATCCTCGCGATCCTCCTGGTGGTTCCGCTGGACAAGATCACCGGGATCGACGGGCTCTTCGGTGCGGTGGCCACCGTGTACACCGTGTTCGGCCCGGCGGCACAGGCCATGCTCGCCGTCTCCGCCGTCGTGTTCTGCTTCATCCTGGTCTCCCAGGGCGCCGCCTGGATGATCATCAGCGACCGTATGCAGGCCATGGCCGCCGCGGACGGCTCATTCTTCGGCGGCTTCTTCGGCCGGTTCAACGCCCGGCTGGGAACACCCATCAGGGTGAACACGCTGTCCGGCGTCGTGGCCACGGTGTTCATGATCGCGGCCATGCAGCTCAAGGGGGACAACGGTGCGCTCTTCGGAGTGGTCCTGACCATCGCCATCTCCACCTATCTGCTCAGCTACCTCGTGGTCATCCCGGCTGCCGTCCGCCTGCGCAGCAAGTTCCCGGACGCGGTCCGGCCCTTCAAGGTGCCGGTGTCCGACACGGTCTTCCTGATCCTGGGCGTGATCTGCTTCCTCTGGATCCTCATCGGTTCCTGGGTGGCCGTCTTCCCCGGAACGCTCGAAGCGCTCTTCGGGATCGACTACGACTTCGAGAAGACCTGGGGCGTTTCGCAAGGCGCCTTCGAAGCCTTCGCGCTCGGAACACTCGGCTGTGTGCTGGCCCTGGGGCTGATCGGCTACGCACGGGGACGGAAGGTCCGCCAGGCCGCAGGCTCCGTGGACGCCCCTGCAACGGAGCCCGCGGCCGGGGCTACCCTGGGGGTATGACGGCACGAGCGGACGCCCTGGCGGCGCTGATCACAGGAGCTTCATCCGGTCTGGGCGCGGAGTTCGCCCGCCAGTTCGCCGAGCAGGGCCACCATCTCATTCTGGTGGCGCGCGACGCCGGACGGCTGTCCGCCGCGGCGTCCGCCCTTGAGCGGGACTACGGCGTGACGGTGGAGGTGCTGCCTGCGGATCTGACCGACGACGGCGGCGTGGCCGCCGTCGTCGAGCGCCTCAGTGATGCTTCCCGCCCGGTGGATGTGCTGGTCAACAACGCGGGCATCGGCCTGCTGCACCCCTTCGAGAAGAACAGCATCGAGGAAGAGAAGCTGCACTTGCGCCTCCATGTGCAGACGACCATGGAGCTGTGTCACGCCGCGCTTCAACTCATGCTGGAACGCGGTTCCGGACGCATCATCAACGTGGCCAGTGTCGCGGCGTTCGCCACCAGGGGGACGTACTCGGCGGCCAAGTCCTGGGAGCTGAGTTTCAGCCGCTGGGCGAACCTGGCCTATGGGCCGTCCGGTGTGAAGATCACCGCCCTCTGCCCGGGGTTCACTCACACGGAGTTCCATGAGCGCATGGGCCTGGACAAGACGGCGATGCCGCGCTGGATGTGGCTCGACGCCCGCCGCGTGGTGCGGGACGGCCTGGCCGACAACGAACGCGGCAAGGGCGTCTCGATTCCGAGCCTGCGGTACAAGGCGGTGGTGACCGCCACGCGCTTCCTGCCGGCACGCTTCACGGGTGGCCCGCCGCGCAGGCCGCTGGCGGGAAACTGACTGGGCCCTTAAAGCGGCAATCGACTGCTGATTAATCGTCTGAAAACGGTTCTAAAGGACGATTAATCAGCAGTCGACGAAGATGCGAAACCTCAGCTCGGGGTGCCCGCGAGCGGACGGTCCTCGAACGGCATCGCGTCCAGATCCAGCAGGGGGTTGTCCTCCTGGGTGGCCACGAGCTCGCGGGCCTCCTCTTCCGTTGCCACACTCGGCATGGAACCGGGAAGCGGCCGACGGGCCGACTCCGGCAGGAAGTAGATCGCGATGCCACCGATCACGGAGGTGGCCATGAGGTAATACGCGGGCATCATGTCGTTGCCGGTGGCCTGGATGAGCGAGGCCACGATGAACGGCGTGGTTCCACCGAAGATCGCCATCGAGAAGTTGTAGGCGATGCCCATGCCGCCGTAACGGCTCGACGTCGGGAACAGCGCCGGGAGGGCGGACGCCAGATTGGCCACGTAGAAGGTGACCGGGAAGGCGACCAGGGCCAGGCCGGCCAAGGTGGACCAGACCTCGCCGATGCCGATCAGCAGGAACGCCGGGATCGAGAGCACGACGGTGCTGCCCGCACCGACCCAGAGCACCGGGCGGCGGCCCACCTTGTCAGAGAGGCGTCCGGTCAACGGGATGCAGGCGGCCATGATGACCAGGACCGGGATGGTCAGGAGCGTGCCGTGGATCGGGTCGTAGCCCTTGGAATCCGTGAGGTAGGTAGGCATGTAGGACGTCAAGGCGTAGCCGACGGTGTTCGCCGCGGCCGCGAGGATCATGGCCAGGATGATCTGGCGCCAGTAGGTCTTCACCAGCATGATCGGGCCGGTGTTGGTGGAGGGGTCCTTCTCCGTGGCGCTGTTGACCTTGGCCTCCTGTGCGTCCAGGGTCGCCTGGAATTGCGGAGACTCCTCGATCTTGCTCCTGAAGTAGATGGCGATCAGACCCAGCGGGCCCGCCAGCAGGAACGGGATGCGCCAGCCCCAGGCCTCCATGTCGCTCGCGCTCAGGGTGAGCTGCAGGACGGAGACCAGAGCCGCGCCGACGGCGAAGCCCAGGTAGGAGCCCATGTCGAGGAAGCTGGCGAAGAAACCGCGCTTCTTATCCGGCGCATACTCGGAGACGAAGGTCGTGGCACCGGCGTATTCACCGCCCGTGGAGAAGCCCTGGATGAGCTTGAGCGTGACGAGCAGAGCCGCGGCCCAACCGCCGATCTGGGCGTAACCGGGAAGCAAGCCGATCCCGAAGGTGCTCGCGGCCATCATGGTCAGAGTGGCGGCCAGCACGCGCTGACGGCCGACCTTGTCGCCCAGCCAGCCGCAGACGATGCCGCCCAGCGGGCGTGCCAC
The DNA here is from genome assembly GCF_044748305.1 of Arthrobacter sp. NPDC090010. Taxonomy (NCBI): domain Bacteria; kingdom Bacillati; phylum Actinomycetota; class Actinomycetes; order Micrococcales; family Micrococcaceae; genus Arthrobacter; species Arthrobacter sp. NPDC090010. The sequence continues at coordinate 184,689 of NZ_JBIVFT010000006.1, forward strand.
GAAGGTGACGGCGAAGGTGCCGAGCATGAAGAGTGTACGGACGGCGGGGTCCGCGTCGGGGAGGAAGACGGGGCCCATGGTGGTCACCAGGTAGCCGAACACGCCGACGTCGTACCACTCCATGGTGTTGCCGACGATGGTGCCGCCGATGGCCTTCTTCAGCATGGGTTTGTTCACGACATTGACGTCCGACACCTTGAGTCGGTGGCTCGGCAGACGGAATTTCCGGGCTGGCTTGCGCGGCGTGGAAGAACCGTGGGGAGATCCCTTGACGGCCGCATCGCCGCTGCCGCCCGGGCGGTCAGCGGCGGAGCCGTCGGGAGCCGAAGCGGAGCGGCCCGTGGGGGCCGTCAGAGTCTTCTGTGAGTCTGGGTCTGTGGGCATTTGGGCTTCTCCTTGAGGGAGGTCATTTGCTTGCGACTTGCACTTCTGTGCGGGTCCGGGTCCCGCGATGACAATCAAGTTTAGTCCACTTGACGCAACTTGACCCAATCGTGCGCCGTTTCGGCATCCCAAATTCATCCCTGTGTGCGGTATGAACGCCCACCTCAACACGCCTTTTTGGCACAGTCTGCCACCCTGTGAAAGAGCCTTCTTCACAGTCGTGCCTAGTAGGCTGGGGAGCCAAGGGAAGGGGAGTGCAATGGGTGCTGAAATCGAGGAGCAGTCGGCGGGCGGTCGAACCGTGATCTCCGATTCCGCCGTGGCCAAGGTCGCCGGCCTGGCGGCGCGCGCCGTTCCGGGCGTGTACTCGCTCGGAACCGGGACGCCACGGGCGCTGGGCGCGATCCGCGATGCCGTGGGGAACCCGGATCACGTGGCCGGGGTCCGTGCCGAAGTGGGGGAGACCCAGGTGGCGGTGGACCTGACACTCGTGGCCGAGTTCGGTTACCGATTCCAGGACATCGCCAACGCCGTCCGGGCCGCCGTGTATCACGCCGTCGAGGACCTGGTGGGACTGGCTGTGATCGAGGTCAACATCGAGATCAACGACGTCCAGCTTCCCGGAAGCAAGCAGGACTCGCGCGCGGCACGCAACGCTCCCGCGGCAGCCGCCCAACCCAGTACTGAGCAACCCAGTACTGAGCAGTCCAGCACCGTCGTCGAAGGAAAGTGAGCACCATGAACCACACCCTGAGCGGCATCGCCATCGGTGCCTTCCTCGCCTTCATGTCCTTCCAATTCGGGTGGTGGGGCTTCGTGGTCTCCATCGTCTTCATGGGTCTGGGCGCCCTCCTGGGCCGTGCCGTGGACGGGCGGATCGACCTGCGCCGGGTCCTGGACGCCCTGACGGGACGGCGCTCCTCCTCATGACCGGAGTCGTCGCAGAGGAAGGGGCCGGCCGTGTTCTGGCCGGCCACAACCGCTTCAGCAACCAGGCTCTGACCAGCCTAGCGAAGGCCGCCTGCGCGGAAGTCCTGGACGTGCCGGCGCATGAGGTGCGGGTGGACTGGAGGGACGACGACGGCCTGCTCGCCCTGAGCCTCGTCACGCCGCTCGGTATGCCGGGACTGTCCGAGATCATCCGTGACCCGCAGGCCCTGGCGGCCTCCGGCGGCAGCATTCACGAGCGTGCGGTGCGTGCCAAGGAGGCCATCCGGGCCCGGGTCATGCAGCTGAGCGGTTCCGAACTGAGCAGAGTGGACATCCGGGTCTCGGGCGTCCTTCAGCGGACCGCAGGAAGGGTGAGGTGAGCGGAGTGACGATTCAGCCCCGGTCTCCGGAAGAGGAGCGGCGTTTCCTGGATGAGGTGACGAAACGTGAGCTCACGCCGTCCCGTTCCGGCGTGTCTTTGCTGGCGGGCGTCCTGGTCAGCATCCTCTGCATTTACTTTCTACTCGAGGCCGTCCTCGCGCTCTTCCGTCTGCCCGGCTGGCTCATCGACCCTGACGAGGCTCTCGACTGGGTAGCAGGTCTGCCCGGCACCGGTCCTGGACCCGTCCTGGCACTCGGCGGTGCCGTGCTGGCCATGATCGGCCTCTTCTTCCTGCTCGGTGCCGTCGTTCCCGGCCGCAGGGCGCGTCACGCCCTGCCTCACGAGGGCCTGGCCGTGGTCGTGGATGACGAGGTCATCGCCTCCGCGCTCGCCCGTCGGGCACGTCTGGCAGCCAATGTCTCTCCCGCGCAGGTCATGGTGACCGTCGCCCGTGCCCACGTGGTGGTCAATGTCCGCCCGACCTCCGGCCTCCGGGTCACCCCGGATGCCGTCGAAAGGGCGGTGACGGACGAGCTGGACGCCATGGGTCTCGCACCCCGTCCCGCCGTGACCGTCAACATCGCCGCCACCGGGGTGGTGGGCGCATGAACGGTACGCCGCGCGGGCTGAACCGCTTCTTCACCGGGCTCTTCGGCCTGTTGCTCCTCGTCGTCGGTCTCGGCCTGATGGTCATCACCTTCGTCCCCGCGGCAGCCCGTGCCTGGCGCAGCGTGGGTCGGCACTGGGCACAGTGGCTGCACAAGAGTTACGAGGCCATGCCGCTCATGTCCGGCAGCAGCTGGGTCTACGTCATGGTCGTCGTCCTGCTGCTGGTGGTCCTGGTGGTGACGGTGCGCTGGATCTCCGGGCAAGGCCAGGGGCGCTCCAGCCTTCTGGTGGACCGTCCGGATGATTCTCCGACCCCTGGCGACGTGACCGTGAGCGGGAACGTCGCGGAGCAGTTGCTGCGTTCGGCTCTCGCCGGACGAGGTGACCTGCTGGGGCTTCAGGTGGGCACGTATCAGTACCGGGGGACGACGGCGTTGAGGGTGCGCCTGTACCCGCGCAAGGGGGCGTCGCCTCAGAAACTCGTGCAGGACGTGGATGTTCTGTTGCGGAGCATGGATGCGATGATCGGGCAGCACACGCCCGTCCTGCTCCACCTCGGTTCGGGAACCCGTGCGATGTTCACCCGGGAGGAACGGGTCCGCTGAGCCTGGGGCCGGCTTCGCCGGTGTGTCGCTGGATGACTTCGGGCCGTCCGTCGCATTGCCGCCCTTGCCCTGAAACGGGTGCGCCGCCTAGCGTGATGGTGGGAACACCCGTGACCGGGGCGGCCGCCGTCGTGCGTCTGCCCAGCCATCCACAACGCAGGAGTCATCATGAGTGAGAACATTCCGGGCGCAGAGGAATTCAACAATGCCGCCGACAACGCCGGTGAGGCAGCGCAGAACGCTGCGCAGTCCGCTGGCGAGACCGTGCAGAACGTCGCCGATCAGGCTGCTGAGAACGCCCCCGAGGGCGCACGTGATTTCGTGGACGACGCCGTAGGCAATGTGAAGAACTTCACCGAGGACGCGGTGGGGAACGTGAAGGATTTCGCCGGAGACGCCGCGGAGAACGTGAAGGACTTCGCGGAGGACGCCGCCGAGAACGTGAAGAACTTCACCGAGGACGCCGTCGAGAACGCGAAGGGCCTCGGAGCCAAGATCGCCGGTTTCTTCAAGGGCGACAAGTAAGACGAACGGTCACCGCTGGGCGGTGACGCGACTGCGGCCCCGGAGGGTTCTCCTCCGGGGCCGCAGTGTGTTCCTCGTCAGTCGGTTCAGGCCTTCTCAGGGACCAGGTACGCGGTCGCGTCGGAGGGCAGCAGGCCGTCCTGCACGGGGGCGCTGGACAGCACCAGCGCGAACCCGGACGGCAGAGCGATGCCGGCCTCGCTCATATTGGTCAGCACCAGAACCCCGTTGTTGAGGAACGCGACCACGCCGCGCTCCGGGTTGTGCGCCGCCGACCAGAGGTGTGAGCCCCGCCCGAGCGAGTGTTCCCGGCGGAAGGCGAGCGCCGCGCGGTAGAGCTCAAGCGTTGAGCCGTCGACGCCGTCCTGCACGTCCGCGGCATGGTCGGCGAAGGCTGCGGGCTGTGGCAGCCACGGCTGCGCGCCGTCCTGGGGACCGTTGAGGCTGAAACCGTAACCCGGAGCGCTCGCCGTCCACGGCAGCGGGACGCGGCAGCCGTCCCGGCCGCGCTCGGCGCCGCCCGTGCGGAAGAACGCCGGATCCTGGCGGGCCTCGGCGGGAAGCGTGGTGTGTTCCGGAAGCCCGAGCTCCTCGCCTTGGTAGACGTAAGCGGAACCCGGCAGCGCGAATTCCACGAGGGTCGCGGCCCGTGCCCGGGCCAGCCCCAGTGCCGCGTCCGGCTGTTCATCCTCTGCGGCGATCCCCTTGGGGAAGGTGGTCGGGTCCTTGAGTCCGAAGCGGCTGGGATGCCTGACGGTGTCGTGGTTGCTCAGCACCCAGGTGACGGGGGCGCCGACGGCGGCCACGGCCTCGATGGAGCTGTCGATGGAGTGCGCGAGCCGTTCGGCGTCCCAGCCGGCCAGCAGGAAGTCGAAGTTGAAGGCCTGCTGCATCTCGTCCGGGCGGACGTAGCGTGCCAGACGCTCGGCGGGCTCGACCCAGGCTTCGGCCACCAGCATGCGGTCGCCGGAGTACTCGGCCAGCAGCTGATGCCAGTCGCGGTAGATCTCGTGGACGCCGTCCTGGTCGAAGAACGGTGCCTTGGAGAGGTCCTGACCGCTCCCTCCGGGGCTTTCGTGCGTCGCCTCCCCTTCGGAGATCGATCCCTCCACCATGGCGGCGGCGCCCTCCCAATCGGGCAGACCCTTCGCCTTGATCATGCCGTGTGCCACATCGACGCGGAAGCCGTCGACACCCTTGTCCAGCCAGAAGCGGAGGACCGAGCGCATCTCCTCCCGGACCTCCTCGTTCTCCCAGTTCAGGTCCGGCTGCTTGGTGTCGAACAGGTGGAGGTACCACTCGCCGGGCGTGCCGTCCGGGTTGGTGGTGCGCGTCCAGGCCGGCCCGCCGAAGATCGAGTTCCAGTTGTTGGGCTCCTGCTCCCCGTTCTCGCCTTTGCCGGGGCGGAATATGTAGCGCTCGCGTTCGCGGGATCCCGGCGCTGCGGCAAGGGCCTCCTGGAACCAGGCGTGCTCATCCGAGGTGTGGTTGGGGACCAGGTCCACGATGACCTTCAGGCCCAGTCCGTGGGCGGTCTCGAGCATGTGGTCGAAGTCTTCGTTGCTGCCGAAACGCTGATCCACCAGACGGTAGTCCGCCACGTCATAGCCGGCGTCGGCCTGGGGAGACTTGTAGAACGGGCTCAGCCATACGGCGTCGACCCCCAGCTTCCGCAGGTAGGGCAGCTGCTGAGTGATGCCGGGGATGTCGCCCATCCCGTCTCCGTTCCCGTCCGCGAACGAGCGGGGGTAGACCTGGTAGACCACGGCGTCAGACCACCAGGTGGGGACGCGCGGCTCATGGGGTCCGGGTGCTGTCTGCGGCACGGGAAGTCCTTTCTAACGATTTTGCGTAAACGCTTGCATACTGCCGTGCAAGCTTACTAATGTGATCTGCGCAACATCAACCCGTCAGGGATGAAGTGCTTCGCTCACTGAGGAGTCATCTGCAATGAAACCACGTAAATTCCTCGCGCCAGCCGCCGCCGTCGCCGTGCTGGCTCTCACGCTGACCGCCTGTGGCGGCGGCAGCACCGGCGGATCGGGCGGCGGTGGCGACGCGGCCTCGCAGAATCTGGACAGCCGCGGCCCCATCACCTTCGTCACCGGCAAGGACAACTCCGGTGTCTGGCAGCCGACGATCGACCGGTGGAATGCGGCACATCCTAACGAGAAGGTCACGCTCAAGGAGCAGACCGATAACGCCGATCAGCAGCATGACGACCTCGTGCAGCACTTCCAGGGTCAGTCGGCCGACTACGACGTCGTGACCGTCGACGTGGTCTGGTCTGCGGAGTTCGCCGCCAAGGGCTGGCTTCAGCCGCTCAAGGACAGCATGAAGGTGGACACGAGCACGCTGCTCCCGGCCACCGTCAAGGCCGCCACGTACAACAACACCCTCTTCGCCGTACCGGTCTCCTCCGACGGCGGACTCCTGTACTACCGCAAGGATCTCGTTCCCAACCCTCCCAAGACCTGGGACGAGATGATGAACATGTGCTCCATCGCCAAGCAGCACAATATGAGCTGCTACGCCGGTCAGCTCGCCAAATACGAGGGCCTGACGGTCAACGCGGCCGAGGCCATCAACACCTTCGGCGGCAAGATCGTCGATGACCAGGGCAAGGCCGCCGTGAATTCCCCGGAGGCCAAGACCGGACTCTCCAAGCTGGTGGACGCCTACAAGAGCGGCAACATCCCGAAGCAGGCCACCACCTACCAGGAGGAGCAGGGGCGCGCCGCGTTCGAAGCCGGACAGCTGCTCTTCCTGCGCAACTGGCCGTACGTCTACAACCTCGCGAAGACCGACGGCAATTCCAAGGTCAAGGACACCTTCGGTGTCGCCCCGCTGCCCGGCAAGGACGGCCCCGGTGCTTCCTCCCTGGGTGGTCACAGCGCTGCTGTGAGCGTCTACTCCAAGCACAAGGCGACCGCGCATGACTTCGCGCAGTGGCTGCTCCAGGACGACCAGCAGAAGTTCTTCGCTCTGAAGGGCTCCCTCGCCCCCGTGACGAACGCCCTCTACAAGGACGCCGACATCACGGCCAAGCTGCCGTACATGCCGACCCTGCTGACCTCGATCGAGAACGCTGTGCCGCGTCCTGTGACGCCGTACTACCCGGCGGTCACCAAGGCCGTCCAGGACAACACCTACGCCGCCCTCCAGGGTGACAAGTCCGTTGATCAGGCCCTGAGCGATATGCAAGCCGCCATCGATGCGGCCGGGCACTAGCGCCTGACGGTTCCGGTGGTGGGCCCGCCCCCGGGTGGGCCCACCACCGGACTCCGCGCCCCGGCGCGGATCGCAACACCAGGGGAAGATCATTCAGAGGAGTCACCATGTCCACAGACGTCCCCTCGCAGACGCGGGACGCCAGCGCCGGAGGAGGGCCCGGAGGCCCACGACGCGGCGCGCGTAAGGCGGGCGCGGAAAGCGCCGACCGTCGCGAAGTCACCCAGGGCCGCTGGGCCTACACCCTACTCACCCCCACGCTGATCCTGCTGGCGGTCGTGATCGTCTACCCGATCATCAACGCCATCGTTCTGTCCTTCCAGAAGGACGCCGGTCTGGACAAGGCCACCGGTTTCTTCGTACAAGGCGGTTTCGCCGGCGTCGACAACTATGCGCACTGGATCCTGCAGCAGTGTGGAACGGAAAACTGTCCGCCCGGCACCCTCGGCTCCCAGTTCTGGAGCGCCATGGGGACCACCTTCCTCTTCACCGTCATCACGGTCGCCCTCGAAACGGTGCTGGGCTTCTGGATGGCGATCATCATGGCCCGGGCCTTCAAGGGCCGGAGCCTGCTGCGCGCCTCCGTGCTGGTGCCCTGGGCCATTCCCACGGCGGTCACGGCCAAGCTGTTCTTCTTCATGTTCGCCTTCGACGGCATCATCAACACCGTTTTCGGGACCCAGATCCTCTGGACCGGTTCCGAGTGGCCTGCCCGGTGGGCCATCATCATCTCCGATGTCTGGAAGACCACCCCGTTCATGGCGCTGCTGATCCTTGCCGGCCTCCAGCTCATCCCTGAGCAGGTCTACGAGGCGGCCAAGGTGGACGGTGCGGGGGCGTGGAAGCGCTTCACACTGATCACCCTTCCGCTGGTGAAGCCGGCACTCATGGTGGCGATCCTGTTCCGCACACTGGACGCCCTGCGCATGTACGACCTCCCGGCCATCATGACCGGTGGAGCCAACAACACCACCACGCTCTCCATCCTGGTGGTGCAGCAGATCCGGCAGGGCTTCAATGCCGCGTCGGCGCTATCGACCATCACCTTCCTGACGATCTTCCTGGTCGCCTTCATCTTCGTCCGCTTCCTCGGCGCCAACGCCGTCGAATCCACCAACCCCAGGAAGAAGTGACATGAGCACCACAACAGCCACGCGCCGTCGTGCCTTCTCCTGGGCACCGGCCCGCACCTACGTGCAAGCCGTCGTCATCCTCATCTGGTGCCTGCTGCCGTTCTACTGGATGATCGTCACGGCCTTCCGGGACGTCGGTTACACCTTCGACCCCACGCCGTTCTTCACCCACGTCACCTTCGACAACTTCCGTACCGTGTTCGACGAGTCCCTGGGCAATCACTTCGCCCGGAACCTGCTCAACAGCCTCATCGTGGCCGGCATCACGACCGTGATCTCGCTGCTCGTCGGTGTCTTCGCGGCCTACGCCCTGGCCCGCCTGAAGTTCCGCTTCAAGGAATTGGTCCTCGGCTTCATCCTGGGCGCTTCGATGTTCCCCGGCGTCGCCCTGATCACCCCGCTGTTCCAGCTGTTCACCAACCTCGGCTGGATGGGCACCTACCAGGCCCTGATCATCCCGAGCATCTCCTTCTCGCTTCCCCTGGCCGTCTACACGCTGACGTCGTTCTTCCGTGAGATGCCCTGGGAATTGGAGGAGGCAGCCCGGATCGACGGCTGCACCCAAGGCCAGGCGTTCCGGAAGATCATCCTCCCGCTCGCCGCACCTGCGACCTTCACCACCGCCATCCTGACCTTCATCGGAGCCTGGAACGAGTTCCTGATCGCCAATCAGCTCTCCTCCGACGCGACCAAGACCGTCACCGTGGCCATCGCCTCCTTCGCCGGGGCGCAACCCCACCAGGAGCCGTACACGGCCGTCATGGCCGCGGGCACCGTGGTGACGATTCCCCTCGTCATCCTCGTGCTGATCTTCCAGAAGAAGATCGTGGCCGGCCTCACTGCGGGTGCGGTCAAGTGAGCAGACATCCTTCCATCGCGGACGACGACGGCCGCCGCGCCGCCGTCGTCCGCGGCGGGCAACCGTCCACAGAGCAGGACCGGAACCGCTGGCCGGAAGAGGAGGAAGCTGCGCCGAAGCCCAGCCGCCGGCTGATGCGCAGTGCCGAAGACCTGGACATCGTCCTCGGAATGCTCGGTTTCTGGACGCTGGTGCTGTTCGTCGTGACCGTCTGGACGGAGGTCACGGGAGGCCCAGCCCTCGGCTGGGCACTCGGCCTCCTGGCCGCGGTGCTGCTGCTCTGGGGCCTGATCCGGCTGCGCCGTCGGCTTCCCTCACGGGTCATGGGTCGTCGCAACAGGGGGTGATGCGCTGCCGAATGGGATCCCACAGGGAGTGCATGGTTCAATTCTTGATGCGGGGGTAGCTGAGGAGTGTGACTGGCATGGCTGTGCGCGCTGCCCGCGGAGGGCACCACGGCGTGAGTATCGAGGATGTCGCCAAGAAGGCGGGGGTGTCGACCGCGACCGTCTCCCGGGCCGTTCGTGGCCTGCCCCGGGTCTCCGAGAAGACCCGCCAGCGGATCCTCGATGTCGCCTCCGAACTGGGCTACGTGGCGTCGTCTGCGGCATCCGGCCTGGCCACCGGCAAGACCCGGACGATCGGTGTCCTCACCCCCTATGTGGACCGCTGGTTCTTCTACAAGGCGCTGGAGGGCGTGGAGCGCGAGCTTCACCGTCAGGGGTACAACCTGTCGCTGTTCAGCTTGGACAGCAGGACTCTTGAGCGTCAAAGGACCTTCACCAAGACGATGGTCGCCAAGCACATCGACGCCCTCCTGGTGTTGTGCCTGGCCCTCTCCATGGAGGAGATCGAGGAATTGCGCCGCCTGGACATCCCCTTGGTGGCCGTGGGCGGGCCGGTGGAGGACTGCCCGAGCATAGGAATCGACGACGTCGCTGCTGCGGCGCTCGCCACCCGTCACCTTCTGGAGCTCGGCCACCGGGACATCGGGATCGTGCACGGTGAGGACGACGACACCGATCTGAACTTCCAGGTGCCGATCCTCCGTCTGGACGGCTTCCGGGGTGAGCTGGAGCGTCACGGGAGCGGATTCCATCCGGAATGGGAGGTGCGCGGGAACTTCACCCTGGCCAGCGGTGCGGACGCCTTCGATGAACTGTGGAACCGGCCGGGGCCGAAGCCCACCGCGGTGGTGTGCGCCTCGGACGAGATGGCCATGGGCGTGGTGCTTCAGGCCCGGCGGCGAGGTGTCCGGGTCCCGGAGGAGCTCTCCGTGATCGGCATCGACGACCACGAGTTCTCCCAGGTCATGGGCCTGACGACGGTGGCTCAGGACCCGGTGGCCCAAGCGCAGCTGGGGACGCAGATGCTCCTGGATGAACTCGCGGGCAAAGCGGGCTCGGTCCACGATGTGCGGGCGGAGTTCGAGCTGCGCGTCAGGAACACGACGTCGGCCGTGTCCTGACGCGCAGGCCTAGACCGTTTGCGGCTCGACCCCCAGATCGACTCCACGGGTCTCCCTGACGAGCGAGACGGCGGCCAGGGAGACGAGCGAGGCGAGCGCGATGTAGACGCCGATGGTCCAGGACGCTTTGAAATGGTTCATCAGCATCTCGGCGATCATGGGGGCGAAGGCCCCACCGAGGATCGCTCCCAGGGCGTAGCCGATGGAGACCCCTGAATAGCGGACCTTCGCCGGGAACATCTCCGCGTAGAGGGCCGATTGCGGCCCGTAACTCAGGCCGAGGCCGAGCGTCATGACGAACAGCGCCACGAAGTACCAGAGCAGACTCTTCGTGTCGATGAGGAACCACATCGGCACGGCCCAGAGCGCGAGGGCGCTGTAACCGATCTGGAAGGTGCGCACCCGGCCGATCCGGTCGGAGAGCCAGCCGCCCCACAGTGTGGCACCGAGCCAGCCGAAGGAGGCCAGGGCGGTCACGAGGAGCACGGACGGCTGGTCCATCCGGAGGGCTTTCATGGCATAGCTGGCGAAGAACGCGATGAGCAGATATCCGGCGGCATTGTTGGCGATGAAGATCGCGGCCGAGAGCAGAACCTCTTTGGTGTTGTGCCGGAAGAGCTGGCCCAGCGGCGCGGATGCTTCACGACGACGTTCCTGAAGCTGCTTGAACACCGGGCTTTCCTCCACGGCCCGCCGGATGAGATATCCCACCACGATCAGGACGATCGAGAGCAGGAAGGGGATCCGCCAGCCCCATTCCTGGAAGGCCGGTCCCATGACGCTCGTCAGGACCCACAGTGTGGCGGTGGCCAGGATCATGCCCGCCGGGACGCCGATCTGTGGGAAGGCGCCGAAGAAGCCCCGACGGTTCGTGGGCGCGTGCTCTACTGCCATCAGGGCGGCTCCGCCCCATTCGCCGCCCGCGGAGAATCCCTGGATGAGCCGCAGGAGCACGAGCAGGATCGGCGCCGTGATGCCGACCTGCGCGTAAGTGGGCAGGACCCCGATCAGCGATGTCGAGAGGCCCATGAGGATGAGGGTGAACACCAGCATCTTCTTCCTGCCGAAACGGTCCCCGAGGTGGCCCGCGACGATCGCTCCGAGAGGACGGAAGAGGAAGGAGATCCCGATGGTCGCGAAGGAGATGACCTGGGCGAGGCCCGGGTTCTCGGCGGACAGCGGGGCCAGGAAGAGAGGCGCCAGGACGGTGGCCGCCGCCTGAGCGTAGATGAAGAAGTCGTACCACTCGATGGTGGTGCCGACCAGGGTGCCCGCCAGGACCCTCCGTTCTTCGGAGGACATCTGAGTCGTAGGCGCGGATGCCGTCGAGGTGGGAGAGGGCATGGGTACTCCGTTCAGCTGGTGAGACCGCGAGATGCCAATCTTTACTGACCGACAGTTCGTTTTGTAATACCAGAGAGTACCGGCTTTGTGGGATAAATCACAGGGGGTATCGGTGTGCGTGCCGGCCCCGGAGGCTCGGCGTGGGGAACCTCAGCGTGGGGGGAGTCTCAGCTGGCGCGGCCCAGGTGCCGCAACGGCATCCAGCGGGTGACGAGCCGCTGATACGCCGCGGCTGCGCCCGTCATGTCCCCTTCGGCCAGGCATTCGATACCCAGGCGCACATCGGTGGGGGAATCGTCCGGGTAGACCTTGTCCGCCAGGGCGCCGTAGTCCAGTTCCAGGACGCTGCGAGGGCTGAACCGTTCCAGCCAGCTCACCACGCGCGCCATCTCTTCGAAGAAGTCGAGCTCCGGGGCGCTGAGCGAGAGGGCAGCCACCAGGGACCGGGAACGGCTGATCGCTTCCAGGACCGGGATGTACTGCCGGAGCGTGGCGATGCTTCCATCCCCATGATTGAGCATCTCCTGGCGGTCTCCTTCGTGGAAGAAGATGAACCAGGCGAAGGGCACGCCCCAGGTCGCGGTCCGGGTGAACAGCAGATCCGAATCGACCACACCGGAGTCCACCAAGGTTTTCAGCCGCGCCTGATGCCGTTCCGTGGCGTCGGTCGGCACGATCCTGCGCAGGTTCTCGGCACTCGAACCGTCGCTGAGTTCCTCCGCCGCGAGGGCGGCCCGCAGCACGGCCTGATTGGGGCAGTAGAGCAGGGCGCCCCGCTCGGCTGGGTCGGCGATCACCCGCGCGAGCTCCGCCCGGCTGCCGGGGTAGGGGTCATTGGGCTTGCGCAGCAGGCGGTGGAGGGAGGAGCGCATCTCGCGGCGCTCGACGTCGTCACGCAATGCCCGCAGGCCCGCCGGCGTCGTGGGTGCATCCGCGTCCAGCGCACCGAACTGAGCCACGATGGCGCGGCGTTGAGCCGCGCTGAAAGCCTCCAGGGGCTGGTAGGCGCGGAGGCTGGAGGTGTACGGGAATCCGGTGGGGGAGTCGTACAGGGTCATGGTGTTCCCGGATCCGCAGGGGACACGGATCAGTCCGTGAGCTCGACGATGACCGGGGCATGGTCGCTGGCGCCCTTGCCCTTGCGCTCCTCGCGGTCGATCACGGCGCCGCTGACGCGCGAGGTCAGCGCGGGGGAGGTCATGACGAAGTCGATGCGCATGCCCTCCTTCTTGGGGAAGCGCAGCTGCTTGTAGTCCCAGTAGGTGTAGACGCCGGGGCCGGGGTTCAGCGGGCGGACCACGTCCGTGAAGCTGGCTTCTTCAAAGGCCCGGAATGCTGTGCGCTCCGGCTCCGAGACGTGGGTGAGTCCTTCCTCGATGAAGTAGTCGATGTCCCAGACATCGTCGTCCTGAGGTGCGATGTTCCAGTCGCCCATGAGGGCGATCTGGGCGGCCGGATCGGCGGCGAGCCAACCCTCGGCGTCGTTCTTCAGGGTGTCCAGCCACTCCAGCTTGTACGGCATGTGCTCATCATCCAGGGCGCGGCCATTGGGCACGTAGAGGCTCCAGATGCGGACTCCGTTGCAGGTGGCGGCGATGGCGCGGGCCTCCTGCTCCGGATTCACCCCGCCCTTGCCGAACTCCGGCTGGCCGGGGAAAGTGCGCTCCACGTCCTCCAGGCCTACCCGGGAGGCGATGGCGACGCCGTTCCACTGGCTGAAACCGAAATGCGCCACCTCATAGTCCATGCGCTCGAAGAGTTCCCAGGGGAAGTTCTCGTCTTTGCACTTGGTCTCCTGGATGGCCAGGACATCGCAGTCGCTGCGTTCCAGCCAGGCTTCGACGCGGTCGGCACGGGCGCGGAGGGAGTTGACGTTCCAGGTGGCGATCTTCACGCTCCCAAGCTATCAAAGCGGGCCGACAGTTACAGGCCACGGAATATGCTGCACCCACCCGGGGTTGCCGAGAAGCGTGAGCACACTTTTCACTGAAGCCGTCCTGTCCGCCCCGTCCGGCCAGCTCACGCTGCGCAACCGGACCTTCCTCGCCCCCATGTGCATGTATTCGGTGGACGCCCGTGACGGCGTGCCGACGCCCTGGCACCTGGTCCATCTGGGTGCGCGCGCCGCGGGTGGCTTCGGCATGGTGATCGCGGAGGCCACCGCCGTCGTGCCGGAGGGGCGGATCTCGCCCGAGGACCTCGGCCTGTGGAACGACGAACAGGTGGAGGCCTTCAAGCCGATCACCGCCTTCATCAAGAGCCAGGGTGCCGCGGCGGGTGTCCAGCTCGCGCACGCCGGGGGCAAGGCCTCCACGTACGGCTGGATTCCGCGGTGGGCGTCCCAGGGGCTGACGGGTTCGGTTCCGGTCGACGACGGCGGCTGGACCACCGTGGCTCCATCGGTCACCTCGGTGCACGGGCTGGCCGAGCCCCGTGAGCTGAGCGTGGCAGAGATCCAGGACTCCGTGCAGGCCTGGGCCGCGGCCGCGCGTCGTGCCGAGGCGGCCGGCTTCGACTTCATCCAGATCCACGCCGCGCACGGCTACCTGGTCCACCAGTTCCTGTCCCCGCTGACGAACACCCGCACCGATTCCTATGGCGGCTCCTTCGAGGGCCGGACCCGGTACCTGCGCGAGGTGGTGGCCGCGGTGCGTGAGGCATGGCCGGCCGAGAAGCCTCTGGGTGTCCGGTTCTCCGGCTCCGACTGGGTCGAGGACGGCTGGACCATCGAGGAGACGGCTCGGCTCTCCGTGGAGTTGCGGGCCGAGGGAGTGACCGTGTTCGACCTGTCCAGTGGCGGGATCGGGGCCTACCATGGGCCGACCGGTCCGGGATATCAGATCGCACTGGCCGATGAGGTGAAGAAGGCCCTCGCCGCGGATTCGCTGGAGCGCGGCGTGGAGAACGACGCCTTCGTCACCGCTGTCGGCATGATCACGACGGCTCAGCAGGCCGAGCAGGTGCTGGTGAACGGCCAGGCAGACGGCGTCTCGATCGCCCGTGCGGCGCTCAAGGAGCCGGAGTGGGCCGCCCTCGCCGCCCGGGCTCTGGGTGAGACCGTCGAGGACGCCCCGTTCGCCCCGCAGTACTGGCGCGCGCACTGGTGAGATGAGGGCGGGCGGCTGCTTGAGGGCCTTCCCGGCAGGGGATAGCGGACTCAGCGGGACGCGGACGCCAGGGGAGTCTTGTCCTCCCGGGCGTCCCGGACCCGCTGGCCGGACAACAGGCCCGGCAGACCACGGCCTCGTTCGGTGAACACCAAGGCCCCGAGCGTCGCCAGCACGAACAACGCTTCGAAGAAACCGAAGTAGCTCAGCAGCGCGTAACCGCCGATCCCGCCGAGGAAGCGCAGCAGCCGAGCCGCCCAGCGGGGGAGCGCGCCGCCGTCGTACTCCAATTGCACCGCGTGGTCGCCGACGGTCCTGCCGCTGACCAGCGTGACCATGAGCCAGAGCAGGAAGGTCACGCCCGCGCCGATCCCCACGGAGTAGTGCTCGTCCAGCATCGCCTGCCGGTCGTCCATCACGTACAGCAGGAACGCGCGGATGCCGACGGTGATCGAGGTGCTCAGGAGCGTGAATCCCAGCCAATCGCAGAACATCCCCAGAAGGCGCCGGGGTTTCGTCACCGGCTGGGCGACGGCGGTTGCGGCGGCTTCTCGACGACGGAAGAACGGCAGCGCCACAAGCGAGCCGACGACGGCGCCGAGGGTGTTCGCCATCAGGTCGTCCACGTCGAAGACCCGGTAAGCGCACGGGTAGAGTCCCCAGACCCCGGTCAGCTGAGTGAATTCGATCAGGGCTGAAACCCCGAGCCCGGTCAGCCCTGCCACGAGCACCCCGCGCGACCCCAAGGCCCGGATGAAGAATCCCAGCGGGGCGAAGAGCAGCACGTTGAACGCCACCTGCAGCACCGCGGTGTCCGTGACGGCATTCCTCAGGCCCCCGCCGGAGCGGGACAGCGATTCCTGGATGTCGTGAACGAATCCGAAAGGCTGCAGATTGACCCCGGCGCAGCGGACCGTCTCAGGATCAGGCAGGGGGAGCAGGGTGTAGGTCCAGATCGCCCAGAAGTACACCACGAGTGCGGCCCACAGCAGGGCCCGTCCCAGGGTGAGCCGCCCCCGCCTCCGGTAGCTGGCGGCGACGAAGGGCACGAAGAGGAGTACCCCTGTCACCAGGCCGAGCCCGATGGCGATGATCCCTGACGCGAGTTGGTTCTCTCCCATGGTTCACGAGTATTTCACCGGGCGCGGGGCCGTGTGAGGGGTCTGTGACCGGGGCCACGAGCCCGCTGCTTCGGTGCGAGGCCGCTCACCGAGGGAGCGATCTCACCACCAATCAGCGAGCTCGGCGGAAGGATCCGGGCCGGGGCCGCCGTCCGGCCCAGCGCCGCGTTTCAGCATCACTTCCACCACTTCGCGGACGACGTCGAGCGCCTCCTGAAGCGCCGTGGCGTCGGTCAGGGTCTCCGCCCACTTCCGGTCGAAGGTGGCGGTCGCCTGACGCACGACGCGCTGTGCCTCTGCCGCCGGGGCGGCGGACCAGTCGAACTCGACCGCACGCACGGGAGAGTCCTCGACGGGCGTCGACGGGGTGTCCCTGACGTGCACCGCCTGATCGGTGACCAGGAAACCCACACTCTCCACGCGACGGGCGAAGAGGTTCCGGGCTTGCAGCCCTGCGAAGAGCAGCGCTGTCTCACCCAGGAGCAAGGCCTCCTCCCCGAGATCCGTGCACGCCTGGGTGAAAACCTCCCCGGCCTCCGAGACCGGGTGCTCGCTCAGACCGGGCGCGAACAGCAGGAAACGAACCGGCCCGGTCCTTCGCTGCACCAGCCGGAGCACCTCTTCGGCGACGGGCCTCATCGCATGCCTTCCCTGCGCAACGCCTTCGCGATCGCGGCGGCCCGCGAATCCACGCCGAGTTTGGCGTAGATGTGCGCCAGATGGGTCTTCACCGTCGCCTCTGAGATGAACAGTTTCCGGCCGAGTTCCTTGTTGGAAAGTCCCTGGGTGAGCAGCGTCAGCAGTTCCGCTTCACGCGGCGTGAGAGCCTCGTCGGGGTTGCGCATCTGCTGGAAGAGCCGGCTCGCCACGGGCGCGCTCATATGGCTCTGCCCCTTGGCCGAGCCTCGCACGGCGGCGAAGATCTCATCCGGGGCGGCGTCTTTGAGCAGGTACCCCATGGCACCGGCATCGACGGCCCGCACGATGTCCGCATCCGAATCGTAGGTGGTGAAGACCAGCACGGCCTGCGTCGGGCGCTCGGCCCGGAGCCGCCGGATCGCCTCGATCCCGTCGATGCCCGGCCCCATGGCGAGGTCCATGAGCACCACGTCGGGCCCGTGCTCCAAGGCTGCGGAGAGCCCATCCTCCCCCGAGGAGGCCTCGGCCACCACCTCCAGGTCCGGCTGGGTGCCCAGCAGCGCGCGCAATCCGCTCCGCACGACGAGATGGTCATCCACCAGCAGCACCGTGATCATGCGATTCCTCCCTCTCGATCGCCCGCCGGGATTTCGACCCCGATCACTGTTCCCTCACCTGGCGCGGACTCCACCGCAAAGGTACCGCCCAGCTGCTCCACCCGCTGACGCATGGCCCGCAGCCCGTATCCGCCGTCCGGACCGGGCGCCTGAGTGTCCGCCGGGCGGAAGCCCACGCCGTCGTCGAACACGTCCAGGGTCACGGATCCCGGAAGGAAACCCAGGGTGACGCTCGACGCCGTCGCGCAGGCGTGCCGCTCCACATTCGCCGCAGCGCTCTGGGCGATGCGCACGACGGCGTGACGGACCTCGGCGGCCAGCGGCCGTGGAACGCCGGTGATGCTCACGCGCATGCCGGGCACGTGCCGGTGCACGGCGTCGGCCAAGCCGTCCTCCAACGCCACTTCGGCCTCCCGCGGGGCGGCCAGGTCATGCACCAGCCCCCGGGTTTCGGCGAGATTGACCCGGAGCTGCTCGGTCGCCTGCCGGACCTCCGGGCCGAGCCGCTCCTTCCGGTCGGCTGCCTCGAGCAGCAGCACCGTGCTCGCCAGGCCCTGGGTGACGGTGTCATGAATTTCGCGGGCCACCCGCTCACGCTCCGCCATGGTCCCGGCGGTCCGCTCGGCAGCGGCCTGGCGCGAGAGCGCCGACTCGAGCCGTTCATAGACCAAGGTCAGCACCAGTGCCGCTGCGAGTGGTCCCAGGAGCGCCGCGATGTCCGTGTAGTCACTGAGTTTGAACAGCCCGATGGCGGTGCTCAGTGCAGTCACCCCGGTGGCCAGTGCAGCGGGACGTCCTGTGATCCCCGCCCGGCAGACGAAGAACACTGCGAAAGCGCCCCAGGCGAAGCTCGGGGCCAGGATGACCAGCACGGCCCAGACCGCCACCAGGACCCAGGTGGCCACGGCCTGGGCGGTGCCGCGGGCCCGTACCGCGGCCACGTACAGCAGGCAGAGCACGGCGGCGAGGACCAGGACCGAAGCGCTCTCGTACGGGCCGTGGCGGAGAACGTAACGGATCAGGGACGCCGTCATGAGGACGGCGAATCCACAGTGCACCGCGACGCCCAGATAGCGCTCGCGGATGGGTGCCGGGATTCCGTCGGTCATGGGCCAACTCTACGAGGAGTCCCCGACACGAAAAGCCCCGGGGCGATCCGTCTCATCCTTTTGGCTGAGACGGATCGCCGAAGGCATGAGAAAGCCCGGCCGGAACAGCCGATGTGCCGCGGAGGCGGCGCCGGAAGGATGGATATCAAGAGTTCGCGGGCCTCTGGAAGGCCGGGCAAGCGGAACACGGGATGACCGTGGCATCGGAAAACCCGGCACGCCGGGCCTGCGGACTCAACCACCGGTACACGATCTTCAGAAAGAAGGCACACCATGGCCATGAGCAAGAGCAACGTCAAGATCCTCAGCGCCGCAGCGGCGGCACTCGTCCTCACAGGCGGCATCACGGCAGCGGCGAATGCCGGCCAGGGAGCGACCCCCGAGGCCGCGGCTCAGGCCGCCCCGGCGGCCGTGAAGACCGTCGACATCCCGGCCGGAACCGGCACCACCGTAGCCCAGAACCGGGTGTCCGCGACGGCGTCCGCGAAGGCTGTCCAGGCCGCACTCGCCAAGTGCGTCGGTGACAAGCTCCCGTTCGTGACCGTCTCCGTCGTGGACCGCTTCGGCACCGTACAGGCCGTGCTCCGTGGCGACAACGCTGCTGAGCACACCATCGAAGCATCCAAGCAGAAGGCCTACACTGCCGCCGCATTCGGCGCCCCCACCAGCGAGCTCGCGGGCCGCATCAACGGCAACGGCAAGCCGTCCATCGCGGACCTGCCGGGCACGCTCTTCCTGGCCGGAGGTGTCCCGCTGAAGGTCAACGGTGTCTCGGTGGCAGGCATCGGCGTCGGCGGGGCCCCGGACGGCGCCCTCGACGAGTCCTGCGCGGCAGCCGGTGCCGCAGCGATCCTGGGCAAGTAGAAGAGGCATCATGGAAGCCATGCCTACGCGTGGCGCCGTGTTGAAGGGGAGCCTGGCGGCACTGCTCGCCGGGCTCCTCGCCGCATGCGCGCCCGAGCACGTGAAGGACGACGGCGGGGCGCCCGCAGCGGGCGGTCCGGCGCCGTCGTCGTCCGGAACGGAAGGGACACCGCCCATGAGCAGCACCACGACGCCGTCGTCCGCCGCGTCAGCCGATGCCGGGAAGTCCCGCGCTGCCGCGCGGGCGGCGTTGAGGCCGGCGGAGCGTGCGCGGCTGGATCAGGACCTCATCCGGGCCGCCAAAGCCAACGACCCGGCCCGGGTGAGGCAGCTCATCGCTCAAGGCGGCGACGTCAACGCCAAGGACTCCATTCAGGATTCCGCCTTCCTGTACGCCGGGGCGGAGGGGTTCAACGACGTCCTGCGTCTCACCTTGGCGGCCGGCGCCGAGGTGCGGAGCACCAACCGCTACGGTGGCACGGCCCTCATCCCGGCCTGCGAGCACGGGCATGTGGAGACCATCAGGATCCTGATCGCGGCAGGCGTCCCGGTGAATCACGTGAACAATCTCGGGTGGACCGGCATGCAGGAGGCGATCCTGCTCAACACCGGTGGACCGCGCCAGCAGGAGGCTGTGCGCCTGTTGCTCGCGGCCGGGGCGGATCCTGGGATCAAGGACCCGCAAGGGCGCACCGCGCTGGACAACGCCCGTCGGACGGGGTTCACGGAGATCGCGAAGATCATCGAGACGCACTGAAACGAGACGCACGGGAGGGGCGTCATTCCCGTCGCGTCGAAGCCCGGGGCCGGAGTCTGGCGCGGGTGAGACGAGGTCCCTCCGCCACGCCGGAGGCCAGGAGTTGCTGGAGCATCTCCAGGAGTTCGTCGGCGCAGCGGGACGGGTTGAGCTCGAAGGCGGTGATGGCCGGCCGGCTGGAGCGGGCGTGTTCCGAGTCCGACGCCGCGGCGATCATGGTCTGAGCGGGAACTCCGACGCCGGCGGCTTGGAGCGTCTGCTGCACTCCGGCCGCGTGGCGCCCCGTCATGCACAGCGCGGCCTCGGGAACGCCGTCGGCGAGGATCGCTTCGCCCACGGCCCTTCCTCCGTCGACGCCGGAGCGTTCGGACTGTTCGTAGATCCGTGGCGTGATGCCGTGCGCGGCGCACCAGGCGCGGTATTCGATCTGGAAGTCCCGGTTCCACGCGTTGGTGTCCGTGCCGGAGACCAACACCGCGTGACGCGCCCCGGCTGCTTCGAAATGGCTCAGGAGCTGCCGGGCGGCGAACGGATCATCCTCGGACGCCCAATGGGGGAACTCGGGCCGGCCGGGGATCTTGCCATAGGTCACATAGGGGATGCCCCGGCGTTCCAGCACGGCCGCCACCGGGTCATCCTCGTGCGGACTCATGATGATGTAGCCGTCCATGGAGAAGGCGAGCGGCGGGACGGGGCTGCGGGTCAGGTCCGGCACCAGGGTGATGCTCAGACCCTTGGCCAGGGCCCGGGCCGAGACGATCCCGGCGAAGCGCTCGAACACGTCCACTCCCGCCGGGGTGTAATCGCCCAGGGCGTCGAGGGAGCGCAGCACCAGCCCGATGGCTCCGATGCTGCCCTGGCGCATCCCACGGGCGAACGCGTCGGCCTGGTATCCGAGCTCGTCCGCGACCGCCTTCACCCGGGCCCGGGTCTCCTCGCTCAGGGTTCCCTTGCCGTTCAGGGCGTGCGAAACGGCGGTGATGGACACTCCCGCGCGGCGTGCGACGTCCCGGATGGTGACTCCCTGACCACGTCCCATGACCTGTCCTTTCGTGCTCTCCACCCCCACTCTCATCAGCCACGATGTCCCGCGCAAGCGGCCTTGGTGAAAGGGTGCCCGGACCATGATTGCATAAAACGTTTTGCTTGCCTAACGTGATCTGCATCTCAGAACACGGCGTCTTGGAGGACGAAACCATGGAACTTTTCACCGCAACATCCATCACCCAGGACCCGGCCGAACGCGGCCGTGAACTCGGAGCGGAGTTCGGTGACCGTTTCATCCGGATCGCAGAGCTGTACCTGATGCACTTCGATGCTCTGAAGATCCCCGAGGAGACCGTCCGCCGGATCGCCGAGACCAGCCACGCCGCCCTCTCAGCATGGGCGCCCGGTCTGGCCGCTGAGACGGAGGCGATCGCCGACGCCGTCGGCCTTGAGACCTGGAAGCTGGCCGCCGTCGGCGCCCGCACCGAAGTCCTGGCCGCCGAACCACCGCGCGGTGAGGGTGAGTGCTCCACCGCCGTCCTCGTCGGGCCGGGGCGCGCCCCGGAGACGATGCAGACCTGGGACTGGCACGACTTCCTGGTACCGGACGGTCTCCTCCTGGACTTCGTGGCGGAGAGCGGACACAAGGTCAAGATGTTCACCGAGTTCGGCACTGCGGCCAAGATCGGCGTCAACGATGCGGGGCTGGGCCTGCACTTCAACATCCTGTCCCACCGCACCGACTCGGATCAGGGCGGAGTGCCGGTCCACGCGATCGCCCGCCGCATCCTCGAGGAGGCGTCCACGCTGGACGACGCCGCGCGGATCGCGGGCAGCGCCACCGTCAGCGCCTCCACCGTTTTCACGGTCTTCGAACTCGATGCCGACGGCGGTTCCCGCGCCGCCAGCCTCGAGCTCTCCCCGGCGGGCCTGGCCACGGTGCAGCCGGGCCAGGACGGCTGGCTCTTCCACACCAACCACTTCCTGGATCCGGAACTGTTCGCAGGCGACACCATGCCGGCGGACTCCAACACCGCCGAGCGCTACCAGCACCTCGCCGCCGTCCGGAACACCCTCGCAGATCTGACACCGACCGAGCGGGCCGGCGCCGCGTGCGGTGGCCAGGGTGAGCATGCGGTCATCTGCATGACCCCGGACACCGCCAAGCCCCTCATCGACCAGTGGGGCACCCTCCTGACCATCGGCGTCGACGTCGCAGGCTTCGGCCTGGACTACTTCGCCGGTCGCCCCGATCAGGCCGCCCGGCACGGCCTGGCCCGTTTCTGACACACCTTCCCTCTCGCAAGGATCGACTCATGTCCCACACCCAGTCCTCCCCGGCGTCGACGGCGACGCCCCAGGACCCATCGAACAACGCCCCGAAGCTGGGCGCTCAAGCCACCACCGCGGTGCGCACCTTCTTCATCTCAGGCTTCGGCACGGCCCTGGAGTTCTACGACTTCATCGTCTACGGCCTGGCCGCCGCCTTGGTCTTCCCCACGCTCTTCTTCCCCGCGGCAGACCGCCTGACCGGCACGCTCGTCGCCTTCGCGGCGTTCGGCGCAGGGTTCATCGTCCGTCCGCTCGGCGGAATCGTGGTGGGGCACTTCGGTGACCGCATCGGCCGCAAGTCCATGCTGATCATGACCCTGCTGCTCATGGGTGGCAGCACCTTCCTGATCGGCTGCCTCCCCACCTACCAGAACGTCGGTCTGCTGGCCCCCGTGCTGCTGGTGATCCTGCGCCTGGTCCAGGGCTTCGCGGCAGGCGGTGAATGGGGCGGCTCCTCGCTCTTCGGCATCGAGAACTCCCCGGAGAACCGCCGCGGGCTGTGGGGGAGCTTCACGAGCACGGGCATCGGCATCGGCAGCCTCTTCGGCACCGGTGTCTTCACCCTCATGACGCTCCTGCCGGAGTCCGAACTGACGGCCTGGGCCTGGCGTGTTCCATTCCTTCTGGGTGGACTCCTGGTCCTGGTGGGCATCATCGCCCGCAGCCGCATGCCGCACGAGTCGGTGAACAAGGAACAGGCCCCGCGGGTCCCGCTGCTGGCCGCCATCAGGAAGCACCCCAAGCAGATGCTGCTGGCCATCGGGGTCGCCTTCGGTTACAACACCATCGCCTACATCGGCTCCCTGTTCACCGTCACGTACACGGAGGAGCGCGGCTACACCGACACGCAGTCCCTGCTGTTCCAGGTGGCCGGTTCCTTCGCCTTCATGCTTGCCGCGCCATTCATGGGTCTGCTCTCGGACAGGATCGGGCGCAAGAAGGTCATCGCCGGCGGCGCCGTGATCTACGCGGTGTTCTTCTTCCTGTTCTTCCCCCTGGTGGACGGCCAGATCGTCTTCCTGTCCACTCTCGCCTTCATCCTGGTGAACGTCTTCATGGCCATGCCGCAAGGCTGCATCCCGGCCTTCCTGGGTGAGCAGTTCTCCAAGGAGAGCCGGTACTCCTCCATCTCCGCCACCTATCAGACCGGTGCGGCGCTCGGCGGCGGCACCGCGGCGAGCATCGCCACGGCGCTGTTCATCGCCTTCAACCACGGTTCGCTCGGGATCGCGCTCTACTCGGGTCTGGCCTGCCTGGTTCTCGTCCTGTGCGTCCTCGGCCTCCGGGAGACGTACAAGGTGCCGACGGCGGAACTGGGTGAGACGCCCCGAGCCACGGTCTGACAGCAGGTCCTCCCGGAAAAGGGGTCGCAGATGATTCTGCGGCCCCTTTCGGGCAAGCTAGTGCCATGGAGCCTTCCAGTACCGGCACGTCGCCGGCCCTTCCTGTCCTGTCCACCGCCGAGGTGGAGTTCGAACGCCGGGGGCACGCCGGCGTCGTGACCCTCAACAGGCCGCGCGCCGTGAACGCGCTGAACCACGACATGGTGGCCGCAGTGGACGCGCAGCTGCGCCTCTGGGCGGACGACTCCGCCGTCGAGCACGTGGTCATCACCGGGGCAGGTGAGAGGGGCCTGTGCGCGGGCGGCGACGTGGTCGCGATGTACCGCGACGTGGTCGCCGGTGAGCGTGCCTCTCACGATTTCTTCCGGGCCGAGTTCCGGATGAACTCGCTCATCTTCGGGTATCCGAAGCCCGTGGTCGCGATTCAGGACGGACTGGTGCTGGGTGGCGGCGTGGGCATCTCCGCGCACGCTTCGCACCGGGTGGTGAGTGAGTCCACCCGCATGGGCATGCCCGAGGTCACCATCGGTTACGTGCCCGACGTCGGTGGCACCTGGCTGCTCGGCCATGCGGGTCCCGCGGGCGTGCACGCCGCCATGACCGGCGATCATGTCGGTCCCGGCGATGCCATCCATCTCGGGCTCGCGGATGCCTTCGTGCCGGCCGCGGAGCTGCCGGAGTTCCTGACCTTCCTGGAGACCGAGACGGCCGACGACGCCGTCGCACGCTTCACGCACGCCGCCCCCGAAGCGCGGCTCGCGGCAGCGGACGGCGGCGAGGGCGCTGCGTCCTGGGTGGAGGACTGCTACTCGGGGGCGCTGAGCGGAGACGCCTCGGCCGCGATGATCCTCAGCCGTCTGGAGACCCACCCCGCCGAGGAGGCGCAGACCGCTGCAGCCGGTCTGCGGGGCAAGTGCCCACGCTCAGTGGCCGTGGCCCTGGAAGCGGTGCGACGGCATTCCCGGAGCACCCTGGAGGAAGCCCTGAAGGACGAGTTCAGGGTGGCCGTGCGGTGCCTGGCCTCGCACGACATGCGTGAGGGGATTCGCGCCCAGGTGATCGACAAAGACCGGAACCCGCGCTGGGAACATGCGAGCCTCAGCGAGGTCAGCCAGGAACTGGTGCTGGCGTACTTCGCTCCGTTCCAGCCCGGCGAGACCGACGGCGGCGACTTGACCCTCGGCTGATCCGGCCACGATGCAAGGAGAAGGTGTGGAGAACATCCTGGTGGAGCGGCGCGGACGCGTCACGCTCCTGACACTCAACCGGCCCGAGGCGCTGAACGCGCTGAACCTGGCCACGATGAACGAGGTGGTGGCCGCCGTCCGCGCGGCGGACGTCGATCCCGAGGTGGGCGCGGTCGTCCTGACCGGTTCCCCGAAGGCCTTCGCCGCCGGGGCCGACATCAAGGAGATGGCGTCCAAGGACCATCTGGAGATGTACCGTGCCGATTGGTTCCGTGGCTGGGAGGAGCTCTCCCGGGTGCGCATCCCCGTGATCGCAGCCGTGTCCGGCTACGCGCTGGGCGGGGGCTGCGAGCTGGCGATGATGTGCGATCTGATCATCGCCGCGGAGAATGCCAGGTTCGGTCAGCCGGAGATCAACCTGGGTGTCATCCCCGGCATGGGCGGTTCCCAGCGGCTGACCCGGGCCGTGGGCAAGGCGAAGGCGATGGACCTGGTGCTCACCGGCCGCATGATGGATGCCGCGGAGGCCGAGCGCTCCGGGCTGGTGGCCCGGGTGGTGGCCGCCGATGCACTGCTGGAGGAGGCCTTGGCCGCCGCAGACGTGATCGCCTCGAAGTCCAAGCCGGTGGCGATGATGGCCAAGGAGGCCGTGAACGCGGCCTTCGAGACCGGCCTCGCTCAGGGCGTGGTGTTTGAACGCCGGTTGTTCCACTCACTGTTCGGCACCCCGGACCAGGTGGAGGGCATGGCCGCGTTCCAGGAGAAGCGCCCGGCGGAATTCAACCAGGGCTGAGCTTTTCCCGTTTCACCTCACGCGTGAGGAGAGCGCTTCAACGCGCCGCCATCACGGAATCGAAGAAGGCCCGCTCCAGGCGGATGGCTTCCGCGAAGGTGTCCGCCACACGTGCGCGGCTCACCGTGTCGACGGGCTCGACGGCGTCGAACTCCTCACGCAGCCACGTCACCCAGCCGTTGTACTCGGGATTGTTGTGCAGCCGGATCCATTCGGCGTGCTTCGGCGCGACCGGCCAGGAGCCGGGGTCGCCGGCGCGCGCCGCCCAGTCCCCGTACAGCCACTCGGCCACCAGGAGCACGGCGAGAACAGCAGGGTAAGAACGAGTCGCCAGCGTACTGCGCATCAGGGCATCGAAGTCCCGTGTGGCCGCGGTCAGCTCCGGCCCGTCGCGCTCGACGTCCGGAACGGCCAGTTCGTCGAAGCAGTCCTGGAAGTAGCTGTTCTCGTCCGAGGCGAAGGCGCCCAGCACCTTCGCGAACATCAGCCTGGAGGCCAGCGACGGCGCCGAGGCCACCGCCTGCCCGAGCAGGGCTGCGAATGCATCACAGAACTGGTAGTCCTGCACCAGATAGTGGCGCAGAACAGGATCCGGGAGATTGCCGTCCAGCAGCCGGTCGACGAACTCGTGTCCGACGGACGCATCCCAGTCCGCGGCGCAGCTGCTTCTCAGTTCTTCGGCGAAGCCCATGGTGTTCCCTCCTGGATGGTCAGCTGGGAGCCTAACAGTTCTCCGGAATGAGGGACGCGAGAAGCCAGTTGAGCACAGTCGCAGACCGCATGACTGTGCTCAACTGGCTTCTCGCGAGGGCTTTCGGGTTACTGGCCCATGATGTATTCGGTGGAGGGGCCGGCGGTCCAGCCGCCGTCCACGGCGATCTCGGCACCCGTGGTGTACGACGCCGCGTCGCTGAGCAGGTAGCTCACGGCTCCGGCCAGCTCGTCCGGGCGGCCGACACGCTGGAACGGGTTGTTGGGGAAGGCGCCTTCGGCCGCCACGATGCCGGTGTGCGCGGTCATCGGGGTCAGCACCATGCCGGGGTGCACGGAGTTGACACGGATCTTCTCACGGCCGAGTTCGACGGCGGCCACCTTGGTCAGCCCGCGCACACCCCACTTGGCGGCACCGTAGGCGCTGGTCAGGGCCATGCCGATCAGTCCGGCAGCCGAGGAGATGTTGACGATCGACCCGCCCCCTGCCCGGCGCAGGGCGGGGACCACCGAGGCGATGCCCGTGTGGACGGCAACCAGATTGATGTCGATGATGCGCTGGAAGGTCTCGTGGCTCTCGTCTGCCACGGGGGTCCCGGAAGCAGAGATGCCCGCATTGTTGACCAGACCGGTGAGACTGCCGAAGGTCGCTTCCGCGGTGGCGACGGCGCGCTCCCAGGAGGCCGGGTCGGTGACGTCCAGATGCACGAACAGTGCGCTCTCTGCGCCGAGTTCGGTGGCCAGTGCGGCGCCGGCGTCGTCCAGGATGTCGCTGATGACCACTTTCCCGCCGTTGGCGACGACGTCGCGTGCGAACGCCTCGCCGAGGCCGCGGGCCGCACCGGTGATGAGGATGACTTTGCCGTGGAGGTTCATAATGAGGATTCCTTTCCGGCGGTGCCGGCAGGGCGCCGTCGAGCATGGTTTTCTGTGAGATTCGCGGTGGCGTGGGCGACCGCCGCGGCGGCCTCCCCGGCGTTGAGCCCGTGGACCGTCATCCGTTCGAGCCCGGAGAGCATGAAGACGACGGCCTGCCCGCAGGCGACCGTGGTTTCGAGCGATCCGGGGACGGAGCCGAGCAGGCGGGCGAGCGGGGCGCGGAGGACGCCGAAGGCCTGGTAGCTGGCCTCCAGCCAGATCTGGCGAAGGGCCGGGCTTTTCAGGACGATGTCCATGAGGCGCACGGACGCCGAGTTGGCACTGCGTTCCAGGGTCAGGATGAACGCGGCCTCGAGGGCGGACAGGAAGTCCGTGCCGGTGGGTTGTTCATCGAAGGCCTGGGCGTAGAGCCGGTTGCCGTGGTCGAAGAGGGGCCGGAGGCTGTCCTCCTTGGTGGGGAAGTAGCGGTAGAAGGTCCGCTCGGACAACCCGGAACCGTCGGCCAGTTCAGCGACGGTGGGTGTGGTCTCTCCGCCGCGAAGGAACTTGTCCGCGCAGTGTTCGGAGATTTTCAGGAGCTCGTCCTGGTCCAGAGGTCGCCGTGCCACGTGATTCAGCGTACGCCTTAATGGCAGAAACTGCCACTAAAGAGCCGGGTGGATGCTCCCCGATACGCGAGAAGCCAGTTGAGCACAGTCGCGGACGGAATGACTGTGCTCAACTGGCTTCTCGCGGAGAGGCGGTTGGCCCTACTTCCACCACTCGTCGAAGAGGGTGACCGGGACGGTTCGCTTGTGCCGGGTCCGGAGGAACTTCTCCTCGATGGCTGCGGCGACTCCCTCCGGAACCTCTCGGCCCTCCAGGTAATCGTCGATCTGGTCGTAGGAGATGCCGAGTTCATCCTCGTCGGTGCGCCCGGGCTTGCCGTCCAGCAGATCGGCGGTGGGAACCTTCTCCCACACCAGACGCGGGGCGTCCAGGTGCTCCAGCAACTGGCGGTTCTGCCTCTTGTTCAGGCCGTACAGCGGGAGGATGTCCGCCCCGCCGTCGCCGAACTTGGTGAAGAACCCGGTGACGGATTCGGCGCCGTGGTCCGTGCCGACCACCAGGAGATTCCGTTCGCCGGCCAGGGCGTACTGCGCGATCATCCGGGCGCGGGCCTTGACGTTGCCCTTGTTGAAGTCCGAGATCTCCGAGCCCGTGGTGGCGAGGAATTCGGATTCGAAGCCGTCCACCGCGGGGCCGACGTTGAAGGTCCACTCGGTCTTGGCCTTGATGAAGTCGAGTGCCGCCTGAGCGTCGGCTTCGTCGTGCTGCACCCGGTATGGCAGCCGGACGGCCACGAAGTCGGCATCCACGCCATCGGAGGAGAGTTTCTCGACGGCCAGCTGGCACAGTCTGCCGGCGAGCGAGGAATCCACGCCGCCGGAGATGCCCAGGACGAAGCCGTTGGTACGGGTCGCCTTCAGGTAGGCGGCCAGGAAGTCCACCCGCTTCCGGATCTCCTCGGCGGGGTCGATGCCGGGCTTGACGCCCATTTCCTGGATGATCTGGGCCTGGAGTGCGCGCATGGCCCCAGGGTACCCGCCGGACGTTTCCAGCCGGTAACACCGCTCTGCCGGATCAGCTGCCGGAAGCCCTCTGCCCGGTGGACTGGCGCACCGTCAGATGCGTTGGCAGCACGGCCCGCTCCCGTGTGCCTCCGCCGAGCCCGCCAGGGGCGACGCGGCCGAGGAGCATGGAGATGGCCACGCGCCCGGCCTGTTCCGTGGGTGCGCTGATGGTGGTGAGCGGAGGATTGCAGAAGTCCGCGCCGAAGACGTCGTCGCAGCCCACCAGGCTCAGCTGCTCGGGGATCCGCACGCCGCGGGCGGCGAAGCGCTGGAGCATCCCGATCGCGATGAGGTCGTTGAAGGCCAGCGCGGCGCTCGCTCCGGAATTGAGCACGGCATCCGCGGCTGCGGCGCCGGAACTCGTCCGGGGTGTGAACGGCCCCACCACGCTCAGCTGGAGTCCCCCCAGCCGGGCCAGCTCCTGGAGTGCGGCCAGGCGCAGCCGGTTGGACCAGGAACTCGGAGGGCCGGCGACGTACACGATGTGCCGGTGCCCGAGTGAACTCAGGTGCTCCAGAGCCTGTTTCAGGGAACCGGGCGTGTCGATGATGACGGTGGGGACGCCGGGAACCTCGCGGTTGATCGTGACGAGCGGCAGCTGCAGCGCCATCTCCGCGATGCCCGCGTCGTTGAGGCGCGACGCCACCAGCACCACGCCGTCGCACGTGCGACGCAGTCTCGCGAGGGCGTCCGCCTCGACCTCCGCCGATTCCTCCGTGTCCACCAGCAGCTGGGTGTAGCCGGCCGCCTTCAGCTGGTTCTGCGTGCCGCGGATGATGTCGAAGTAGAACGGGTTGGTCACGTCCGGGACGAGGAGCGCGACGGCGCCCGTCCGGCCGGAACTCAGGGCGCGCGCCTGGCTGCTGGGGACGTAGTCGAGGTCCTGGGCGATGCGGGTGATGCGCTCGCGAGTGGCCGCATTGACCCGTTCGGGGTTGCTGAGCGCGCGGGAGACGGTGGAGACGGCGACGCCGGCTGCTTGCGCGACGTCGCGGATGGTCACCGAGCGGGGGAGTGCCGGGGGCGTGGAGGTGCTGTGGCCGTCGGCCGCTCCGTCCTGAAGGTTCCCCGAGGCTGGATGCTCCATGCGTCTCCCTTTCGTCGACCCATCCTATCGGTGCCGTTCTGCGGTTCGGACCGGCGCCGACGACACCATTGAAATTCTTTTGGCAACTTTTGGCAAACGGTTGCGGCAACGTTTTGCCAATTCATAGACTCGAGCCACGAGCAGCTGTGGCGCGCATCACACAATGGGGTGGGGCGAGGCCACGACATCCCATCAATGCCACAACTCCATTGGAGGACGAGTGAAGAAGTCAGCTCTTACAGCCCTAGCGGCGGTGCTCACGGCCTCAGCCCTGACGCTGACGGCCTGCGGCGGGTCATCATCCGGCAACGACGGTGGATCCGCAGACGGTAAAGGCAAGACCCTGAACGTCCTGATCAGCGCCAACACCAACTATCCGGAGCAGCAGAAGCAGTGGTTCGCGGACACCGCGGCCGCCTTCAAGAAGCAGACCGGTGCGGATGTGAAGTTCGAGACGTTCGCCTCCGGCAATGAGGAGCTTCAGAAGATCCAGGCCTCCGTGGTCTCCGGCGACGGTCCGGACGTGTACAGCCTCGGCACGACATTCACCCCCACGGCGGTCTCCACGAAGGCGTTCCTCCAGCTGGGTGACGACGAATGGAAGAAGATCGGCGGCCGGGACAAGTTCAACCCGGCCACCCTGGGGATCTCCGGCCCGGACAAGGACCACCAGTACGGTGTCCCGTTCGCCAGCCGTCCGTTCGTCATGGCGTACAACAAGGACCTGCTGAAGGCGGCCGGGATCGACAAGCCTGCCACCACCTGGGACGGGCTGCGGGAACAGGCCAAGAAACTGACTGACGCCTCCAAGGGGCAGTACGGACTCGCCATCGGGTACAAGGACAACTACGACCCCTGGAAGTTCATCTGGGCCATGGCCCTCCAGTCCGGCAACCAATTGGTGGACGGCAACACTCTCAAGCTGGACGACCCCGCGGTGAAGAAGGCCTACCAGAGCTACTTCGGCTGGCTGAGCCAGGACAAAGTCGTGGATCCGGCCTCGGTCGGCTGGACCAACTCCAGCGCGCTGGCCGCCTTCGCCTCCGGAAAGGCCGCCTTCTTCCCGATGACCACGGTGACGTCCCTGAACACCCTGAACAAGTCCGCGGTCAAGGACCAGTTCGACTACGCGCTCATGCCGCTCTCGTCCTCGGACCCGGCACCGTCCGGCGGCACCCAGGCGGCGTCGATCCTTTCCGGGGACAACATCGTCGTCGCGGACTACTCGAAGAACAAGGACCTGTCTCTCGCCTTCGTCAAGATGGTCACCGACAAGGACGCCCAGCTGAGCTACCAGAAGACGTTCGGCGACCTGCCGACCAACGCCGAAGCCCTCAAGGAGGTCGGCTCGGGCACCCACCTGTCCGCCATCGCCGACGCCGCGGCGAAGTCCTACCCCACTCCGTTCACCGGCGCCTGGGCGGACATCCAGCTCGCCATGGTCAACGTCGCCGTCCAGAGCATTCCGGATCTCGCCGCCGGCGGAGTGTCCGACGCCGGCCTGTCCCAGCGCCTCAGCGACGCACAGTCCAAGGCCCAGGCGTCCCTCGACCGGGCCTCGAAAGGCTGACGGGGCCGAACCGTGAACAACAGCACCAGCAGCACCCTGCTTCCGGGGGACGCCGAGGCGTCTCCCGGGGGCGGTCCCGCCCGCCGCCCGGAGAAGGCGTCACGGCCCGGCCGACGCCGAGAACTCTCCGAGCGCAATCGCCCCCTGTGGATGCTGATCCCCGGCGGCGTGCTCATGACGGTGATCATCGTGGTCCCGCTCCTGCTCGGCGTGTACATGTCCTTGCTCGACCTGGACCAGTACACCCTCCGCAAGTGGGTCTCCGCCCCGTTCATCGGGCTGGCCAACTATGTCGAAGCCCTCACACAGTCGGAACTGCTGCATTCGGTGTGGCTGAGCATCTCCTACTCGGTCATCGCGATGGCGGTCACCCTCCCGCTCGGAGTGGCCGCGGCGATCGCCACCCAGAACACCTTCAGAGGGCGGGCGCTGATCCGTTCCGTCTTCCTCATCCCGTACGTCCTGCCGAGCTTCGTGGTGGCCACGGTGTGGCGGACCATGTTCCAGCCGGACGGCGTCATCACCGCGGCACTGCACTCCATGGGCATCGAGCCGGGGCTCTTCCTGAACGGCCCCAACTCCTACTGGACACTGATCCTGGTCCAGATCTGGGCCTCCTGGCCGTTCATCTACCTGATGGCGCTGTCCGGCCTGCAGGCCGTGGACCACGAGGTCCACGAGGCCGCCGCCCTGGACGGGACCCTCTGGTGGAGCAAGCTGCGCTATGTGATCTTCCCGTACCTGAAGGGGCCCCTGTCCCTCGCAGTCCTCATCGGGCTCCTGCACCACTTCAACAACTTCACCCTGCCGTTCGTGCTCTTCGGCATGCCGGCGCCGCAGGACGTCGCGGTGCTGCCGTATCTGACCTACGAGACGAGCTTCCAGAGCTTCCGCTTCGGGCTCAGCGCGGCCATGGCCGTGGCCTCGCTCATCCTCGTGGCGATCCCCCTGTTCGTCTACCTGCGCGCCGTCCGCCTGGACGACGCCGACTCCACGGGAGGACGGAAATGACCACCGCCACCACGCGACGGGCCGCCGCGAGCCGCGCCGCTGCGAAGCAACCGTCCGTCGAACGCCCCGGCTCCCGCCGCCAGAACGAGGTGACGCGGCTGCTGCCCACCTGGCTGGTGGCCACCGTCGCCACCGTGCTCTGCGCCCTGGTCCTGGTGCCGCTGTGCTACATCTTCCTGGCCTCGCTCAACAGCGACATCGGGGTGGCCCGCGGTGAATTCTGGCCCAGCAGCTTCAGCTGGGAGAACTACTCCAGGATCTGGTCCAGCGTCGGTCTGGCCGGAGGACTCCTGAACTCGGTGGTCGTGGCCGGCTCCACGGCCGTGGTCTCCGCGTTCCTGTCCGTCGCCACCGCCTATGTGCTAGTGCGGTTCCAGTTCCGCGGACGCGTCACCATCCTGCGGGGCCTCCTGGGCCTGCAGAGCGTGCCTGGGACACTCATGCTGCTGCCCGTGTTCGTGCTGTTCAGTTCGGCGGCGAGCTACCTCGGCGTCAAGATCATCGGCACCCAATGGGGCCTGTTCCTCACCTACCTGACGTTCGCCCTCCCGTTCTCCACCTGGGTCATGGTCACCTATCTGCGCGGCCTGCCCCGGGAACTGGAGGAGGCGGCGCGCATCGACGGCGCGTCCAATCTCGGGATCCTGACCAAGATCATCCTGCCGCTGTCCTGGCCGGGGATCGTGGTGTCCGGGATCTTCGCGTTCCTGCTCGGCTGGAACGACGTCCTGTTCGCCTCGGTCATGACCCGTCCGGAGACGCAGACCGCGGCCGTCGCGCTGCAGCTGTTCGCCTCCAGCACCGAGGGCGGGGCGATCCCTTACTACGGGCAGATGATGGCGGCGTCGCTGGTCTGCGCCGCACCCGTGGTGATTCTCTACCTGATTTTCCAGCGATACCTAGTGGGCGGTCTGACCGCCGGAGGAGTGAAGTAAATGGCTTGGGTTCTCTCAGGATTCGGTGACGAGATCGACCAGGATCCGCACGTCCAGGTGGCCGTGCTGCAGGCGCTGGGCGCCCGGCACATCGAGGTCCGCAGTGCGTGGGGGATCAATATCGTGGAGCTCTCCGCGGAGCGGCTGGATGAGCTGAAGGCGGTGCTTGAAGCCCGCGGCATGGGGGTGTCAGCCATCGCCTCACCCATCGGCAAGGTCTCCGTGGGCCTCCCCGTGGAGCACGAACTGGGTCGCCTGGACGCGGCGATCAACGCCGCCCGGGTGCTCGGCACCCGCTACATCCGCATCTTCTCCTTCTACTACGACGGCGAGGCGGCGGCGGTGCGGGACGCCGTCGTCGAGCGTATGCGTGCGCTCGCCGCCCGCGCCGAGGAGGCCGGCGTCGTGCTGCTGCATGAGAACGAGAAGGACATCTTCGGCGACGTGCCCTCCAGGATCCTGGACATCATCACCTCGGTGGACTCCCCGGCCCTGCGGGTGGCCTGGGACGCCGCGAACTTCGTCCAGGTGGGTGTGAAGCCCTTCACGGAGGCCTACGAAGCCCTTCGTCCGTACCTCGAGTACGTGCAGGTCAAGGACGCCCTCTTCGCCGATGCGTCCGTGGTGCCGGCCGGCGAGGGGGACGGGCAGCTTGCGGAGACCATCCAGGCGTTGAAGGACTCCGGCTACTCCGGCTTCGCCTCCCTGGAACCCCACCTGGCGGATGCGTTCGCGACGGGCGGGTTCTCCGGCCCGGCGGCGTTCGGCGTCGCCGGCCGGGCGTTCGCCGCAGTCCTGGCCGGTGCCGGCCTGGAATCGGAATGACCGAGGAAGGAGAACTCATGACCGTGTCAGAACAGCCCACGCGCGTCGCCATCATCGGCTGCGGATCCATCGGCCGCACCCACGCCGCCGTCATCCTGGAACAGCCCGAGCTGCTCCTCACCGCTCTCGTGGACCCCGTCACGGAAGCACGGACCGAGCTCGCCGCCTGGGTGGGGGACCGGGCCGCGCCCAGGCAGTACCCGTCCGTCGCCGCAGCCCTGGCGGCCGACGTCGCGGATCTGTTCGTCCTGGCCACGCCCAGTGGGCTGCACATCGCCGGTGCGCTGGAGGTGCTCGAAGCCGGCAAGCACGTCATCATCGAAAAACCGCTGGACGTGGACCTGGCACGCGCCCAGGAGATCGAGGCGGCCGCGCTGGCCGCGGAGGCCCGCGGACAACTGGTCACCGTGATCAGCCAGCACCGCTTCGACCCGGCGAGCCTCGCCGTCGCGGACGCGGTCGCCGACGGCGGCTTCGGCCGGCTGTGCTCGGCCATCGCCACGGTGTCCTGGTGGCGTTCACAGTCCTACTACGACTCCGGTGACTGGCGCGGGACCTGGGCCATGGACGGCGGAGGCGCGCTGATGAACCAGGGAGTGCACACGGCGGACCTGCTCCTCTGGTTCCTGGGCCGCCCGGTGACCATCACCGGCCATGCGGCCCTGCTGGCCCACCGGGACATCGAGGTGGAGGACACCGCCGCGGCCGTCATCACCTTCGAATCCGGAGCCTTAGCCGTCCTGCACGCCACCACCAGCGCCTACCCGGGCCTGAGTGCGTCCGTTCAGCTGATGGGTTCCGGGGGATCGGCACGGATCGACAACGACCGGCTGGCCTACTTCCACGCCGCCGGCGAGGACGCCCCGGAGTCCCGGATGGGCATGAACGGCGAGGGCGACCAGTCCGCCGAGGTCCTCAGCCGGTATCCGGAGGAGGCCGCCGAGGTGGCCGATCCTACCGTTTACCCGGTGGGCCACGCACGCCAGTACCGGGACGTGATCCGCGCTCTGGCCTCCGGGTCCCGTCCCGGCGTGCGCGTGAGCGACGCCGTCAACGCGCTCGCCTGCGTGCGGGCCGTCTACCTGTCCTCGGCGCTCGGCCGGACCGTCCTGTTCGAGGACGTTCTGGCAGGCGTGTACGCGGGCACCGATGTGGCCGCCGGCATCGCCGGCGGCGTCTACGCAGGAAAGGGACAGGCATGAAGTTCTCCGTGTTCACGGCGTCCACCCCCGAGTGGTCCCCGGAACAGGCCGTCGCCGAGCTCGCGGCTCAGGGTTGGGACGGGATCGAGTGGCGTGTGGTGGATCAGCCCGCCTCGCCGGACGGCCGTCCGGGATTCTGGGCCGGCAACCTCGCCACCGTGCCGCTGACCGGGCTGGAAGAGGAGGTCCCCCGGCTGCGCGCCCTGACCGAGGCGGCAGGCCTGGACGTGTCAGGCGTCGGCGGCTACGCCCCCTGCAAGCAGCACGACGACGTCGAACGGCTCCTTGCCGCGACCCGCGCCTTGGGCGCATCTCAGGTGAGGATCGTGGTGCCGGCCCTCGGACACGTAGCTTGGGGCGGCCGGCTGCCCACCGGCGGTGACTATCCGGAGCTGTTCGCCCAGGCCCGGGACGATTTCCGCTGGGTGGCGGACCGTGCCGCGGAGCACGGGGTCAAGGCCCTCGTCGAGCTGCACCACACGACCCTGACCTCCTCGGCCTCCGCGGCGATGCGTCTGCTGGACGGCCTGGACCCGGAGCATGTGGGCGTCATCCACGATCTGGGGAACCTGCAGGTGGAGGGCTTCGAGGACCACCTGGCCGCGTTCCAGCTGCTCGGCCCGTACCTGGCGCACGTCCACGTGAAGAACGGCGCCTGGTTCCGGGACGAGGTGCAGGGCGATGACCCCCTGGCCACGGTGGGCTGGCATCATGAATGGACGCCCGTGAACCAGGGCATGCATTCGGTGGTCGAGTACCTGCGGACGCTGAAGGGGCACGGTTACGACGGCTGGGTCACGCTGGAGGACTTCTCCACGGAGCTGCCGCTCGCGGAACGAACCGCGTTCAACCTCGCGTACATGCGGCGGGCCTGGGAGGAGGCCCAGTGAACGCTCTGGACGACGCCCTGGATCCCGACCGTCTCTTCCCTGCGGACCCGGCCACGCGCGCCATCGCCCGCGAGCTGCACGCTCTGGTGGAGCAGCTGCCGATCCTGTCCCCGCACGGCCACGTGCCGGCGTCGATGATCGTCCAGGATGAGCACTTCGGGGATCCGGCCGGCCTTCTGGTCAGCCCCGATCACTACGTCACCCGGCTGATCCACGCCTCCGGAGTGCCGCTCTCCGGGCTCGGTGCCGGCCCTGGCGGGAGCATCGCCCCGCGCGAGGTGTGGCGGCGCTTCTGCGAAGCCTGGCCGCTCTTCGACGGAACGGCGTCCGGGTACTGGCTGCGCACCGAATTCGCGAGCGTGTTCGGTGTGGACGAGACCCGGATCAGCGGCGAGAACTCGGACGAGGTCTTCGACGCCGTCCAGGCCGTTCTGGACCGCCCGGACTTCCGGCCGCGTGCCCTCATGGACTCCTTCGGCATCGAGGTCCTCGCCACCACGGATGACCCGCTGGACACCCTGGAGGACCATGCTGCGTTGGCTGCGGACCCGTCCTTCACACCGCGGGTGATACCGACCTTCCGGCCCGACCCCTATGTGAACGCGTTCGCCCCGGGATTCGCCGACCGTGTGGAGCGGCTCGTGGCGGAGGCCGGCGACGGCCAGGTGGGCTACCGCGGATACGTGCGGGCGCTGCAGAACCGCCGGGAGCACTTCATCCGGCACGGTGCCGTCTCGGCCGACCACGGCGTCCGCACCCCGTTGACCATGAAGCTCGGCGACGGCGAGGCCGCACGGCTCTTCGACGCCGCCGTCCGCGGCGGGCTGAGCGCCGCGGACCGGGATGTCTTCGAGGGCCACATGATGTACCAGATGGCCCGCATGTCCGCCGAGGACGGCCTGGTCATGACCCTGCATCCCGGCTCCTTCCGCAACCACCACACGCCGAGCTTCGAGCGGTTCGGGGCGGACACCGGGCATGACATCCCGTTCGCCGTCGGTTTCACCGAGGGCCTGCGCCCGCTGCTGAACGACTTCGGCACCGCCGGCTTCGGAACCGGCCGCAGTGGCACGGACAAGCCGTTCCACCTGGTGCTCTTCACCCTGGACGAGACCGTGTTCTCCCGGGAGGTGGCCCCGCTGGCGGGCTTCTATCCGTCCGTTTTCATCGGGGCGCCCTGGTGGTTCCTGGACGCTCCGGACGCCATGCAGCGGTTCCGTTCCGCCGTGACGGAGACGGCCGGATTCTCCCGCAGCTCCGGGTTCATCGACGACACGCGCGCGTTCTGCTCCATCCCGGCCCGGCACGACGCCTCCCGCCGCGTCGAGGCCGGATTCCTCGCCCGGCTGGTCGCCGAGCGCCGGATCCGCCTGGACCGCGCGGAGGAGATCCTGGTTGACCTGGTGGACGGCGCGCCGAGGCGGGTGTTCCGGCTGTGAAACCGCAAAGCGCAGTGCATCCGGAGAACACAGCACCGCCGGAGAACACAGCACCGCCGGAGAACACAGCACCGGCGCAAAGCACAGCGCAGCCGCTCAGTCGTGCGACCGTGGACGTGCCCCGGCCTCCTGTCCGGATCGTCCACTTGGGCCTGGGCGCCTTTCACCGCGCTCATCAGCTCTGGTACACCCAGCACGCGTCCGACGGCTCCGAGTGGGGGGTGGCCTCGTTCACCATGCGCAGCCCCACCGCTGCCGAGGCACTGGCGCCGCAGGACGGCCTCTGCACGCTCATCGAACGCGCAGCCGACGGCGATCGTTTCGAAACGCTGTGGCCTCTCGTCGAGGTGGGGGACGGGTCCGCCGAGGCCGGCCGTGAGCGGATGGTGGAGCTCCTGGCCTCGCCGGACACCGCCGTCGTGAGCCTGACGGTCACTGAGGCGGGCTACGCCCCCGGGGCGCCCGCGGCCACCGTCCTGCGGCGGGGGCTGGAAGCCCGCTTCGCCGCGCAGGCCGGGCCGCTCGCCGTCGTGCCCTGCGACAACCTCAGCGGCAACGGCGAACTGGCCCGGCAGGCGGTGCTCGGCACACCGGGTGAAGCCGAGCCGGGCGCGTTCACGGCCTGGCTCGCTCGAGAGGTCAGTTTCGTGTCCAGCTCGGTGGACCGCATCACGCCGCGCGCCACCGGTGCCGAGACGGAGGAGGTCCAGACCGCCTGCGGCGTGCAGGACGACGCCCCCGTGGTCTGCGAACCGTTCCGCTCCTGGGTGCTGGAGGGTGCGTTCCCCGCCGGGCGTCCTGCCTGGGAATCGGCGGGCGCGCGCTTCGTGACGGATCTGGAGCCGTGGGAGCGCCGCAAGCTGTGGATGCTCAACGGCTCGCACACCCTCCTGGCCACGGCCGGCCGTCTGCGCGGGCACAGCACGGTCGCAGAGGCGATCGCGGACCCCGTCCTCCTGACGGCCGTCCAGGATTTCTGGGCGGAAGCCGCCCGGAACCTCCCCGCCGAGGTCGATGCGGCAGCGTATGCGCGGGACCTCCTGGACCGCTTCGGCAACGGCCGGATCGCCCATCTCCTGGCGCAGATCGCCCAGGATTCCGTGACCAAACTCCGGGTCCGTGCCGTGCCCGTATGGCGTGCCGAACGGGCCGCCGGACGCAGCGGCGACGCCGCCCTGGCCGTGATCACCGGCTGGGCGGACGCCGTCGTCGCCGGTGTCCGCAGCCGCGACACGGAGGACGCCGCCGTCGACGCCGCCCTGGAGGCTTCCGAGCCACGGCAGGCGCTGCTGCGTCTCATCGACCCCGAGCTGACACCCATTCCCACGACCCCTAAGGACATCAGATGAAAATCGTCGCCGCGGACGTCATCGTCACCAGCCCCAGCCGCAACTTCGTCACGCTCAAGCTCACCACCGACGAAGGGCTGGTGGGCATCGGGGACGCGACCCTCAACGGCCGTGAGCTCGCCGTCGCCGCCTATCTGACGGAGCACGTCTGCCAGCTGCTGGTGGGCCGGGACGCCCACCGGATCGAGGACACCTGGCAGTTCCTGTACCGCAGCTCCTACTGGCGGCGCGGCCCCGTCACCATGGCCGCGATCGCCGCCGTGGACATGGCACTCTGGGACCTCAAGGGCAAGGCTGCCGGACTGCCCGTGTACCAGCTGCTGGGCGGTGCGTCACGGACCGGTCTGCGGACCTATGGGCACGCTTCCGGGCGGGACCTGCCGGAGCTGTTCGACTCCGTGCGGGAGAACCTGGAAGAGGGCCACACCTCCGTCCGCATCCAAAGCTCCATCCCCGGGCTGAAGGCCATCTACGGCATCGCCTCCCAGGACCAGTCCTCCGGGGAGCGCTACGACTACGAGCCGGCCGGCCGTGGTGCCTTCCCTGCGGAGGAGGACTGGGACACCCGGGCCTATCTGAAGCACCTCCCCACCGTTTTCGAGGCGGTGCGCAACGAATTCGGCCCGGATCTTCCGCTGCTGCACGACGGGCACCACCGGATGACGCCCATCCAGGCGGCGAAGCTTGGCAAGTCCCTGGAGCCGTACGATCTGTTCTGGCTGGAGGACTGCACTCCAGCCGAGAATCAGGAGGCCCTCCGGCTGGTGCGGCAGCACACCACCACCCCTCTCGCGATCGGCGAGATCTTCAACACCGTGTGGGACTTCCAGACGCTCATCAAGGAACAGCTCATCGACTACGTCCGGGCCGCGTCCACGCACTTCGGAGGCATCTCCCCGCTGAAGAAAGTCATGGACTATGCGGCCCAGTACCAGATCAAGTCCGGCTTCCACGGGCCCACGGACATCTCCCCGGTGGGCTTCGCCGCCCAGTGCCACGTCGGCCTCGCGATCCACAACTACGGCATCCAGGAATTCATGCTGCACTCGGACGCCACCAATACGGTGTTCGAGCAGACCCTGGAATTCCGGGGCGGGCTGATCCGGCTGGACCCGGAGGCTCCGGGCCTGGGCGTCACACTCAACGAGGAAGCCGCCGCAGCGTACCCGTACCAGCAGGCCTACCTGCCGTACAACCGGCTCGCGGACGGCACCGTCCACGATTGGTGACCGGCCCAGGGCATCCGGGGCAGAATGGAGCTGTCGGCATACGTCCACCCGGCCGGAAGGAATCCAATGAGGCAGCGGGGAAACTCGGCATGAAGACCGGAACCGCTGCTCAGCGGCTCATCCTCTGGATCGCCATCCTGGCATCCTTCGTATCGTTCCTGGACAGCAGCGTCATCAACGTAGCCCTGCCCGCCATCGACCGGGAGTTCGGCGGAGGCCTGGCGACCCAGCAATGGGTGGTGGACGCGTACCTCATCACGCTGGGTGCGCTGATCCTCCTGGCAGGCTCCCTCTCGGATGTCCTCGGGCGCATCCTGATCCTGCGCATCGGCTTGATCGGGTTCGGGGTCACCTCATTGATCTGTGCTTTCGCCCCCACGGCCGAGGTGCTGATCGTGGGCCGAGGCCTTCAGGGCGCGGCCGCCGCCCTCCTGGTGCCCAGTTCCCTGGCTCTCATCACGGCCAACTTCGCCGGACCGGCACGCGCCAAGGCCATCGGCCAGTGGACGGCGGGCACCACGGTCGCCTTCATCGCGGGTCCCATCCTGGGGGGTGTGCTCGTCGATACGGTCGGCTGGCGGGCCGTCTTCTGGATCAACGTCCTGCCCATCGCCGTGACGCTGTACCTGCTCGCGGTCCTCGGCATGAAGGACACCCGCGCACACGGTGTCCGGATCGACTACGCCGGGGCCGTGCTCTGCGTGCTCGGTCTGGGCGGTCCGGTGTACGCCTTGATCGAGCAGGGGAACCAGGGCTGGGGGAGTCCCGGCATCTGGGTCCCGTGCGTGGTCGGGGTTCTCTGTCTGGCCGGATTCCTCTGGCGGCAGGCGACGGCACGCCAGCCTCTCATGCCCCTGAGTCTTTTCACCGTCCGCAACTTCGGCATGGGCAACCTCGCCACCACGTTCATCTACGCCGCGCTGTCGATCGGCGGCCTCATCGTGGTGCTGTTCCTTCAGCAGGTGGCAGGTTACCCGGCAACGCTGGCCGCTCTGGCCACGCTGCCCATCAGCATCCTGAACATCGGGCTCTCCACGTGGTTCGGCTCGCTGGCGGGCCGCTTCGGTCCCCGGTGGTTCATGGCGCTCGGGCCCGTGCTCGGTGCCGCCGGTTATCTGCTCATGGTGACGTCCCGGACGCCCGTCGACTACTGGACGCAATTGCTGCCGGGCATCCTGCTGTTCGGCGTCGGACTCTCGGTGACGGTGGCCCCGCTGACGGCGGCGATCCTCGGCTCCGTCTCCGAGGAGCAGTCCGGCATCGGCTCGGCCGTCAACAACGCGATCGCGCGGATCGCCGGGCTGGTGGGCGTGGCGGTGCTCGGGCTCGTCATGGGCCCCGCACTGGACCTGGAGGGATTCCACCGGGCCTTGATCTTCACCGCGGTGCTCCTGGCCGCGGGCGGCCTGGTCTCCGCCGTCGGCATCCAGAACCCGGCCCGGGCGGACCCCTCCGACGGGGCCCCCGCTGCCAGTCGATAAACTTCTACCATGACTGCCCTCGACGCCTCCGCCGCGCGCGCCCGCCTGCTCGAACTCATCAAGGAACTCGCCGTCGTCCGCGGCAAGGTCATCCTCTCCTCCGGCAAGGAAGCCGACTACTACGTCGACCTCCGCCGCATCACCCTGCACCACGAAGCCTCCCGCCTGGTGGGTCAGGTCATGCTGCAATTGCTCGACGACGCCGGCATCGAGTTCGAGACGGCCGGCGGTCTGACCATGGGCGCCGACCCGGTCGGGACCGCTCTGATGCACGCTGCAGGAGACGCCGGTCGCACCATCGACGCCTTCGTGGTGCGCAAGGCCCAGAAGTCCTACGGCATGGGCCGTCAGGTCGAAGGCCCCGGTGTGGACGGCCGGGACGTCGTCGTACTGGAAGACACCTCCACCACCGGCGGCAGCGCGCTGACCGCCATCGAGGGCGTCCGCAACGCCGGTGGCAACATCAAGGCCGTCGCCGTGATCGTGGACCGCAACACCGGCGCCAAAGAGAAGATCGAGGCCGAGGCCGGAGTGCCGTACCTCTTCGCCTTCTCCAAGGACGAGCTCGGCCTCGACTAGAAGATTGAACAACGACGGCGCGTGCCCACTCGCCGTCGTGCATGCGTGCTGGGTGTGGCGGCGAGACCGGCACGCCCAGCACGCGGGCCCGATGTGAAGCCGACTCGCAGACCGATCGATCCGTGCTTGTTTCTTCCAGCGACGCTTGTCGTTGCGATTGACACTGCTCCCTTGGGTTCGGTGAGATCTA
Source organism: Arthrobacter sp. NPDC090010 (assembly GCF_044748305.1). Lineage (NCBI taxonomy): Bacteria > Bacillati > Actinomycetota > Actinomycetes > Micrococcales > Micrococcaceae > Arthrobacter > Arthrobacter sp. NPDC090010. The sequence goes on from NZ_JBIVFT010000006.1 coordinate 227,005, forward strand.
CTTATTCCCGGACGCGAGCATCAAATCTACGAGTATTGGCATTGCCGAAGACGGATCAGGACCTACTCGCCCGGCTTCCATCCCAGGGTCGGACGTTCGCGCAACTTTACAGGCTCCGTGCACGGCATGGAACGGGAATCCCGATGAGAGGCTCTTGTTCTTGACTAGTCCCAGTCGGTTAGTCAGCTCGTCGAGCTGTGAAGACGTCATTGCTGAGCGCTTGTTTTCAGCATGCCACCGCAGCCAAACTTCGAACTTTAGATTAGAAATCAGGAGAACGATCGACTCGGAGGCGGCGAGTTGACAGGCGGCTGGTAGCGCATCGTGCTGGTCGACGTCAACGAGGCAGACGCAGAATTCATACTCCTTGCCGCTCTTAGCCGCCTCATCTCTTTTCTCGACGCACTTCTGGACCACTTTCAAGGGATCTTTGCCCACGGGAACGGACTTGACGACAGCTGTAGCGCCCTTGCTTCGCAAGAAGCTGTTCAGCCCCTCAACGTACTGTCGTTCTGTCAGCATTCCCTCAGTGACGACGAGGATGCGTCTGACGAGCTCGCGGGCTGGCCTGCTACTCCGTCGGCCATATGCCCGACCTGCCATGGTCAGTGGTCCTCAGAGCTGACGAGGGCAGCCAGTACACTCGGCGAAAGTCTTGGAGTTCCTCCGTACCGCCCTGTCAGATAGCGCTTCTCTATATTTGCGTCTGGGTGTTTCGGGAAGTCGGCGAGACAAAACAGTTCAGTTACGCCTTCGTAACTCTTATCGGTGAACCAGACCTGTTCAGGAGCTAGGCGTACGTCGCTGAGCGGGGAAAGTAGATAAGACTCATGGCTAGTGAAGATAAGTTGCGCATGCCGAGAGTTAATCGTTGGTTCCATGAACGCACCGAGGAGGACCTCAAGAAGATGAGGGTGAAGGCTGGCGTCGATTTCGTCGACTAGGAGCAGCCCTCCGTTGCGCAGGGCCTCCAGAGCGGGCACTGCAATGGCAAGCCAGGCAATCGTCCCATCACTTTCATCTCTGATCGAAAACGGGGGGCATTCTTCAGCCGTTCCGCGGTGAGTGAAGAGCAGGTGGCGTACTACCTGTGCAAGGTCGTCGTCGTCCAGCTGGTCTTGATTTTTGTCATCGGCGGCTTTCTCCGTCTTGGCATCTGGTTCTTCGTCTTCCTTCAGCTCGCGCCAGAGCCGGGTCACCGCTCGGAGCACGTGCTCGGGCACGCTCGTTTCCTCAATTCCAACTTTCAAAACGCCGATGTCCGCGACTTGAAGCAGCGCTTCGAGGTCGTCGAAAGTGATGCCTCCCTCTGCCAGTGAATCAGCGATGCTTCGCAAGCGGGCTTCGCGGTGGGAGTCCTTGACAAGCACGTAGTCGAAGCTTTCCGTCAAGTCACGAGCGAATGCGTGGAGCACAGAATCACCGAGCAGCAGGGCGCGACTGAGGACCAGCTCGCGGTCGGTCACTTCGATCCGTGCGCGAAGACTCGGGTGAAACGTAAGGGTTCTCGTCTCCCGGACGCGATCAAACAGGGTACGCCAGCGCGAAGTAGGGATGTCACGTAGCCATTCACGTTTGACACCCTGATGGTCGACCTCGAAGCCGTAAAGATAGCGCCGGCCTTCGTGCACGAGATCGAGCTCATACACGCTAGTCGAGGTCCGTGAGATTCCATCGAGCATGAACGGTGCTCGGCGCATAGATTTGGATGCTTGCCACGAAGTAGCGGACTGCTCGACGGCGGTGAGGGCATAACGGATTGCGTCCAGGACAGCGGACTTTCCAGTCGCGTTGCCTCCGAATACGCCAGCAAGCGGGTATGCCGCCTTAGTCCACTCGCCGTTCCTGGGCTGGAGGGTCTGAAGCGACGGGTGCCTAAGGTCGATGGTGATCTCGTCCCGGATGCTCTTGTGGTTCCGCACGGTGACGCGCAACAGAATCATACGGCGACCATAGCATGCGGAAAGGTCGAGATCATACGAATTTCGAGCGGATCATAGGTTAGCGAACGTAATTGCGGCCCTTTTGCGTGATGGCCTACGTCTTCGGCACGAGACGAAGCCTGTTGCTCAAGACGCCACAGTCTTTCGGGGTGGTTTTGCTGGGTGTACGTCGAGTCGCGGCGCGTAGCTCGGCGCCGGTAACTTTGATGCATGACAAGTAATCTTGATGATTCCGGGGTGGACGTCCTCCCCGAGCCCGAGCGCGAAGTCCTCACCTGGGACACGTTCGGGGACGCCTCCCGCGAGCTCGCCCAGACCGTGGTGGACAGCGGTTTCCAGCCCGAAGTCGTGGTGGCGATCGCGCGCGGCGGTCTGCTCTTGGCGGGTTCCATCGCCTACGCCCTCGGGGCCAAGGCCTGTGGTGCACTGAACGTCGAGTTCTACACCGGCATCGGGACGGTCCTTCCGGAGCCCGTGGTGCTGCCGCCGATGCTGGATGAGGGCGCGCTCCACGGCAAGAAGGTCCTCCTGGTGGACGATGTCTCCGACTCCGGGCGCACCCTCGCCAAGGTGGTCGAACTGATCGGTGACTGGGGCGCCGAAGTCCGCACCGTGTGCCTCTACACCAAGCCGCGCACCATCCTGGAGCCCGATTACGAGTGGCGCCGCACGGACAAGTGGATCACCTTCCCCTGGTCGGCGCTGCCGCCGGTGGAGCCGCAAGGCTGATCTGCGGCTTACAAGAGGAACGGCCCCGCGCCACACGATCATCTCGTGCGATGCGGGGCCGTTCCCATGCCCGGCGGCGTCGGCTCAGATGAGTTCGTGCAGGGTGGCCACGCTCGGCAGCACCTGGTTGGGCCGGAACGGATATGCGGCGATCTCTTCCTGCTGCGTGATGCCGGAGAGCACCAGAACGGTGTGGAGCCCGGCCTCCATGCCCGCGATGATGTCGGTGTCCATCCGGTCCCCGATCATCGCGGTGGTCTCGGAATGCGCATCGATCCGGTTCATGGCGGAGCGGAACATCATGGGATTCGGCTTGCCCACGATGTACGGTTCACGGCCGGTCGCCTTGCTGATCAGGGCCGCGATGGCGCCCGTGGCGGGCATCGGGCCGTCCTTGGAAGGGCCGGTGGCGTCCGGGTTCGTCGCGATGAACCGTGCCCCGGCCAGGATGAGACGGATGGCGGTGGTGATCGCCTCGAAAGAGTAGGTCCGGGTCTCTCCGAGCACCACGAAGTCCGGGTCCTGATCCGTCAGGATGAAGCCCGCCTCGTGCAGAGCCGTGGTCAGGCCCGCCTCGCCGATCGTGTAGGCGCGGTTGCCGCTGTCCGAACTGTGGACCTGCTCCTTCAGGAACTGGGCCGTGGCGAGAGCGGAGGTCCAGATGTTCTCCTCCGGAATCTCCAGCCCGGATGATTTCAGGCGCGCGGCCAGATCCCGCGGGGTGAAGATCGAGTTATTGGTCAGCACCAGGAAGCGCTTGGAGGTGTCCACCCAGCGCTGGATCAGCTCCGCGGCACCGGGAATGGCGTGGTTCTCGTGGACGAGGACGCCGTCCATATCGGTCAGCCAGCACTCGATCTCCTGGCCGCTGCGGTGATTGCGCAGGGGGCCCTGCTCGGCGTTGCTCATGATTCCTCCTGACAAGCGGGAACGTACTCCCACCCTATTTTCCCCCTTCCGGCTGAACGGAATGTGAAGAACGGTCCGCCGGGCGGCCCGTTGTGCCCCCGATAGAGTTGACGGGTGACTGAACAGAACCCTTCAGACCGCCGTCCCGCCGTTGAAAGTCCGGCGCGCGACGACGACGGCGCACAGCAGCCTGAGGTCGGGGTCGGGCCATGGGAAGGGGACTGGCCGTCCGGTGAGCATTGGGATCCTGAGCTGCTGGAACATGGTGACCGCCGGAACGTCCTGGATCAGTACCGTTACTGGAAGCACGATGCGATCGTCGCCGAGCTGGACACCCGGCGGCACGATTTCCATGTGGCGATCGAGAACTGGCAGCACGATCTGAACATCGGCACCGTGGTGCGCACGGCGAACGCCTTCCTGGCCAAGGAGGTCCACATCATCGGGCGGCGCCGCTGGAACCGCCGCGGAGCCATGGTCACCGACAAGTACCAGCACGTGCGCCACCACCCGACGGTGGAGGACTTCGTCGCATGGGCCCAGGGGGAGGGACTGACCATTCTCGGGGTGGACATCTTCCCCGACTCCACCCCCTTGGAGACGTACGAACTGCCGAAGAACTGTGTCCTGGTCTTCGGACAGGAAGGGCCGGGACTGTCCGAGGAAGTCCACGCGGCCGCGGCCGCGACGCTGTCCATCGAACAGTTCGGCTCCACCCGTTCCATCAACGCGGCGTCGGCCGCCGCGATCGCCATGCATGCCTGGATCAGGAGGCATGTCTTCGGCCAGACGGTCGCCTGACTCGTGCGAGGATGCGTCGCGTCATGATCCAGGCCACACATTCCATGCCCGCCTGCTTGCTGGCTAGGATGGGTTCAGTCACGCGGAAATAGCGCGAAACGGTCGGCAACATCCCTGCTGCCCGGCCCATCCCGTTGCATCACCAGGAGTCAGCATGCCTATCGCAACCCCGGAAATCTACGCCGACATGATCGACCGTGCCAAGGCAGGCGGTTTCGCTTACCCGGCGGTCAACGTCACCTCCTCGCAGACCCTCAACGCGGCCATCCGTGGTTTCGCCGAGGCCGGTTCCGACGGCATCATCCAGGTGTCCACCGGTGGTGCCGCCTACTGGTCCGGCGCCTCCGTCAAGGACATGGTCGCCGGGTCCCTCGGCTTCGCAGCCTTCGCCCGCGAGGTCGCCAAGAACTATGACGTGAACATCGCGCTGCACACCGATCACTGCCCGAAGGACAAGCTGGACGGCTTCGTCCTGCCGCTGCTGGCGGCTTCCGAGGCCGAGGTCAAGGCCGGCCGCAACCCGTTCTTCAACTCCCACATGTGGGACGGTTCCCATGAGGACCTGGGCGAGAACCTGCGGATCGCCCGTGAGCTGCTGGACCGCACGGCCGCGGCCAAGATGATCCTCGAGGTCGAGATCGGCACCGTTGGCGGTGAAGAGGACGGTGTGGAGAACGAGATCAACGAGAAGCTCTACACCACCACCGAGGACGCCCTCGCCACCATCGAGGCCCTGGGCTCCGGTGAGAAGGGCCGTTACATCACGGCGCTGACCTTCGGCAACGTCCACGGCGTCTACAAGCCGGGTGGCGTGAAGCTGCGTCCCGAGCTGCTGAAGAAGATCCAGGAAGAGGTCGGCGCCAAGATCGGCAAGGCCAACCCGTTCGACCTGGTCTTCCACGGCGGTTCCGGTTCCTCCGAGCAGGAGATCGCGGACGCCGTCTCCTTCGGCGTCATCAAGATGAACGTGGACACGGACACGCAGTACGCCTTCACCCGTCCGGTGGCCGGCCACATGTTCAGCAACTACGACGGCGTGCTGAAGGTCGACGGCGAGATCGGCAACAAGAAGACCTACGATCCGCGCGTCTGGGGCGCCTCCGCAGAGGCCGGCATGGCCGCCCGCATCGTCGAGGCCGCGCAGCAGCTCGGCTCCGCCGGCAAGAGCGGCAAGTAAGCATGTCGGACGAGTTCCGCACCAACCTCCTCGGCCCGGAGCCCACGAAGCTGCCCGCCGAGACCGAGGTGTACCAGCACCTGGCCCTGGGTGCCCCCGTTCACGAACTGCTCGCGAAGAACCCGGCTTCGTCTCTGTTGTGGGCGCTCGCCGCGGAACAGGCCTGGGCCGAGAACAAGACCATCGAGTCCTACGCCTTCGCCCGGGTGGGTTACCACCGCGGACTGGACGCGCTGCGCCGTAACGGCTGGCGCGGCACCGGCCCGATCCCGTGGGAGCACGAGCCGAACCAGGGATTCCTGCGGGCCCTGTACGCGCTGGGCCGGGCCTCAGCGGCCATCGGCGAGGCCGATGAGCCCGAACGGATCGAGTCGTTCCTGAATGACTCGGATCCCACCGCAAAGGCTGCCATCGAGGCACTCTGAGCGGTGGCTGAGCAGGGTGGGGCGGCCGGTCACTTTCAGTCTGGAAGGTGACCGGCAGCCGTCGTGCTTCCGGGGGTCCCTGCGGTCGGTGAGCTCGCTGGTTCGATGCCGTTTCGCTCCCTTGGATCGCGATCTCGCACGATGCCAGCGAGTTCGGCAAAGCCGTGGGTTGAAGTAGCGAGTTCGGCCGGCCTACGAGCCCCGTCCCACCCTGCCTGGCTCAGGCCTTTCGCAGCTCGCGACGCAGGATCTTGCCGGAGGAGGACTTCGGGATCGCATCCAGGAATTCCACCTGGCGCACCTTCTTGTGCGGGGCGACATGCTCGGCCACGAAGGCCATCACCCCGGCCGCGTCGAGCGCCGAACCCGGCTGCCGGACCACGAACGCCTTCGGAACCTCCTGGTGATCCTCGTCGTAGGCGCCGACCACCGCGACGTCGGCCACCTCGGGATGCGTGAGCAGCACGGCCTCAAGCTCGGCCGGGGCGATCTGGTAGCCCTTGTATTTGATGAGTTCTTTGAGCCGGTCCACGATGCTCACGACGCCGGTCGAGGACACCGTGGCGATGTCGCCGGTGTGCAGGAAGCCGTCGGCGTCCAGTGCCTCGGCGGTGGCCTCCGGGAGATTGAGGTAGCCGAGCATGACATTGGGGCCGCGGCAGAGCAGATGACCCGGTTCGCTGACACCCTCAGCCGGCGGGTCGATGTCCTCACCGGTGGCCAGATCCACGATCCGCATGTCCATATTGGGCACCGTGTAACCGCAACTGCCCAATGGGACGCCCTCCGCGGAACGGGGGATGAGATGCGAGACCGGACTCATTTCACTCATCCCGTATCCCTGGAGCATGCGGCAGCCGAGGCGTTCCGCCACGGCGTGGCCCAGTTCCTCGTCGAGCGGTGCCGCCCCGGAAAGTGCTGTGTGCACGCTCGACAGGTCATAGTCCGCCACCAAGGGGTGCTTGGACAGCGCGACCGCGACGGGTGGCGCGATGAAGAGATAGCTGATGCGGTGGTCCTGGATGATGCGCAGGAACTCCGTCAGGTCGAACTTGGGCATCGTCACCAGCCGTGCACGCTCTGCGAGGGCCAGATTCAGCAGCACCGTCATCCCGTAGATGTGGAAGAAGGGCAGCAGCGCCAGCAGGCGGTCCTCGGAGGACACCTCCAGCAGCGTACGAGCCTGCTGGACGTTGGCCACCAGATTGCGGTGGGTGAGCATGACGCCCTTCGGGGTGCCACTGGTTCCCGAGGAGAATGGCAGCACGGCGATGTGCGTGGCAGGGTCGATGCTCACCTCGGGTGGCTGGAATCCGGCTTGCAGCACCTCGCGGTACGAGGGGTGGCCCTCGGCCTCGCCGATGACGATCAAGCGTTCCGCCGGGATGCCCGCGGCCGCTGCGGCCGCCTCGGCGCGTTCCAGGAACGGCGCGATCGTGAAGAGCCAGGAGGCCCCTGCGTCCTGCAATTGATGCGCGACCTCCTCGGCGGTGTAGAGCGCGTTGATCGTGGTCGCGGCGGCGCCGGTCCGCAGGATGCCGTGGAAGACGGGCGCGAAGGCGGGGATGTTCGGGGAGAGGATGCCCACCACGTTTCCCGGTACGACTCCGTGGGCTGCAAGGTAACCGGCCACTGCGTGAATGCTGTTCAAGAGGTCGCCGTAGCTCGCCTCGGCGCCCGTGCTTCCATCCACGAGCGCGATCCGCTGCAGGTCGTCAGGGGTGAGATCGCCGAAAAGATAGTCGTAGACGCTCACGGCGGGGATGTCGACGTCGGGGTATGGGCTGCTGAACACGGTGCCTCCTGCGTGTCGTCGCCGGTAGGGAACGCGATGCACGAACCGCTTTGTTACCGACGGGTATGTGATCCAGATAACAGGGTCCAGGCCGCCCGGCACAAGATGTAGGTCTCTCTCAAATCGTGTCCTGGACGTGATTGACACCGTCGGTGACGCCTTGCCATCCTGGTTTGGACGCGGCCTCTCCGGGGGGACTGGCCGCTCATGAGACGCCTGGCCGGGAGGGGCCGCTGGTGCTCGATCACTCATCTCTCTATGACAAGGCATCATCATGGACCAGCCAACCACTCGCTCCTTCCGCTCCCGCAAAGTCCGCGCCATCCTGGCCGGTGGTCTCGTTCTCGGCGTGGGCGCCGTGTTCACCCTCGCCGCCTGGACGGACAATGAATGGGTCTTCGGCCAGAACGACAACGGAACCGGCGGCCCGGGCACCGCGGTGTACCACATGGAACAGAACACCTGGACCGGCACGGCAGGGGCGGCGGCCTGGAGCGATCAGGGTGCCAAGAACGGTGGTGCACTGACGTTCACGGTGAACGCGGACAAGCTCCTGCCGGGCAGCACCGTCTACGCTCCGATGCAGCTTCGCTCGGCTGCGGGCTCGCAGGCCCTCACGGCAACGCTCGCTGAAGGCGTCCAGGCCACCCCGGTGGTTGACCCGACCAACAACTCGGCCCTCTACGGCGCTCTGACCTATTCTCTCAAGTCGGGTGTCACCAAGGCTCAGTGCAATGCGGCCGGGTTCGCAGGCGGCGGCACCGTGCTGGTGGCGGCCGGTCAGCCGCTGACGGCGACGTCGGCGACGCCGATCTCCCTGCCGGCCGGCGCGGATTCCTCGACGGCCGGTACCGGCGTCGATCTCTGCTTCGCCCTGACCCTTCCGACGACCGCCGATTCCTCCCTGCAGGGCAAGGCGACCACCCCGCTCTGGCGGTTCACCAGCACCGTCGGTTCCTGATCCGTGGTGGCGCGCAGTGCCAGGGTGGTGCGCGAGGTTCTGCTGAGCCTCGCGGCCTTCCTGGGACTTTTGTGCCTCCTCGGGGTCCTTGCTTCGCTTCTGTTCGGAGCGGGTTTCGTGGTGTTCCGCACCGGCTCGATGGAACCCGCCTACCCGGTGGGGGCTTTGTCCCTGACGGTTCGTGAGCCGGCTGACCAGGTCAAGCCGGGGGAGGTGGTTTCCGTGGTACGGCAGGGCACCAAGACCTTGGTGACGCACCGCGCGGTGTCCGTGCACCCTGAGCCGGGCAACGGCCCGGGTGCCGCCACGCTCGTGCTGAAGGGTGATGCGAACTCCTCGGAGGACCCTCTGCCGTATCAAGTGACCACTGCGCAGCGGGTCGTGTTCACCGTGCCCTTCCTCGGGTCCTGGGTGATGGCCGCCAGGGGTCCATGGTTCCTCACCGTGCTGACGCTGGTCCTCGCGGTGCTGGTCACCTGGGCTTTCTGGCCACGCCGGCAGCCACGCCATGCGGTGAAGGAGGCGTCGTGAAGTTCCGTGCGGGATGTGCCGTGCTCGTGCTGGCCGTTCTCGCGTGTGTGGCGAATCCCGTGCAGGCGGCGGACGGGTTCGTCCCGGTGCCGCAGACGGGTTCACCGGGACGACTGGAACTGGCGTCCGCTCCGTACCCCCTGGTGTTCCCATCCCTTGCACCCGGTCAGGAGTACTCCTGGCAGCTCAGACTGAGTGTGGCCGAGAAAGTGTCTGCCACCACTTCGCTGCGGCTGAGCGCCAGTGGAGCATTGGCCGCCCCGGGCGGGTATCTCGTCACCGTGCGCGAATGTTCACAACCGTGGGATGGTGGGAGCGGTGTGGGTGCGCGGCTGAGCTGTGCCGGGAAGTCGTCCGTCCGGATCGACGGCAAACCTCTGGATGCGGTGGAACCTCGGACGAGGATCCCCTTGGCCGGACTTCCCGTGGGCCAGGAGTCGTATCTGGCAGTGTCCCTGGCCGCTCCCCGTGGCATGGCTCCGGCGCCGGGCGAGAGCTTGCGGCTGGGTCTCGGGATCACGGCGCAAGCTGAGGACGGCGCGCCCGGTCAGCTGGGTTCCACCGGGTACGACGGCGGGCGGTTCGCTCTGCTGGGCGGGGCGCTGCTGTTGCTGGGGACCGCGCTCTGGGCGGCGTTCGCGCGCCGGCGTCCGGCGCAGGAAAAACGACCGATGACGAAGGGATGACGTGGTGAGAGTCCGCGGAGGCTGGATCGCGGCGGTGGCCGCGTGCGCCGTCGTGCTCTCCGCCGTACCCACCTCCGCCGCCTGGACGGACAACGAATGGACGAAGGGCAGTGGTCTGAGCGCGACCACCATTCCGCCTGCGACGCTCAGCAAACCCTGCGTCTACAACCCGGGTGTTCTGGGACTGGGTGCCAAGATCACGATCTACTGGCGGGCCCCGGCCGGGTATGCGCTCGCCAATTCGGTGATGTACGCCTCGCAGAGTGGGCTGGGGTCCGTGCTGGCACCACTCACGGGCTTTTCCATGACGACCAGCACCACGGTCAGCGGCGCCGACTACGTCACCGATGTCCCGGTGAATCTCCTGGGTGGGCTGCTCGGGCTTGGGGCCGAACTGGAACTGGCCATCGTCATGAAGAACGGCACCTGGACTTCGGTCCCGGTCAAAGTGAAGGCCAACCCGGGTCTTGTCGGAGGCCTGGGAGGCTCCTGCACCAATATCGGCTGAGCGTCGTGAAGCGCCCCCATGCGGCCGGATCCGGCGTGTGGACTAAACTGGGTGGGTAACTGCCCTGCCGAGCCCCATGGGAGGCCCCTGTGCCAGCAATCGTGATCGTCGGAGCCCAATGGGGCGATGAAGGCAAGGGAAAGGCCACCGATCTTCTGGGCGGCCGCGTCGATTACGTGGTGAAGCCGAACGGCGGAAACAACGCCGGGCACACCGTCGTCGTGAACGGTGAGAAGTACGAGCTGAAGCTCCTTCCCGCCGGCATCCTCAGCCCTAATGCCATCCCGGTCATCGGCAACGGCTGCGTGGTGAACCTCGAAGCCCTCTTCCAGGAGATCGACGGTCTGGAAGCCCGTGGTGCGGACACCTCCCGGCTGCGCGTCTCGGCGAACGCCCACCTCGTGGCCCCGTTCCACCAGGTGCTGGACAAGGTGACCGAGCGCTTCCTCGGCAAGCGCGCCATCGGCACCACCGGCCGGGGCATCGGACCCGCCTACATGGACAAGGTGGCCCGTCTGGGCATCCGGGTCCAGGACGTCTTCGACGAATCCATCCTGCGTCAGAAGGTCGAAGGCTCCCTGCACCAGAAGAACCAGCTGCTGGTGAAGGTCTACAACCGCCGCGCCGTCGAGGCCGAGGAGATCGTCCAGTACTTCCTCTCCTACGCCGAACGCCTGCGCCCGCTGGTGGTCGACTCCACCTATGTGCTGAACAAGGCCCTCGACGAGGGCAAGGTCGTCCTCATGGAAGGCGGCCAGGCCACCTTCCTGGACGTGGACCACGGCACCTACCCGTTCGTGACCTCCTCCAACCCCACCGCCGGCGGCGCTTCTGTGGGTTCTGGCATCGGACCCACGAGGATCTCCCGCTCGATCGGCATCATCAAGGCGTACACCACGCGCGTCGGTGCGGGCCCGTTCCCCACGGAGCTGTTCGACGACATGGGCCTCTACCTGCAGAAGACCGGCGGTGAGTTCGGCGTCAACACGGGCCGCCCCCGCCGTTGCGGTTGGTACGACGCCGTCCTGGCCCGTCACGCCTCCCGCGTCAACGGCTTCACGGACTACTTCCTCACCAAGCTGGACGTGCTCACGGGCATCGAACAGATCCCGGTCTGTGTGGCGTATGACGTCGACGGGGTCCGCCACGATGAGATGCCGATGACCCAGACGGACTTCCACCATGCGAAGCCTGTTTTCGAGTACTTCCCCGGCTGGACCGAGGACATCAGCGGGGCCAAGACCCTCGGCGATCTCCCCGAGAACGCCCGGAACTATGTCCTGGCCCTGGAACGCCTCTCCGGCACCCGTTTCTCCGCCATCGGCGTGGGCCCGGACCGCGAGCAGACCATCGTCGTGCATGACCTGATCGAGGACTGATCCTCCTTCCTCTTTCGAGGGCCGGCGGCGCGTTGGCGTCGCCGGCCCTCGGTGCGTTCCGGCCGGATCGGCGGGGGAATAGGCTTAGGGCATGACCCACGTCAACGATCCCGCCGTCATTGAAAAGCTCATGACGACGAAGGCCCGCTGGGCCATCGTCGGTCTCAGCACCAACCAGTGGCGTGCCGCCTACGACGTCTCGCTCACGGTCCGCGACCGGATGGGGATGGAGATCATCCCCATCAACCCCAAGGGCGAGGACGTCCATGGGGAGAAGGGGTACACGAAACTCTCCGAGGTGCCCGCAGGAGTGGACGTGGTGGATTGCTTCGTCAATTCCCAGCGCGTGGGGGACGTGGTGGACCAGGCCATCGAGGCGGGTGCGAAGGCCGTCTGGATGCAGCTCGGCGTTGTCGACGAAGACGCCGCTCTCCGGGCCGAGGCCGCCGGTCTCATGGTCGTGATGGACGAGTGCCCCGACCGAGTGCTGCACCGCTGGGCACAGCAGGGCCGTCGGCTGGCCGGTGACGGTCAGGCCCAGGCCTGAGCCCGCCGTCGTCGTACGCCACGGCTGAGAGCCGCTGAAGGAGAGAAGAACCGCGATGGACGCCGAAGCGCTGAGAGAGTTCTGCCTGTCGTTCCCCGGAGCGGTGGAGGAGTACCCCTTCGACCCGGGGCTGTCGGTGTTCAAGGTCGCCTCCGCGGTCGACGGCGCACGCCACCCCGCCAAGATGTTCGCGCTGTCGGCTCTCAGCGGCACGCCTCTGGGAGTCAACCTCAAATGCGATCCGGAGATCGCGCTGCAGCTGAGGGCCTCCTATCCGGCGATCACCGGTGCCTGGCACATGAACAAGAAGCACTGGAACAGTGTGCAGCTGGATGGGGTGCCGGAGGATCTGCTGCGGGACATGATCGAGGATTCTTACGACCTCGTGGTCTCCGGGCTCAGCCGGCGCCAGCAGGAACAGCTGGGCTGGAAAGGGCTTCTGGAACGCGGCTGAGGGGTTTTCTGGGGCCGGGTGCCCCGAAGGTGTCGGGTTGCCCGGCCCCGCTCCGGCTGAGGTTCCTGGCCTCTGGCGGGACCCCGACCGGCCGCCTCCTAAACGGTCGCTCGGCACCGACGTGGGGTTCCCCGGCTCCCGGCGTCGGTACGCAGTGTCCTGTCGGCGGACCGGTCGGCAGAGTGCTGCGTACTGTGAAGATTATCGAGCCGGAATCCAGTTGTCCCCAGTAGCCACTACTCGATTTTCCCCGGTCACGGCGAGGCGCTCGCTGCGGTCCTGGGACGGGTGGGAAGCTGGCCTCATCGTCACCCTCGCAGGGTCTCCCGGCACCCGGCCCGGCCAGCGCTGAAGGGGCCCCGGGACGGCCTCCACATGAGGCAAGTTATGAAACCGCAATGAAAGAAGTTGATCAAAACTCCCGGGAATTATTGCGTTTCGCGCAAAGATGGTGTTGCATATCACACAGGCAAGGGTCCCGATGGGCCCAGGTCACGCTGGTCGAAGTCGCAGATGACCCGTCCAGCTCCTTTGAGTCATCGGAAGGTTAACGATATGAACATGCAGAACCAGCCGTTTGTTCGGCGTGGATTCCTCCGGGGGGCGCTCGCGACTGCCGCGATCATCCCCATGGGTGGCGCCTTGGCTTCCTGCGCATCCGGCGGTGACAGCGGCGGTGGGTCCGCTCCCACCGGTACCGTATCTGCGGACAACCCGTTCGGCATGGCCAGCAACTCGACCGTCGATGCCGTGGTCTTCGACGGCGGCTACAAGACGGACTACGTCCAGTTCGCCGCGAACGTCGCCCAGAAGAAATTCTCCGGTTCGACCTTCAAGGTTTCGGCCTCCTCGGCCATCTCCTCTGAACTGCAGCCGCGCTTCGCCGGTGGCAACCCGCCGGATCTCGTGGACAACTCCGGTGCCCAGTCCATCGGCATCTCCACCATCCTCGACTCCCTCGAAGACCTCAAGAGCATCACCGAGGCCAACAACTACGAGGGCACCAAGATCGCTGACACCCTGTACGAAGGCGTACTGAACCCGGGCACCTTCGGTGACAAGGTCGCAGCCATCAACTACGTTCTGACCGTCTACGGTGTCTGGTACTCGGCGTCGCTGTTCGAAGCGAACGGCTGGACCGTTCCGAAGACCTGGGATGAGGCGTTCGATCTCGGCGAGAAGGCCAAGGCCAAGGGCAAGTACCTGTTCCTGTGGGGCAAGGAAGCCGCGACGTACTACCAGGAGCTCGCCTTCGCCTCCGCCATCAAGGAAGGTGGCGACGAGGTCCGTCTGAACATCGAGAACCTGAAGCCGAACGCCTGGAAGCAGGACGCGATCACCAAGGTCTTCCAGGCCCTGGAGAAGCACATCAAGGCCGGTCACATCAAGCCCGGTGGCTCCGGAACCCAGTTCACCGCCGCTCAGGCGCAGTGGTCGAACAGCCAGGACGCACTGCTGTACCCGTCCGGTTCCTGGATCGAAAACGAGATGAAGGACCAGACCAAGGCCGACTTCAAGATGACCGGTGCCCCGGTGCCGACCGTCACCTCCGGCTCCAAGCTGCCCTACGAGGCCCTGCACTCCGGTGCCGGCGAGCCGTTCATCGTCCCGTCTCAGGGCAAGAACGTCGCGGGCGGCAAGGAACTGCTTCGTGCCATGCTCTCCAAGGACGCGGCGACCAACTTCGCCAAGACCAAGCTGGCCCCCACCGTCGTCAAGGGCACCGTCCCGGCCGACGGCTTCGGCTCCACCGCCCTGGTCTCCCAGACGAAGATGCTCGACGCCGCCGGGAAGAACACCTTCAACTGGAAGGTCTTCGATCTGTACGGCATGAACAAGGACCAGCTCGTCGCCTGGAACACCTTCCTGGACGGCAAGAGCTCCGCGGACCAGCTGGCCAGCGACCTGCAGCAGATCTCGGACAAGATCGCGTCGGATTCGTCGATCAAGAAGGTTGAAATCAAGTGACCCAGCCTGTTCTGGGAACCACCGCGGACGGCGGCCCCTCGGCCGCCGTTCCGCGGCGGCGCAAGAAGCTGACCTGGGACAAGCTCAGCTTCATGCTGGTCTTCCTCGGTGTGCCGTTTGTCCTGTATCTGATTTTCGTGATTTCGCCGTTCATTCAGGCGTTCTATTACAGTTTCACCAACTGGTCGGGCTTCAGCCCGAAGTACAACGTGGTGGGGCTGGACAACTACATCCGCCTCTTCCAGGATGATCTCTTCCTCAAGGCCCTCGGCAACAACATCCTGTTGCTCATCATCGTGCCCCTGGTGACGATCATCCTCGCGTTGGCCCTCGCCGTCATGGTCACGGTCGGCGGCAGCAGCAAGGGGCAGGTCAAGGGCCTGAAGGGCTCCAGCTTCTACCGCGTGGTCTCCTTCTTCCCCTACACCATCCCCGCGATCGCCATCGGCATCATGTGGGGACAGATCTACGATCCGAGCGGTGGCCTGCTGAACGGTCTGCTGCGTGCGGTGGGCCTTGGCGGCTTCAAGGACTACCCGTGGCTGGGTGATGCCCGTACCGCCATGGGCGCCTCCATGTTCGTGATCGTGTGGGGCTTCGTGGGCTTCTACATGGTGCTCTTCGTGGCCGGCATCAAGGGCATCCCTGCCGAGCTCTACGAGGCGGCGCGCATCGACGGAGCCGGGCGTTTCCGCACGGCCATCAGCCTCACGGTTCCGATGATCCGGGACAACATCCAGACCGCGTACATCTACCTCGGCATCGTCGCCCTCGACGCCTTCGTCTACATGGCCGCCCTGTTCCCGAACGCCGGCGGCCCGCAGAATTCGACCCTGGTCATGGCTCAGCAGCTGTTCTTCACGGCCTTCCAACGCGGTCAGTTCGGTATGGCGACCGCCATGGGTGTCGTGATGGCCGTGGCCACTCTCATCTTCTCGGGACTCGTTTTCCTGGTGAACCGGTTGACCGGTGGTAAGGATCAGGAATTGGTATGAGTGTCCTCAATAAGACGAAAGCCCCGGAAGGGCACGTCGAGCGCAAGGCCGAGACCACTGCGGGCGACCGGACGGTGGCGGGCATCAGCCACGTGGTGCTGATCCTGTGGTCGGCGATCGTGGTGCTTCCCCTGCTGTGGACGTTCATGTCGTCCTTCAAGTCTTCGGCGGAGATTTTCGCCTCGCCCTTCGCGTTGCCCAGCGAGTGGCACTTCGACAACTACAGCCGCGCGTGGCAGACCGCTCACATCGGCGAGTACTTCGGCAACTCGGTGCTCGTCGTCGGCGTCTCGCTGGTGCTCGTGATGCTGCTGGGCGCCATGTCCGCCTATGTGCTGGCGCGCTTCAAGTTCTGGGGCAACAGGTTCCTGTACATCCTGATGCTGGCAGGCAACACCTTCCCGGTGTTCCTCGCCATGGTCCCCCTGTTCGCGATTCTGAAGAACATGGGCATCCTCGGCACATATCAGGCGATGATCGCCACGTACACGAGCTTCGCACTGGCGTTCACGGTGTTCTTCCTGCACAGCTTCTTCAAGAATCTGCCGGGTGAGATCGCCGAGGCCGCCGCGATCGATGGTGCGGGTGAATGGAGGACCTTCTTCCAGATCATGCTCCCGATGGCGAAGCCCGGCCTGGCCTCGGTCGCGATTTTCAACTTCCTCGGCCTGTGGAATCAGTTCCTCATTCCGGTGACCATCAACTCGTCCGGTCCGAAGGTTCTGTCCCAGGGCCTGTTCGCCTACGCCCAGCAGATGGGCTATGCCGTCGACTTCGGTGCGCTGTTCGCCGCCGTCACCGTGACGGTGCTCCCCGTGCTCGTGGTCTACGTGATCTTCCAGCGCCAGCTGCAAGGCTCGGTGTCCCAGGGCACATCCCGCTAGCCTGTAGCGCGTTTCCGGCCCCTGTTCCTCGCCCCCACAGCGAGGAACAGGGGCTTTTTGCTGTCCGCCCCTCATCGACTGCTCCGTGGTTGTGGGTTTTGGGGGGCCCAAAAAAAAACACACCCCCCGGGGGTGGTGGGGGGGGGTGTGTTGTGTGGGGGGGAAAAAAAAAATAGTGGTGTTGGGGGAATAAAAACCCCAC